>DASVGY010000134.1:0-9219 GCA_036379295.1 Pelobium sp.
TTCAGGCTTTGCCATCATTTATTACCATAATTTTAACTTTTTCCTCAAAATAATATGAACACCAACAAAGCAACTATCATCTCTGGAAGTAGAATCATCAATACACCGGTTGAAAACGCCTATAAGAAATTGATAGAGCCCACTGAACAGGTAAAATGGAATACATTGTATTTAGATGCTAAAACGGAACCAGCGGGCGAAATTACTAACGGAACCATAATGACCGGAAATTTTAAAGGCTCGGGAAAAGCAATTGTGGAATTTCAAAATGTGCAGCCAAACCGCGAGTTTACGCACTATTCTAAAATGAAAATGTTTAACCTAATTAGCCTTGGCGAATTTTACCACACCTACAAGGTTGTTGATAAAAACGGACAGACAGAATTTACCCAAACTGTTTCCTATGAACCAAAAAGTTTGGGGAAGCTTTTAAAAAATATTATTGTGAAAAGTTTCAAAAAAAGGCTTCCTGAAAGTTTTGATGAGTTTCAAAAATATGTGGAAGCAAATTAATTTAAACAATACAATATGAAACAAATTATCTCAACCTTTTTTTTAACAATTTTACTTTTATTTACTATGGATGCGCATGCACAAAATTTTAAGACAATTGCAGCAAAGGATTTAAACTTAAAAGTATATTACGCATCAGAAAATAATTTTGGAGTTGCTTCTGTAATAGTTTCAGGCAAAAGTGACGCCGTATTAATTGATGCACAATTTACATTGGATGATGCAGAAAATGTAGCACAAGAAATTAAAAAGAGTGGCAAAAAACTAACTGCAATTTACGTTTCTCATGGCGATCCAGATTATTATTTTGGTTTGGAAGTATTCAAAAAATATTTTCCCGAAGTAACGGTTTATGCTTCACCAGCAACAGTTGAACACATAAAAGCAACAGCCCAAAATAAATTAGAGGTTTGGGGCAAATCATTTGGAAAAGCAATTACTTCAAACGCTATTTTGCCTCAAGTTTTAAAAGGAAATTTGATTGAATTGGAAGGTCATAAATTAGAAATAATTGGCTTAGATGAGTTTCCATTAACCACTTTCGTTTGGATACCATCAATAAAAGCAGTTGTGGGCGGAATTAATGTTTTTGGTACTTCATTTCACCTTTGGATGGCAGATTCGCAAACAACAGAAGCAAGAAACCAATGGATTACTATTCTGAATAAAATTGAAAATTTGAATCCTGAAATTGTAATTCCTGCACACGGAAAATTAGGCACAGCGTTGGATATTTCAGCAGTAAAACACACCAAAAGTTATATTCAATTTTATGAAGGAGCATTGAAAACTAACAAAACTTCCACAAGCCTAATTAACGCACTGAAATCAAAATATCCTACACTTACTAATGAAACTTCTTTAGAAATCGGGGCAAAAGTGAACACGGGAGAAATGAAATGGTAAAAAAATAAACCTTAAGATATTGGCTGCTACCTAAAAGAAGACAAGCGTAAAAAACCAAAAATTGTCTTTTATACCGCAAAACGATTTGGTAAACTTTTAAAACACGCAATAAAAAGTTTTACGCTATGAATGGAATAACGAAACAGTTTTTCTCTTTAGAAAACACGCTACTCATTCAATATTTTAAAAGTTTAATCTTAAGCACACTAATACCATCAAGATAAATATCTGAAGCTATGTCATACGGATTTGGAGGAAGTTTAACTCCAAATTCGTCTCCGTTTAAGACTCTGCCTTTTTGCCATTTACCATCAATAAAACTTCCTTCTTCTACCGATAAAAGTTGCGAATGTGGCTTCTTGGCATCCGCAGATTCATGCTCAAGATGGCAAGCGTTGCCGGCAACAATAAATTCATCATCGGCTATCTGAATTACCAAACCAAAACCTTTAATAACATCCTTTTTTTGTAAATTATAGTTGGGTTTAAAAATAAAGTCGCCAAGCTTAAATAACTTGGGCGACACCGCATCCCCCTCCATAAAACCGTTAATTTTATCATTAAGCTGGGCTTGGCAAATTAAGGGCAGTAGATCTTTTAGCACCTTATAAGCTTTCTTGTTAGGATGATAGCTATGATGATCAATACCAAAGGCCGAAAAACCCATAGCCTTAAAATGTCCAAAACAAAAGTACGCTTTAGGGGCACTGCTTAACGTGTCGTTCATCCAAATTGCACATGCTTCTGGTATGAGCAGCGGATTCTTATTATGTAAAAAATTTTCGGCAGACAACCCAAATGTTTGAGAATAATTATCGTTGGCCAAGATGTCAATATCCGGAGCACCGGCCTGCCAAATATCTATCATAAGAAAGTTTGGTCCTCCACTAGGCCAAACACCCGGAATTAGGTTACCACCAGAAGCATCCCATGCGTTTACAAAGGCAGGCAGCTCATGAACAGATTTACCTGCTTGGGCAAGTTTGTTTACATATTTAGCATAATTCCAGGCCATAAATATTTCGTCGGTATTTGGTGACTTTCCAAAAACTTGTTCCCATGTACCTACCTTTTTTAGTCCATTTTTTATGTACGGTGAAGAAATATTGGGTTTAAGTTTTGAGAGGTTATTATTGATGTATTCAATTAACTCAACCGGAACATCTTTATTAAATAAATTAGTACTCTCAACCGAAAAGTCTCGGGTAGCTCCTAACAAACCCACCTCGTTTTCAACCTGCATCATCAATACCGCACCGTGTTTATCAACTTTTGCAATTCGCTTTACCAGTTCCTTATAGGCCTTCAAATCCGCATTTAAACAACGCTCATTTATGTTGGAAATGGTGTTCGAAATTCTTCCGTCATTAACAATCATCCTCGGGAAACGCTTCATATCTGTTTTAACCCAATCAGGTGTGCAGTTTGATTCTCCGTTTTTCCAACTTCCAAACCATAGGATTACTAATTTTAACCCATTAGCAGTTGCATTTTTTATATGGCTGTCTATTAACGAATAATCAAAACAACCTTCTTTTGGTTCAAATTGCTGCCAACTTATGGGCAAATAAACGGTATTGATATTTTGTGATTTAACATTTTCCCAAACCGCTTTCATGTAATTTATACTAGAGGCAGAAGAGTTTAGAAGTTCGCCACCAATAATGAGAAATGGTTTATCATCTACATATAATTGTTTATGGCCGTTAAGTGCCCTAATTTTAGGCAATCTTAAACTTTGAGTATGATTAGCAACTTTACATCCTAATGCTTGTCCCAAAAGCAACAAGCAAGCAATAATAGAAGATTTCATTTTTTCCATAATAAGCCTCTAAGTTTTTATAAATTCATGTTAATTCGGACAACAATTTTAATTTGTCTATTAGAGTATTATTGAAAACCTAGAAGGGTTGAACTAAATTAAAACTACTGCAAGGAATTAAGAACCCATTCTTAAGAGCGCCATTTTAGAGTCAAAAACTACAAACCAGATTAGGTTCTATCGCTTAACTATTCAATAGTTATTATTCTATTTAAAATATTACCACTAAGTATATTTTTTTCATCGGGTTGGCTGCCGCCGATGCTGATTTCAACTTTTCCGCTTAGCGGCTGCCTGTTACCATCGCCATCAACATAGCTTAAATCTTCTGGGGTTAACATAAATTTAACTTCGCGGGTTTCCCCTGCTTTCAGGCTTATCCTTTCAAAACCTTTAAGCGCCTTAATTGCTGTTTTTATGTTCGTATTCTCGTTTACAACATATAGTTGAGCAACTTCATCGCCGGCTAATTTTCCGGTATTGGTAACTTTTACAGAAACAGTAACGGGCTCCGCTTTTTTAATCAAAGGGATGTTTAAATCATCATATTTAAACGAAGTATAGCTTAAACCATAGCCAAAACCGTACAGTGGCTTCCCGCCGAAATAACGATAAGTACGGTTTTCCATATTATAATCGTTAAACGAAGCTAAATCCGCATCGCTGGCATAAAACGTAACTGGCAAACGTCCGGCTGGGTTATAATCTCCAAAAAGCACATCGGCTACTGCTGTACCAGCTGCTTGCCCGCCGTACCAGGCGTTTAAAATTGCCGGAAGATTTTGCGATTCCCAAGGTGTAGCAATGGCACTGCCCGTCATCATTACAAAAACAACAGGCTTTCCGGTACTTTTTAATGCTTTCATTAAACGGGTTTGAACTTCTGGCAACATAATCGACGTACGATCACCACCATTAAAACCCGGAAAATTTACCTTCATTTCTTCGCCTTCTAACTGCGGAGATATGCCACCAGCAAAAATAAAAGCATCTGCATCTTTGTATTTAGTTGCCAGTTTAGGCATATCTGTAGCTTGGTAAGTTCCAGTGCTTAGCCTGATGTTTCCTTTTCCATCTCCTTGCCAGTACTCAATAACTAATTGATATACAGCATCTTTTTCAACTTTTAATTGATAAGTTCGGGCGCCCCATCTGTTTCTTTCCCAAGCATTCAGCACTGTTTTTCCGTTTACCAAAAACCGATAGCCATCGTCTCCTTCAACTTCAAAAGTAACTTGCCCTGTTTTATCAGCTTTAAAGTTGGTACGATAACGAGCCGAAAAATTATTGGCCGTCATTTGCGCCCCCATTTTTTGTCCTTCCTGCCAAAAGTGGTTCAAATCTTTTTCCTGCGCTACGGTTTTAGGGCTTCCCTCTAAATTTCTATTGTCAAAATATTCGGCTTTAAAACCTGGCTTTCCTTCAAACGAATATTGTTTACTTAAATCCTGATAAACCAATAAAGTATCGTTGGTAAAATTTACCGCTTGTTCGTAAACCACGGTTGTATTTTTGCCAACCTTATCTTTAATACCTTGTAAAATAGTCCTCAGCTTAGATGGCGTTCCGTTATAATTTCCTAAAATGGAGATGGCGTTGTCAGCGTTTGGACCTAAAACAACAATTTTTTTTAGGCTTTTACTAAGAGGTAATGTTTGCTTTTCATTTTTTAACAGTACGATGGATTGGTGTGCCATTTTTAGCGCTTGTGCCTTATGCGCCGGACTTTCTAAAACCGAAAAAGGTGTTTGGGCATATTTAACCATTGAAGCGGGATCAAACATGCCTAAACGAAAACGGATCATAAACAATCTTTTGACAGAAACATCTATCTGATCTTCGGTGATTTTGCCGTCCTTAACCGCTTGTACTAAAGAAAGAAAAGCATTGGTACCGCAATCTATATCGGTTCCGTGGTAAACAGCATCTGCCGAAGCTGATTCGGCATCTGGATGGGTTTTATGGTTTTTAAAGAAATCATCAATTGCCCAACAATCAGATGTTACATAACCTGTAAAATTCCACTGCTTACGCAAAATATCAGTCATTAAAATATCGCTAGCACAGCAAGGTTGGGTTCTGAAAGCGTTATAAGCGCACATTACACCGGCTACTTTGGAGTCAACTACTAACTTTTTAAAAGCAGGTAAATAGGTGTCCCATAAATCATAAGCACTTACATCCACATCAAAAACATGGCGTAAAGATTCTGGACCGCTGTGTACTGCATAATGCTTAGCACAGGCGGCTGCTAGTAAATATTTAGCATCGTTTCCTTGTAGGCCACGCACAAAAGCATCGCCCATGGTTGCTGTTAAAAATGGGTCTTCGCCATAAGTTTCTTGCCCGCGTCCCCAGCGTGGATCTCTAAAAATATTGATGTTTGGGGTCCAGTAGGTTAAGCCTAAATATCTTTCATTGGTTCTGCCTGTTTCTACTGCTTTATTGTAAATCGCCCGGCCTTCTAAGGCAGAATATTGAGCCATTTTAAATAAGGAGCCCTTATCAAAAGTGGCAGCCATAGCTATTGCTTGCGGGTAAACCGTGGTTTTAAAAGGCGTACGAGCTACGCCATGCAACGTTTCGTTCCACCAATCGTAAGCCGGAATGCCTAACCGCTCTATAGCCGGCGAACTATTCATCATTTGCGAAACCTTTTCTTCTAGCGTTAAACGACTCACCAAATCATTTACCCGCACCTCAAAAGGTTGCGTATAATCGTTGAAAACGTACTTGTTTTCCTGTGCTTTTAATAGTTGGCTTGCTACTATTAAGGTGAGTATCAAAAACAGCGTTTTTACAGAGAGAGTCCTTTTTTTCATTGCAGACGAAGGGTTTTGCGTTTAAATTTTTTGAATGGATTACAAATTTGCTAATTTCTTGTAGGGCTCTATTGGAATAATTTTGCCATCGGCATCATAACTTAGCTCAGCAACTTTTACATTTCTAAGGTGCGTTTTGCCGCCCGAAACTTGCGTATCGTGGTAAAAAAGATACCATTTCCCGTTAAACTCAACAATGGAATGATGAGAAGTCCAGCCAACAACAGGCTTTAAAACCACGCCCTGATAGGTAAAAGGTCCATAAGGATTATCGCCGGTGGCATAACACACTTGGTGGGTATCGCCGGTAGAGTAAGAAAAATAATATTTTCCTTTGTATTTGTGCATCCAAGCAGCCTCAAAAAATCTACGGTTATGGTCGCCTCCTATTATTGCTTTACCATTTTCATCTAAGATAACTACGTCTTTTGGCGTTTCGGCAAATTCTAACATGTTGGCGTTCATTTTTGCAATTTTTGCCGTTAAAGCGGGCTCGTTATCTTTTCCTAAATCGGTTGCCGAACCTTTTGCATCAAACTTGCCAGTAGCCCACTTTTGTAGCTGCCCGCCCCAGATCCCACCAAAATACATATAACTTTCGCCATCTGTATCTGTAAATACAGCGGGGTCGATACTAAAGCTGTTTTTGATGGGTAAGGGTTCTGCCTTGAAAGGTCCTTGCGGCTGGTTACTTTGCGCTACGCCAATTCTAAAAGCACCCTGTTTGTCTCTCGCGGGGAAATAAAAATAGTATTTTCCGTTTTTGTAGGCTGCATCTGGTGCCCACATTTGTTTATCGGCCCAGGGCACATCTCCAATAGTTAAAGCCATTGGGTAATCTTTAACTTTGCCTCCAACACTATCTAACGAATAAACGTAATAGTCTTTCATCGCAAAATGATCTCCGTTATCATTCTCCGGAACGCCTGCATCATAATCATGAGATGGGTAGATAAAAATTTTACCTCCAAAAACATGGGCAGATGGATCGGCACTAAACCGCTCTGTAATTAACGGTTGCGAAATTGCACCCTCAAACTGCTTTTTGTTTGATTCTTCAACTACTGAAGCGCTATCTGTAACGGCAGCAGTTTTAAGGTTTTGGGTGCATGCAGAGCTGGCTAATACCAAGCCCGAAAAAATGAGGTGTTCAATCTTCATTATGCTGTTTAATTTATTTTATACGCTAGCAAATTTGTTCACAAAAGTTACGAACAAACAGACCTTTATTTATTGGCGTTGCTTATTTACGGCTAACCGATTTGTCAGCCTAATAATCATCAAGGGTAAAATTACCACCAATGAAATGCTTAGGATGTCAGAATTGTAAGAATTTGTGGTATAAATGTTCAAAAAGCAAATAAAGCCCATAAGGCCGCCGATAAGTTAACCTTACAGCAGTATAATATGGTTTATTGAGGATGGCGTTTTTTTTGAGATTTTACGGTCGCAATTGAAACATCGGGCTAATGCCAGCGCTATATTGCTAAAGTGTCTTCCAGTTTTGTAGCTATAAACTTACTTTACACCAAGCACTCTGGATGGCGTATCTTTTCCGCTAACAATGGAGCCGGAACTAATTGCTATTGCTTTAATAATCTCGGTAATGTTTGTAACATCTAAGGTCTCAAACTCATCATCAACCGAGTGGTATAGTTTATCGGTATCTATTTGGTCCGACGAAATAGTGTGTGCTGGCACTCCTAACATGGCTAGGGTAGCATTATCAGAACGATAGAAAAGATTTTCTTTTGGATAAGGATCTGGATAAAATTTAAAAGGTGTGCCTTGCAGGTTCTGTTGCAAAATTTCGCCAAAGTTTGAATGCTCAAAGCCGGTTATAAAAGCATTGTGCTTACCAAACTTTGATTGCTTCCCTATCATTTCGATATTAAACATGGCTACTACTTTATTTGGATCTAGTTGTTTAGAGAAATACTGCGAACCATAGCCGCCAATCTCTTCGGCTGTAAAAGCCACAAATAGCAAAGTACGTTCGTTGTTTTTTTGTTGAGCAAAATATTTAGCCAATGCGATTACCGCGGTTGTTCCGCTGGCATCGTCATCGGCTCCGTTTGCAATTGAATCTTTATCAACTGATTTAATTACCCCTAAATGGTCGTAATGGCCACTAAAAATTACGTATTCATTGGGTTTGGATTTGCCGGGTAAAACGCCTAAAACATTAAACATTGGAACACTGTTAACTTTGTTTGTAAAACTTAGCTTAAAACCAACTACTTCTTGATTGCTTAACAGATAAACAATAGTTGGGCTTTCTTTTTGGCCAATTGACATGTTACCCTGATTTAAATAAGCTTTTAATCTATTAAACGAAGGCCTAAGATGCTCATCTATTTGCACCAATAAGTCTGTTTTACTATGGCTTATCTCTTGGTATTTCGCAAAAAAATCATCGTCTTTACTAATTTTAAACAAGCGTGGCGCACTCTGCATTTCAAGCTTTTCCTTTGGCGAAGAAACAATGTAGTCATCGTTTGCAATGCTTTTTCCGTTGATGGTTAACCTACCACCAATGGGTACAACGTTACTTAGCCGAAAGTTTTGACGATAGCTTTTTGCATCCTTAAAATAACTTAACCCGGCCAATTTAAACTCGGCTGCAATAAAATCTGCTGCCTTTGCAATCTCAGTTGGTTTTAAAGAATTTCTCCCTTTCATATCATCTGCCGATAGCGTTTTGATAATGCGAGCTACTTCTTTTTCCGAAATATTGGGTGTTGGGGCATTTTGTGCGTTGCAGCTCTGCGCAAGCAAGGACATGATGAGGCCGAAGGAAAGTAATTTGCTGTTCATTTACCTTGATTTTTTTATTTCGATTTGATTCTTTACTTATTTAATTAGCGCTAAAACCTGTTGAACCAGAATGTAAGATAATAATTTGTAGCTGTTATTTATGATGGCGTACAAAACGCGAAAATTAAAAACGTAGATTGTATTTAAAGGATTGCGGCTATTTTACTCATCATTTTACAACACGCTATTTTAAAAACTACTCCGCCAATTTAAGTTA
Organism: Pelobium sp.; assembly: GCA_036379295.1. Classification (GTDB taxonomy): domain Bacteria; phylum Bacteroidota; class Bacteroidia; order Sphingobacteriales; family Sphingobacteriaceae; genus Pseudopedobacter. The sequence goes on from DASVGY010000134.1 coordinate 9,098, forward strand.
AAAGTGCTTAGTAGCAGATTGTTCCGCAAAAAAAAATTCTTCCCGTTCAAGAATAAGTGGTAAAAGAGGCAACTTTAAAAGAGGATAGCTTGACTAATTACAAGTCTGAAAAAAAAAGCCCT
>DASVGY010000135.1:0-7332 GCA_036379295.1 Pelobium sp.
CACAACTCATGAAAACCCCACCTATATTGTGGATGGCATTTTGCACTACTGCGTACCCAACATGCCGGGTGCTGTCCCTTACACATCTACCGTTGCCCTAACCAACAGTACATTTCCATATATTTTGCAACTCGCTGATAAGGGCTGGAAAAAAGCCTGCTTAGATAATTATGAATTACTAAAAGGACTAAACATTATTAATGGAGAGGTGGTGCACCGAGGTATTGCGGAAACTTTTGACTTACATTACAAGCCAGTACACCATTTTTTAGACACCGGAGAAATGGAGGAATAAAGCCTCATTACAAACGTTTTCTAATAAAGAGAAGGGCTTACTACCTATTTTAGAAAACAAAGTTTTAGGATTGCGAGATGCGAATTTTTGCATCAACTAAAATTTTTAACGACAAACCCGAGTGTAAAAAACCACGAAAAAAGGGAGCAATACAAATACTCCCTTTTGTTAAAAACTCAAGTTATTACCTACTCATTCCAAATTTGGCTTCGTAGTTTTTCATTTTACTTTCTAATTCTTTATGCAAAGCTGCTTCGCCGTATTGCTTGCTCATTTCAACAAACTGCGAAAGCACAAACAAATTTAACTGGATATCTCTACCCGCTAAGTTTTCTTTGCCTTGCATAATGCTGTAATGGTAGTCTAGCTCTTGCGTTACCAGATTCTCGGTTTGTTTCAAAAGTTTTGCTGCATCGGCTTTCATACCTAACTCAAACATTAACTTAACCAATTCGTATTTGCTCAGCGCAAAATTACTATCGTAAGTGGTGTAAATAGGAAGCACTTTCATGCATTCTTTTATCACGTTTCTGGCACTATCGGCCTTACCTTCAAATATTAAGTTTTTTGCTAGCTCTGTGAATTTATTTACCGATAAAAACACCATTTTTTGCGATTCTGGGTCAAGATAAGGAGATGACTTGATTGTACCCCAATCAAAAGTTGTCATCAAATTATGATACATCTCTTTGGTGTTCACGGTTTCTGTATCGCCAAGCGGACCATCAGATGGTATCTTGGCTTTCGTTTTTGGTTCTAACCTCAATGCAAAACCTTCGTTAAACAAATAATTATCTAAACCTAAAAAATTGCTGCTAGGCACTGTAAAAGCAAAGTAAATAGGACGCTTCCATTTGTTATGGACCAAAATATCAATAATAGCCAGCTGCCCTTTGGTTAAATAGTTCCCCGGGAAAGTCCATTCCATCGCCGGAACAATCTTTGAAGCTTCATTTTTATCTACGGTGTTAGTTGCTAAAACTGTATCCGGATTAATGCTGAGCTTAAAGTTTTTGGTAGGCAAAAAGTTCTCTGACCTACCGCTTTGGTAATCAACTTTCGCCTCAGGATTGTTGGAAGTAACAAACTCAAAAACATCCTTAAGTTCTTGCGGGCCTTCTAAATTAAAATTTTGATAAAATAAAACGTCTCTTGTACCGGTTTTATACATATCCGGACTCATAGTAATTGGCAGCGGTGCCGATTCGTTAAACGGCCTTCTCAATTGATTTATATACCAATCTGTATCAAATAAACTTAAGTTTACAATCCTCACATCTGGCCTAAAATTTTCCACTTCCTGCACATACCAAAGTGGATAAGTATCGTTATCGCCGTAGGTAAATAAAATCGCGTTTGGTGCGCAACTACTTAAATAGTTTTTAGCAAAATCCCTGGCGGTTGACTTTGTAGAGCGGTCATGGTCATCCCACTCTTGACTTGCCATTAATACTGGCGCAACTAAAAGTCCTATCAGCGTAGCTAACACCGCGGCAGTTTTAGGACTCAGTACCTTCCGCAGCCATTGCGATACTGCAAAAACACCTAATCCAATCCAAATTGCGAAAGCATAAAAGGAACCAACATAGGCGTAATCTCGCTCTCGTGGTTGGCTAGGCGTTTGGTTGAGGTAAATTACTATTGCCAAACCAGTAAAGAAAAACAACAGCGCAACAATTCCTGCATCTTTCTGGCTGTATTTAAAATGCCAAAAAGCGCCTAACAAGCCTAAAATTAGCGGCAGAAAATACAGTTGGTTGTAGGATTTGTTTTTGGTGATGCTATCGGGCAAATGAGATTGGTCTCCTAAACGCATGGCATCTAAAAACTTTATCCCACTAATCCAGTTTCCACTTGTATAATCCCCTATTCCTTGGTTATCATTTTGCCGTCCAGCAAAATTCCACAGAAGGTATCGCATATACATAAAACCTATTTGGTAAGTTCCAAAAAAGCCAATATTGGTGGTAAATGTGGGGCTCTCTTGCGGGCCTAAATTCATCCAATCTCTATAAACGGCGGGGTGGTTGCTATCATCACTGTACATCCGTGGAAACAAAGTGTTTCTATCGTAAACGTAAGCCTGCTTTTGGCCAGCTACTTCATATTTTTTATCGCCTTTGATGTAGATGTTTCCTGTTTGCTTGGTTTCAATAGGTTTTGAATCAAAATATTGCCCGTAAAGCAAGGGTCTGTCGCCGTATTGCTCTCGGTTTAGGTAGCCCAAAAAAGAGAACGCATCGCTCGGGTTGCTGTTATTTAAGGTTGGATTGGCTTTCGCCCTGATTACAATCATGGCGAAGGAACTGTATCCGAACAGGATAAATATAAACGATATCATCGCCAAGTTTAACGTTGGCTTTCTCTTTTTGATGGAGTATAAAGTCAACCAAATGGTACCGCCAATCAGCAAAAGCGCAAAAACCATTACTCCAGAACCAAAGCCAAAACCTAAAGTATTTACAAAAAATAAATCGAAGTTAGCACCCAATTTTATTAAATATTGGATGATGCCATATTGTATAAAACCTAAAATTAAAACGCCTACAAACATGGCGCTAAACACACCCTTGGTTGTAGCAGCTTTGTTTTTTCTGAAATAATAAACCAAAGCCATTGCAGGGATAACCAACAAATTAAGTAGGTGTACCCCTATTGATAAACCCATTACATAAGCTATAAAAACCAACCATTTATCGGCGTAAGGTTCATCGGCATGGGCATCCCATTTTAAAATTGCCCAAAAAACAACCGCTGTTGAAAGCGAAGACATTGCATAAACTTCTGCCTCTACCGCAGAAAACCAGAAAGAATCTGAGAACGCATAAGCTAAAGCGCCTACCAAACCAGCGCCCATAATTCCAATTATAGTAGTTGCGTTTAGCGGAACATTTGTGCTTAAACTTACTTTTTTACCCAGCGCAGTGATGGTCCAAAATAAAAACATTATGGTTGCCGCACTTGAAAGCGCCGAGCTCACATTTATTGCGTAGGCTACATTTTCTGGCTTGCTGGCAAACAAACTAAAGATTTTTCCAATCATCAAAAATAGGGGCGCACCTGGCTGGTGCACAATTTGAAGCTTAAAAGCGGCAGAAATAAATTCGCCGCAATCCCAATAACTAGCGGTAGGTTCCAGCGTTAATATATAAGCTGTTGCTGCAATTAAAAAGGAAAGCCACCCCAACAGGTTGTTGATTTTTGAATAACTCATTATTTGATTTGATTTTAACCGCCGAAAATAATGAATTGTATTTAATTAAAGGCTATTTTAACATTTATTAACCGCCACAACGAACAAAAAATTCTGAGAAACACCGTGTTATATTTAGGGCAGATTTATTTTAAAAAATATTTGCTTACTTTGGTTAATGCTTCTATATTTGCATTCCATTTCGGAAGACGAGTCTTCTAAAATGTAGGATTGCCCGATAGTATAATGGTAGTACAACGGTTTTTGGTATCGTTTGTCTAGGTTCGAACCCTGGTCGGGCAACAAGTAAATTCGGAAATTAACAACTTGATTTCCGAATTTTTTATTTTAAATCCCCTGAAAGCTCATGCCTTCCACGTTTAACAACATCAAACTTTTCTCTGGTACAGGCTCTATAGCGTTATCTGAAAAAATTGCTAAATGTTATGGTAAAGAACTTGGAAAAGTAATTTTATCCCGCTTTTCTGATGGTGAGTTTCAGCCTCATTATGATGAATCTATCCGCGGTTGCGATGTTTTTTTAATTCAATCAACCTGCCAGCCAAATGATAATTTATTGGAACTGTTGATGATGATTGATGCCGCTAAAAGGGCTTCTGCGCATTACATCACTGCGGTTATCCCTTACTTTGGCTTAGCCCGTCAGGATAGAAAAGATAAACCAAGAGTTGCGATAGGCGCAAAATTGGTAGCTAATTTATTGGTTGCGGCCGGCATTCACCGCATTATGACCATGGATTTACATGCTGCGCAAATTCAGGGATTTTTTGATATTCCGGTGGACCATTTAGATGCTTCTGTAATTTTTGTTCCTCATATTAAAAGTTTAGGCCTAAAAAAACTGACCATTGCTTCACCAGATATGGGCGGTAGTTACCGGGCCCGCACTTTTGCAAAATATTTTAATGCAGAGGTGGTAATTTGCGATAAGCGTAGAAAAAGAGCCAACGAAATTGAGTCAATGTCTATCATTGGGGATGTTGAAGGTTTAGACGTGGTGCTAATGGATGACATTATAGATACCGGTGGCACTTTAGCAAAAGCAGCAGAATTGATTATGGAAAATGGCGCTAACAGTGTTAGAGCAGTTTGTACGCATGCAGTTTTATCTGGCAATGCTTATGAGACGCTTGAAAAGTCGGCGCTGTCTGAGTTAATTGTTACCGATACTATTCCATTGAAACAAAACAGTCCAAAAATCAAAGTTTTATCAACGGCAGATTTTTTTGCAAAAGCTATTGCTAATGTAAATGAGCATGCTTCAATAAGTGAATTATTTAAAATTAATTAATATACAACAAATATGAAATCAATCGCAATTAGCGGTTCTCCAAGAGAGAACGTAGGGAAACGCGACGCAAAAGAGCTGCGTTACGAAGGTAAAGTGCCTGCTGTTTTATACGGCGGAAAAGAACAATTTCACTTTGCTATTGATGCGCCAGCATTAAAAGACTTAGTTTATACGCCAGAAGTTAATTTTGCCGAATTAACTATTGCAGGTAAAAAATATAATGCAGTAATGCAGGATATTCAGTTTCATCCATTAACAGAGAAAATTTTACACGTAGATTTTCTTCAACTATTTGATGATAAGAAAGTAACAATCGAAATTCCAGTAAAATTAACCGGAACTTCGCCAGGTGTTAAAATGGGTGGTAAGTTAGTTCAAAAACTGCGTAAGTTAAAAGTTAATGCTTTACCAAAAAATATGCCTCAGGAAGTAGAAGTTTCTATTGAGCCTTTAGAAGTAGGTAAATCTGTAAGGGTACGTGATTTAAAACCAAGTGATTACACCATCACCAACGTACCAGAAGACACTATTGTTTCGGTAATTATGTCAAGAGCGCTTAAGCAAGCAGAGCAACAAGCAGCACAAGGAGGAAAGAAATAATTTTTTCTGATAACATTTAAAAACCTCGTTAATTGATTTAGCGAGGTTTTTTTGTTTAAAAAAGTTAAGCGCAAATACCCAAATTCAATTTGAAAAATTAACTTTGAGCAGCAGTATCGAGATGTGAGTATTAAGATGCTTACAACGTTTACAATACAGTTTGTTTATTAAACGATTCTACTGCCACTCGCTACTAATGAACTAAAATATTAATGAACTAATAAAAATGGGAAGAGCATTTGAATTCCGCAAAGAAAGAAAATTTAAACGCTGGACAAAAATGGCGGTTCAGTTTACACGAATTGGTAAAGATATTGCAATTGCGGTAAAAGAAGGTGGTGCACACCCAGAAACCAACTCAAAATTAAGGACTGCCATACAAAACGCGAAAGCGGTAAATATGCCGAAAGACCGCGTGGATGCTGCAATTAAAAGAGCATCTGACAAAGATACAGCAGGTTACGAAGAGTTTGTTTACGAAGGTTATGCGCCCCACGGCGTAGCTATCTTGGTAGAAACCGCAACCGACAATACCAACAGAACGGTAGCTAACGTAAGAAGCTATTTCACCAAAACAAATGGCTCTTTAGGTAAAACCGGTTCTTTAGACTTCATATTTAAAAGGGTATCTACTTTTAGGTTTGAACCGGGCGATTTAGATTTAGAAGAATTAGAGTTAGAGCTGATTGATGCTGGTTTAGAAGAAATTTTTGTGGAAGCCAACGAAGAAGGCCAAGATGTTGCAGTAATCCATGCCGGTTATGAAGACTTTGGAAACATGCAAAAAGCGCTAGAAGAAAAAGGCATTGAAGTTAAGCAAGCCAAATTAGAGCGCATCCCCTTAAGCTTTAAAGAAGTTAGCGAGGAACAAGCGGCCGATGTTACCAAATTATTGGATAAACTGGAAGAGGATGAGGATGTGCAGGCCGTTTATCATAATATGGAAGAATAAGCTGAAAGAAGCCTTAAATCTTAAAGCGGGAGGCTTAAGGCTGAAAGCAAATGAAGAAAAGCTGTTACTTAGTGTAAAAAACTTTAGGTGTAAATAAAAAATAAACGTTTTATAAAGTGGGAATAGTTAGTAACCGAAGAAAAGACCAAGAATTAAAGGTTGTTTTTAATGACGACAGTTTGGTGGTGGATTTAGACGGCAAAGAAACAGCTATTCCTCTTTTATGGTACCAAACATTGCTGAACGCCTCTGAGGACGAAAAGAAAAACTGGGAATTAAGCAACGATGGTAAAAAGCTGATCTGGAAAAATTTAGAAGTGGAGATTTCGATATGACCTTTGAAGAGTTTTTCCTGAAAAAAAAAATTGATTTGGATAGTTTTCAATTAGGCAAACCTGATGTTTTTGCGGAGTTTACTGCGCATTACGAACAGATGAGCGAAAAAAGTTTTGACCATACCAAAAAATATTGGTTCAATAACTTAAGGATAGCCTTCCCTTTGTCTGAGGAAAAGGAATCTAAATTGAAAGAAGCATTTAAAGCAAAGCCTGAGGAAATTAAAGCAGGCGAAACAATTGGAAAACCAACCGATAAAACAGAGATTAACCAAATCAAAGCTCCTGCTTTTAAACCTCGCTTTAAAGCGCAGCCCCCGACCTTAGAGAATAAAAAAATAAAGGAAGAAATTGACCACAGCGGCGTTTCACCTAAACCCGCCGCATTTAAACCCCGCTTTAAAGCTGGTGCCACAAAAACTGCCGACGTTCAAGAAAAAGAAACAGCAAACCCTACCGAAGAATCATCTAAGGAAGAAAAGCCTGCTGTAGCAAAACCCGCCGCATTTAAACCTCGCTTTAAAGCTGGTGCCACAAAGACGGTTGACGTTCAAGAAGAAGAAACCGCAAACCCCACCGAAGTATCATCTCCAAAAGAAAAGCCTGCTGCAGCAAAACCCACCGGATTTAAACCTCGCTTTAAGG
>DASVGY010000136.1:0-24163 GCA_036379295.1 Pelobium sp.
AATTGTCCCCTCATATTCTGTAAGAAAGTGTTCATTTAAGCTGCTAAACGTATGTAATTCTATACAAGCAATCAGCAAACGATTAGGAAATTGTTCTTTACAAGCTTCAACGGTGGCTTTCAGTTTAGAGGGCGAGTGGGCGAAATCTTTAAACACAATCTTATTAGGCGTTTCTCCTAATTTTTCCAATCTTTTTGATGCTCCCTTAAACGAACTTATCGCCTTATAAAAATCTTTATCCGAAACCCCAACTTTATTGCAAGCCAATTTCGCTGCGGTTAAATTCATCAAGTTGTGTTTGCCAAAAACTTTAAGCTCAACTCGCTCACCAGCAGCTAGAGATAAAAATGTCTTTCCATCTTCTATTGTATAGGTCGGCGTTTGATAAGGAATTTTTTGTACCTGATTTTTAAAATGATGTTTTGCTACTAGGTTGCTCAAAGCTGCGTCCTCTTCGCAATAAATTAATGTTCCGTTATTTTCTATAGTATCAATAAACAAAGAGAATTGCTCTTTATAACTATCAAAAGTTGGAAAAACATTAATATGATCCCAGGCTACGCCACTAATAATCGCTACATGAGCTTTGTAAAGATGAAACTTTGGTCTCCTGTCTATTGCAGAAGCAAGATATTCATCTCCTTCTATCACAATTATCGGCGCATCAGATAATTGCACCATATTGTCAAATCCTTCAATTTGTGCACCAACTAAGTAATCGAATGATTTTTGATGAAATTTTAAAACATGCAATATCATCGAGGTGATGGTAGTTTTACCATGGCTACCCCCTACCACAATCCTTTTTTTATCAACAGACTGCTGGTAAACATACTCTGGGTAAGAAAATATTGGCAAACCTAATTTTTGAGCCGCTATAAGCTCTGGATTGTCAATACGGGCATGCATCCCTAAGATAACAGCATCTATATCTTTTGTAATAACTTCCGGGTTCCAGCCTTCTTGCTTTGGCAAAATGCCGTGGGCTTTTAGCCTACTTTTTGATGGCTCGTACACCATATCATCAGAACCGGAAACTATAAAACCTTTTAAATGCAATGCAATCGCTAAATTATGCATTGCAGCACCTCCAACAGCTATAAAGTGAACTCTCATATATTAATTCTTAATAAATTTTGCTGCCACCCAGGGCTCCTTTTTTTTATGGTTAACGTAACTAATCCCATATTTTTGTGCTTCGTTTTTAATCATCTGTAAATCTGGCTCTTCATAAAAACCGCTAAAAAAAATAAGTCCACCCTTTACTAATACAGCCGCATACCGTTCAATTTGATCTAGTAATATATTACGGTTGATATTTGCTAAAATGATATCAAATTTTACATTTGGTATTGCTTCTTTTGAACCACATAATGCTTTTAGGTTATGAATGTTGTTGAGAGACGCATTTTCCAGAGTGCTATCGTAACAGATAGGGTCGTAATCAATCGCCGTTACAAAAGCGGCACCTAGTTTACTTGCTAAAATTGCTAAAATTGCGGTTCCACATCCCATGTCTAAAATATTTTTAGCTGCTACGTCTGTTGCCAGTATATATTCCATCATCATAGCGGTGGTTTGGTGATGTCCCGTACCGAAGGACATTTTCGGGTCGATTACAATTTCGTACTTAAATTCAGGCTTAGGTTCATGAAAAGTTGCCCGTACGTAAACCTGATTTTCTATTTCTATCGGCTCAAAATTACTTTCCCACACTTCATTCCAGTTTTTTTGTTCAATATCATTAATTGTATAAGAGCAATCAATATCAGTAAAGTTTTTGAGCACACTCTTAATCGAAATATCGTTAAAGTTGGCTGCGCTAATGTAAGCTTTAAAACCATCTTGCGTTTCCTCAAATGTTTCGTAATCAATATCTGCTAGTGCAGCAATTAATAGGTCTGTATGGTAAGTCTCCGTGGCATTAATTTTAAAAATCAGCTCTTTATAGTCCATCTTTTTGTTAAAATTACAATTGCAAATAACCACAAATTATTGTTCAATTAAAAAGCTTTTCCTTTTCTAAAAAGCTTAAATCAAGTAAACAAAAAGAATTTGTTATAAAATGTTAAAAATCAAGACCCTAAATTTTATTGGTAACATTATTGATTTGTTTTTAACAAAAAAGAGTTATGAACAGATTTGAAAACAAAAACATTTTAATAACCGGCAGCACTTCTGGAATTGGCAAAGCATGCGCAATACGTTTTGCGCAAGAAGGTGCTAATATTATTTTAAATGGATTAAAATTTGACAGTACAGAACCTTTGTTGGTAGAGCGCCTGGAAGAATATGGCGGAAAAGTGAAATTGATAAACATAGATATTAGCAAGCCTGAAAACGTTATTAGCTTAGTAAACCAGGCGATAGCAAGTTTGGGTTCTTTGGATATTTTAGTAAATAATGCAGGCGTTGAGCGGGCTGCTAATTTTTGGGATGTTACCGTTGAGGATTATGACTTGGTAATGAATACAAATTTGAAAGCGGCTTTTTTTGGAACGCAGGCTTTTGCAAAATACTGCCAAAAAGAAGATAGAGCTGGTGTGGTTATTAATATGAGCTCTGTTCATGAAGAAATTATCTTCCCTCATTTTGCAAGTTATTGCGCAAGTAAAGGCGGCTTAAAAATGCTGATGAGAAACTTAGCAACTGAGCTTGCGCCCTTAAATATAAGGATTAATAATGTTGCGCCCGGAGCGATTGCCACGCCAATCAACAAAAAAATGATGGCCGACAAAGAAAAAATGAATGCATTATTAGAAAACATCCCGATGAAACGCATGGGGACGCCTGAAGAAGTAGCGGGGATTGTTGCTTTTTTAGCGAGTGAGGATGCAAGTTACGTCACCGGAAGCACCTACTTTATTGATGGCGGCCTAACCTATCATTACGAAGAACAGTAAAGCTGAAAGCGTAAAGCTAAAGGCTGAATTTCAAACGTAAAAAAGCTCAAATGATTTACCATTTGAGCTTTTTTTGCTTTAAGCATTCGGCTTTTAGCTTTTAGCCTTACTTAGTTATTAAAAGCTTTCGCTATATCAACAAAGTCTCTCGACTTTAAAGATGCCCCACCAATTAATCCGCCATCAATATCTGCTTGAGAGAATAACTCATCCGCGTTTTTTGGGTTACAGCTTCCGCCATATAAAATGCTGGTGTTTTCGGCTATTTCTTCTCCAAATTTACTTGCAATTTCTTTACGGATAAAGGCGTGAATTTCTTGCGCTTGTGCAGAGCTAGCGGTTACCCCTGTACCGATTGCCCAAACCGGTTCGTAAGCGATAACCAATTTTGCAAAGTCTTCAGCGCTTAAATGGAAAGTACCTTCTGCCAACTGAGATTTTACAACTTCAAAATAAGTTCCGTTTTCCCTTTCAGTTAAAGTTTCGCCGATGCAAAAAATTGGTTTTAAATTATTTTTTAAAGCATTACCTGTTTTCTTAGCTAATAAAGCATTATCCTCACCAAAGTACTGACGTCTTTCTGAGTGTCCCAGAATCACGTAATCAACACCAACCGAACTTAACATAGCTGCTGAAATTTCGCCGGTATACGCACCAGACTCTTCCTGATGTGCGTTTTGAGCGCCTATACTTACCTGCTGATGTCCGCTAGCTAAAGCAGCTAAACTATGCAAATGGATAAATGGCGCACAAACGATTACCTGTTGGTTTCCTCTTACTTCATCTTTTACCATGTTAACCACCTCAGAAAAAAGAGATAAGCCATCAGTGTAATTCTTATTCATTTTCCAGTTTCCTGCAACAATTTTTTTTCTCATAATTCTAAAATCTTCTGTATTGTTCTGTATTATCAAATATATAGCTTAGTATATCTCTATCAGCTTCATCAAACATTTTACCGCGACGTTCAAACACTTTAGTCACCGTTTCAAACATTTTATTTAAGCTGTAAACTTCAAATCCGTGTGCGCCGCCCCATGCAAAATCCGGAACAAAATTTCTTGGAAAACCAGCACCAAAAATATTTGCACCTACGCCTACTACGCTACCCGTGTTAAACATGGTATTGATACCGCATTTAGCATGGTCTGCCATAACTAGCCCACAAAATTGCAAACCGGTTTTCCGAAAGCGTTGCAGCGTATAATCCCATAGTTTTACCTCGGCATAATTGTTTTTTAAATTTGAGTTATTGGTATCTGCCCCAATGTTACACCATTCGCCCAAAACAGAGTTACCCAAATACCCTTCGTGGCCTTTTGCCGAGTTTCCCCAAATCACCGCGTTATTGATTTCGCCACCAACTCTTGAATTTGGCCCAACGGTGGTTGCACCGTATATTTTAGTTCCCATTTTAATCTGAGAATCATTACACAAAGCTAAAGCTCCTCTAATATTGCTACCCTCCCAAACCTGACTGTTTTTACCTAGATAAATGGGTCCGCTAGTGGTGTTAAAATTACAGCATTCTGCTACTACGCCTTCCTCCACAAAAATATTATCGCCGATAACCTTGTTTGTTGAGCTCAATTTTTGCGAAACTCGTCCTTTCGTCAATACCTCAAAGTCTGCTTTAATTGCATCAGCATTAAACTTAAACAAATCTTCTGGAAAGGTAATTTTTAAAAACAAATGCTGGTGCTCAATTTTTTTATAACCGCTTAAATCACTGTAGTTCAAGTACCTGCTTTTGGTTTTTACCGCAATGCAAATTTCATCGGCTACCAAAGCTTCACCTTCTTTTAACGCACTAATGCTAGTTAATAAAGCATCGTCTGGGCAAACTGAACCATTAATATAAACCTGATTTTCGGCAGTTTGAAGTGGAAACTTTTGTTGTAAATAAGATTGAGTTTGGTAAGCGCCCAACGTTTTGAAGTGGAAGATCCATTTTTCGGATATTTTCATTATCCCAATTCGCAAATCAGCAACCGGACGGGTAAAAGTCAGCGGGAGTAAAGTTTCACGAGATTGATCATCAAAAAAAATGATTGTCATGTTGCAAAAAAACAAAAAAGTCCCAACTTTAAAGAAGGGACTTCATATATAATTTCTTTTTTAACTCGCTTATTTTTTAGCGTAACGCGTTTTAAATTTATCAATACGTCCTGCTGTATCTACCAATTTCATTTTACCGGTGTAAAAAGGGTGCGAAGTATGAGAAATCTCTAATTTAACCAAAGGATACTCGTTTCCGTCTTCCCATTTAACAGTTTCGTTACTATTGATGCAAGATTTAGTGATAAAAGAATACTCGTTAGACATATCTTTAAAAACAACTAATCTATAATTCGATGGATGCAAATCTTTTTTCATGCTATTTCTTTGTTCTTTACCTAATTTTTAGGAGGTGCAAATATATTAAATATTTTTTGATTTCAACAAGAGCTAATTTAAATTTTCAATTCTTCTTACACGCTTTATTTAAACCTAAACCTATATTTTGCAATTGCCATTTTTAAATGATTAAACAGTAAAAAAATCCAATCTAATATCAAAGCTCTTCTGGGAAGTTGATTTAAAGTTGGTTTGCAGCCAAAATTGCATTTTAATGACTGTTACAAGGCAGTTGAAACTAATATATAGTTATCTCTCAAGAACTTTTTTATTACATTTGCGTTGTATTTAAATCAAATCTAAATAAGATGTTAAAAACTCCTATATATTTAGACAACAACGCAACTACTCCATTAGATCCGAGAGTGCTGGAAGCAATGTTGCCTTATTTCACAGAAAAATTTGGAAACGCAGCAAGTAGAAACCACCCATTTGGTTGGGCAGCAGAGGAAGGCGTTGATTACGCTCGGGAACAAGTTGCAAAACTAATTGGTGCATCAGAAAAAGAAATTATTTTTACCTCTGGCGCTACCGAATCTGATAACTTAGCGATAAAAGGTGTGTACGAAATGTACAAAGATAAGGGAAACCATATCATCACCTTAACAACAGAACACAAAGCAGTGTTGGATGCATGCAAACATTTAGAAAAATTAGGTGCCAACATTACTTATTTAGATGTAGAGTCTGATGGTTTGGTTGATTTACAAAAATTGGAAGCTGCTTTTACAGACCAAACCATATTGGTTGCAATAATGTACGCCAACAATGAAATTGGAGTTGTACAACCTGTTAAAGAAATCTCTGCGCTAGCTCATAAACATGGTGCGCTGTATTTTACTGATGCTGTACAGGCGGTAGGTAAAATCCCGGTTAACGTAATTGAAGATGGTATTGATTTATTGGCGCTTTCTGCTCATAAAATGTACGGCCCAAAAGGCGTTGGTGCATTGTATGTAAGGAGAAAAAACCCAAGGGTTAAAGTAACATCGCAAATGGACGGTGGCGGACATGAACGTGGAATGCGTTCGGGTACATTAAACGTTCCTGGTATTGTAGGCTTAGGTAAGGCTTGCGAGCTTTGCTACAATGAAATGGAAGAAGAAGCTAAAAGATTATCAGCATTAAGAGACAAATTGGAAAGCGGATTAACTGTTTTGGAAGAATCTTATGTTAATGGAAACGTTGAGCACAGATTACCTCATACCGCAAATATTTCTTTCAAATATGTAGAGGGTGAAGGTTTGATGATGGCTATGAAAGATATGGCTGTTTCTTCAGGATCTGCTTGTACATCTGCTTCGTTAGAGCCTTCTTATGTGTTAAAAAGTTTAGGTTTATCTGACGATTTGGCGCATTCATCAATCCGTTTTGGCCTAGGCCGATTTACTACCGAAGAAGAAGTTGATTTCGCTATTGAAAATACTTTGAAGGCGGTTAACCACCTTAGAGAGCTGTCTCCGTTGTGGGAAATGTTTAAAGAAGGCATAGATCTTGATTCTATAGAGTGGGCGGCACATTAAAATAAAGGTAAAAAGTTAAAAGTCTAAAGTAAAATTAGATAATATTTAGGCACATAAAAATTAAATTATAAAGACATGGCATATTCAGATAAAGTAATTGATCATTACAGCAACCCAAGAAACGTGGGTACGCTTGACAAATCTAAATCAAGCGTGGGCACAGGCTTAGTTGGCGCACCAGAATGCGGCGACGTAATGCGTTTGCAAATTGAGGTTGATGAAAACCACGTTATTACTGATGCAAAATTTAAAACCTTTGGTTGTGGCTCTGCAATTGCATCTTCTTCTTTAGCTACAGAATGGTTAAAAGGAAAAAGCATTGACGAAGCTTTAACGATTGACAACATGGATATTGTTGAAGAATTAGCTTTACCACCAGTAAAAATTCACTGTTCTGTTTTAGCAGAAGACGCAATTAAATCTGCAATTAACGATTACCGCGTTAAAAACGGTATGGAAGCTATTGAATTAGAAAAATCTCATCATTAATTGTATTGCGATATGAGTAATGCGTATTGCGACTATGTAGATACGCTATACTCAATACGCAAATCTCAATACTAGTAAAATGGTAACAATAACAGAAAAAGCAAAAAGAAAGATAGAAGAGCTGATGGCTGACGCTGAATTGGATGATTCTCATTTTCTTCGCGTTTCTGTGAAGGGCGGCGGCTGTTCTGGGCTTTCCTATAATATGGATTTTGATAACGAAACCCAAAAAGGCGATCAAGAATTTGAGGATAAAGGATTGAAGATTGTTTTAGATATGAAATCTTTTCTTTACCTAGCCGGAACCGAACTTGATTTTTCTGATGGGTTAAACGGAAAAGGTTTCAATTTTGTGAACCCAAATGCTTCACGTACTTGTGGTTGCGGAGAAAGTTTTTCGGTTTAAATTACATTTTTAAAATAATTTGTAAAAGGGCGTCTTTTTAAGATGCCCTTTTGTATTTTTATATAATTAGCCTATTATTGCTATTTCGTAGTATCGCCAATTAGCTTTTAAAGATGAGTAATATTTCCACGTTAAGTACCGTTCCGCAGTTATTAAGAAACGTTGTTGCCAATACCCATTCGGCAAATGACACTTTTTTAATCAGAAAAGTTAAAGAAAATTGGGAAGAAATCTCGTTTAAAACCACCTTAGAAAACGCTGACGCTATTAGCGCTTATTTTTTGGAAATAGGAATTAACAAAAGCGATAGATTAGGGTTTATTACAGATAACTGTCCAGAGTATGTCTTTTACGATCACGCTTTACAGCAAATTGGCGCTATCAATACCTCCATCTACCCCACGCTTTCCGAGGCCGAAATAGAATATATTTTATTGGATTCGGGTGCAAAAACCCTGTTAGTAGGAAGCACTTTTCTGCTTAAAAAGGTATTAAGAATTGCTAACCATTGTCCGGATTTGGTTCGGATAATCCCAATTTTTGATGATTACGCTAAAATCACCGAAAAAATAAAAGTAAACGCTGGTATCATCAGTTTGGCTGCCGTAATTAAAGAGGGAAAAAACAGCCTACCAAAATATGCTGCGGAGATTGACAAAAGACGTTCAGAAGTTCATTCCTCAGATATTTCTGGGTTAATATATACATCCGGCACAACCGGAACTCCAAAAGGCGTAATGTTAACGCATGCTAATTTTGTAGAAAATGTAAAAGTTTGTTTGCAACAAATACCGGTGATTGGGCACAACGAAACCTTTTTATCATTTTTGCCATTATCACATGTTTTTGAGCGCACCGCAACTTATCATGTTTGTTGTACCATGGGCTGTAAAATAGCCTTTGCGCAGAGTTTAGAGTTGCTCGCGAAAAACATGGGCGAGGTTAAGCCCACTGTAATGTCATGCGTTCCTCGGTTATTGGAAAAAATACACGACAAAGCCATTAAAAGTGGTACCGCCGCAGGTGGCGCAAAAGCCAAAATATTTACTTGGGCTTTAGAAATTGGAAAAACTTACCGTGAGATAAAAGAAGCTGGAAAAACTCCGGGCTTAATTATTTCTGCCAAACATGGTATTGCCGAAAAACTTGTTTTTAGTAAAATCAAAGAAAAAACAGGTGGACGATTAAAATTCATGATTTCTGGTGGTGCTGCGCTTCCAAAAAATGTTGGTGAATTTTTTGGCGACTTAGGGATTAAAATTTTAGAAGGTTTTGGCTTAACAGAGACTTCTCCGGTAATGTCAGTTACAGAATATCACCGACAAGTTTATGGAACAGTTGGCAGGGTAATTCCCGGGATTGAAGTCGGGATTCAAGATGTAGAGAGTAAAAAGTTCATCAATATCCAAACACATGATACTTTTAACGAAGAGTTTGTTTGTGAGGAAGGTGAAATATGTGTGAGAGGGCATTGTGTAATGAAAGGCTATTGGAACAAACCCGAGGAAACAGCGGAAGTGATTGATGAGGATGGTTGGTTCCACACTGGCGACGTTGGCAGGTTTTATAAAGGGAATTTACAAATAACCGACCGCATCAAAAACATGCTGGTTAATGCTTTTGGCAAAAACATTTACCCTACCCCAGTCGAAAACACATATTTAAAAAGCCCGAAAATTGAAAGCATCTTTTTAATTGGCGATAAGAGAGAGTACGTTACGGCAATCATCACCCCAAGTAGAGAAACACTACAAGAAAAATTCAAGCTATCAGATTCATTTTTTGAACAGCCCGACCTATTTATTGATGACGAAAACATTGTAAACTGGTTTGCAGAAGATATTAAAAAACTTTCTCCCGAATTGGCAAAATTTGAACGCATTAAGCACTTTATTGTAAAACGAAACCCCTTTACCATCGAAGAAGGAGATATTACGCCTACCATGAAGCCGAAACGAAAAGTGATTGAGAAAAAATATTTGGATTATATAGACCACATGTATAATACCGCGGTTGAATTAGATTAAAATTGATTTTTATAACTTATCTATTTTTATAAAAACGGATATTTGCAAGAAAATTTCAAATGCCCTCTGCAAACAAACAAAGAGCTTTTATTGGTTTAATTTTCTTTTCGATTGGGATAAGTTTTGCCAGCTGGGCTTCACGCATTCCGAACATTAAGGCAAACTTTCATTTAAACGATGCACAATTAGGATCGTTATTAATATTGATGCCCGTTAGCTCTCTAATTAGTCTTCCATTTTCGGGTTGGCTGGTTTCAAAATTCAATAGTCGTAAGCCGCTAATTATTTCCATTTTTGTTAACGCTTGCGCTTTGATGTTGATTGGAAACTCAAGCTCTATCCTACTTTTATCAATAGGAATTTCTTTGTTTTCTTTCACCACGCGTACGCTAAACCTTTCTCTAAATACCCAAGGCGTACATCTACAAAAACAATTTAGTAAAAACATATTAGGCACTTTCCATGGATTATGGAGTGCCGGAGGAATCGTTGGTGCAGCACTTACCACCTTTTTGCTGAATTATAAAATTAGCATACAAATACATTTAGTTATCGTTGCATTTTTAGTGATAATCGCCTGCGGAACTGCCTATCCTTTTTTAATCAAAAACGACCGGCCAACATCCGGAAACAAGCTCATCATCGGCAAACCAGATCCCTTCATTTTTATGCTAGGGTTAATTGCTTTCTGTGCTGCGGTTTGCGAAGGTGGCATGTTTGATTGGAGCGGGATCTATTTTAAAGAAGTAATTAAAACGCCCATTTTCACTTATGGCTACCTCACATTTATGACGTTTATGGCTAGTTTCCGCTTTTTATCAGGAACAATCATTGCTAAAATAGGAATGCGCAGAAATTACATTGTGAGTGCTTTAAGTATTTTAACTGGCGTACTATTGGCAATTGTTTTCCCAAACTTTTGGTGCGGCTTATTCGGTTTTGCTTTAATTGGCATAGGAACCGCATCTGTTGTGCCAATGACTTATGCGCTAGCAGGAAAATCAGCTAAATATGCTGCGGGAATGGCATTATCCATTATTACTACTTATACCATTTCTGGGATGCTGATTGGTCCGCCGATAATTGGTTATATCTCGCATGCTTTAAATTTAAGATTCTCTTTTATTCTTTTTGCAGTAGCGGGATTTATGATTTTCCCAATTTCACAGATGCTATTCAAAAAATTTCTTCCCAACGGAGAAAATAATTAATACTTTTTACTCATCAAAAGCTAAACAAACACATGGAACAAAACAAAGCCTTACCCATATTAAGCAGTACAGAAATAAGAGTTTTGGGAGCGCTAATGGAAAAAAGCAAGACAACGCCAGATTATTACCCCATGACGTTGAACAGTTTAACAGCTGCTTGCAACCAAAAAAGCTCGAGAAAGCCAGTAGTAGATTATGATGAGGAAACCGTGGTTTTAGCTTTAGACAGTTTAAAAAAGAAGGGTTTAATTTCTACTGCAACCGGCGGAAGCAGCAGAGCTACCAAATACAAACATAATTTTGCAATCGTTTTTCCGGTTGTTCCCGCCCAAGTTGCAATTATGGCTTTGTTATTTTTACGAGGCCCCTTAACGCCAGGCGAAATCAATAGTAATTCTGGCAGGTTGTACGAGTTTGAGAGTTTAGATGATGTGCAGGAAGTGTTGGAACAATTATCGGGGGGAGAAACGCCATTTATTGTACAGATTCCGAAAAAAAGTGGCCAAAAAGAAGTTAGGTATATTCATTTATTTGCTGGTGAACCAGATTTAAATTACCAAGAAGAATTAATTGCAGAACCTGCAAGAAAATCTGTAGGTGAGTTAGAGGCAAGAGTGGCCGTTTTAGAAGAAAATTATGCACAATTGAAAGCTGATTTTGACAAATTGCTTAAAGAATTGATGGGTTAATCTGCGGCTTTGGCACTACAATTTGAAAAGGCCAAAATAATATTCTTCAATTTATACGTTTAGCCTGTATGTATTTTAAATTCATATTTCGGAGTGCTTTGTTTTTAATCGTTGGCGGCTTTTTATCAGTATCTTGTTCATCGGTTTACATGCCAAACGTACCCAATAGCCCGATGTTAAGCGCAAAAAATGAAATACACGCATCGGGGCATATTTCTTTGAGAGGAAATTTAAGTTTCAATACTGCCTACGCCGTATCTGACCATGTTGGGGTTTTATTTAACGGCGCTTTTATTAACCAATCTAAAAGAAGGAAAGATTATAATCAGGATTTAGTAGAAGCGGGCGCAGGATATTTTACAACCTTTGGCAAAGACAAAAGCCGAATTTTAGAAATTTATGGTGGTTTTGGAACTGGAACCACACAACGCACCTACCGAAATTTTGAAAGCAACGGAAGCGTTATTTCTGATTTACAAGATGTTAAGTTTAATAAATCTTTTTTGCAGGTCAACTATAGCACCAAAGAGAAAAAATCAATCACTTTGTTTTCAAAAAAGTTTCCTTTAAACTATGGTACAATCTTTAGAATTAGCCATTTAAGAATGACTAAATTTGAGCGCAACAACATTGCACAACCTTTTGAGGATAATATTTTTATTGAACCTGTTTTTTTTACCCGTTTAAAATTGAATCAAAATTTTCAGCTACAATACACTACGGGCAGTAATTTCGGTTTAAAAAACCGTGATTTCATGACGGCCGGCAGCTCTGTTTTTACTTTAGGTTTGATAGTTAATTTGGGCGGGACTAAAGTGTTTTAACTTTGTTTAACCGCCAAGAATACAGAGACTTATCCAATTCGGTTTTACCATGGAGAACGCAAAGTTCACAGAGCTAGGTTTTATTAACCATTTATCACCCAACTCTGTGTCTTTCGTGGCTCTGTGGTATTTCTTTTTTCTAAAAGGTACTGGCCTGAAAAATTAATAATATATGGTAGCCTAAATTATATCGAGATTTGCGTTAACGATGGCAACGGCAGCTTTTTTTGCCTTCGCCCATTTGCAATTTGGCAAAAAAACTATAGTGGACAGCGTGTTAAAACGCCCAATTCATCTTTTTATAATTTATCATCTCTTGTTAACAGTAAAAAGCTTAAACCATTTAAATAAAGATTTAAAAGCTTAAATTTGCGCAAATTTTAAATTTTATGAGCGCACTTTCAGAACAGGAAATACAAAGACGTGAGTCATTAAACGAACTAAGAAAACTAGGAATTAACCCTTATCCGGCAGCTGCATACGATATTAATGCCAATGCAAAGGATATTTTAGCCAACTACGAAAGAGAAAAAACTGCTTATAAAAACATCAGCATTGCCGGAAGAATTATGACCCGTAGAATTATGGGAAATGCTTCTTTTGTAGAAATACAAGATGCTACTGGAAGATTGCAGGTGTATATTAGAAGAGATGATATTTGCCCAAACGAGGATAAAACTTTATACAATACCGTTTTTAAAAAACTATTAGATATTGGCGATTTTATCGGCGTAAAAGGTTATGTTTTTACTACACAAACCGGCGAAATTTCTTTACACGCTACAGAAATGACGGTGCTGTCCAAATCCTTAAAACCATTGCCCATTGTAAAACGGGATGATGAAGGAAACGTTTACGACGGCTTTACCGACCCTGAAATGCGCTACCGCATGCGTTATGTAGACCTGACTGTTAATCCCGAATACAAAGAAATTTTTAAAACCCGCTCAAAAGTGATTAACACGATGCGAAATTACTTTAATGACCAGGGCTGGATGGAAGTAGAAACGCCGATTTTACAAGCAATACACGGCGGAGCTGCGGCAAGACCCTTCCATACACATCACAATACCTTAGATATGCCTTTGTATTTGCGTATCGCTAACGAACTTTACTTAAAAAGATTGATTGTAGCGGGTTTTGATGGTGTTTACGAGTTTGGCAAAATGTTTAGGAATGAAGGTATGGACCGTACCCACAATCCAGAGTTTACAGCAATGGAGATTTATGTTGCTTATAAAGATTATATCTGGATGATGGGCATGGTAGAAGAGTGCCTGGAGAAAGTTGCCATAGCAGCTACCGGAAAATCAGCGGTACAGGTTGGGGAGCATATGATTGATTTTGCAGGCCCTTATACCAAATTATCTATGTACGATTCTATCTTAAAATATACAGGCATTGATGTATCTGGT
Source organism: Pelobium sp. (assembly GCA_036379295.1). Taxonomy (GTDB): domain Bacteria; phylum Bacteroidota; class Bacteroidia; order Sphingobacteriales; family Sphingobacteriaceae; genus Pseudopedobacter. The sequence goes on from DASVGY010000136.1 coordinate 13,885, forward strand.
ATGAGTGAGGATGAGCTGAAAACCACTTGCACCAGTTTGAATATACAGTTTGATACAAGTATGGGCAAGGGAAAATTAGTTGATGCTATTTTTGGTGAAAAGGTGGAACACGAATTGATTCAACCAACTTACATTACCGATTATCCTATTGAGATGACGCCTTTAGCCAAAAAACACCGTAGCAAGGAGGGCTTAGTTGAACGTTTTGAGCTATTTGTAAACGGTAAAGAAATTGCCAATGCTTACTCTGAATTAAATGATGCTATTGACCAAAAAGAGCGCTTTGAGGAGCAATTGAAATTGGCCGCCCGAGGCGATGATGAGGCAATGATAATGGATGATGATTTTATAAGGGCTTTAGAATACGGAATGCCGCCAACTTCTGGCTTAGGTATCGGTATTGATAGGTTAGTGATGATGATGACTAACCAGCAAAGCATACAGGAAGTTTTATTTTTTCCACAGATGCGGGCAGAGAAAAAGGTGAAGGTTTACGGTGACGAGGATTTTGTTGCGCTTGGGATTCCGGCAGAATGGGTTCCTGTTTTGCGTAAGATGAACATCAACACCCCAGAAGATTTAAAAGCAGCGAACCCAAATAAAGTATTTAATGATTTGGGCGGAATGCGTAAAAAAATGAAATTAGAAATTGCAATGCCTCAAAAAGAAGAGGTGATGACTTGGTTTACTAGCTAATACGGTCGATTAATTATTGGGCAATAGTGAGCGTTGAATGATAGATGTTATTTTATAGACCGCAAACAATTCCTAAAAAGCCTGATTGGGTCAATCAGGCTTTTTTGGCTATTATGTTTTTACTAAAGTTGTTTTAATATCGTTTAGCGTGAAACCACTGGTAAAATCGAGAATTTTACGAGTGCTTATTTTTTTTAATCGAGAGGTAGAGATCCCGTCTTCTTAAAAAGCAACCTATTGTTCATAAATATTTAGTTTTCTTTTCAAATATTGCAGTTCATGGTTTAAATCGTCAATCTGCTTAAGCAAATTAAAAACCACGTCGAGGCCGGCAACGTTGAGTTTCAAATCATGATACAAGCGCAACATTTTTTCGAGTTGACCCAGATTTTGGACCTTTACGCAGGGTGTGCTTTCGTGGTAAATGATTTCCAATAAGTCGTTCTCCCTTAAATCATACATCAAATCCATATCCACGTCATAATGTGTGCAAATGGTGAGCAAGGGTATAAAGTTGTTGTTAGCCATTGTTTCTAAGTTTAGCAAGTTTTTCAACCAAGTCTTTCTCTTCTGCCGAAAGGTTTTTTGGAACACTAATTTGATAAGTGATGATTAAATCGCCGAAATTACCTTCTTTTTTGTAAACTGGGAATCCTTTGCCCTTCAGCTTTACCTTGGTGTTGTTTTCTGTTTCTGCGGGTACCTTCAATTTAACTTTTCCATCAAAAATATCAACCGTTACCTCGCCCCCTAACATAGCTTTGTAAACATCTAAATCAACATTCAACAGCAAATTATCTCCGTCTCGCTTAAAATTAGTGTTGTTTTTTATGTTAAATTTCAAGAGTAAATCGCCGTTGGCACCACCATTTGCCCCCACTCCGCCGTAACCAGAAATTTTTATGACTTGCCCATCTGCAACACCAGCAGGAATGGTTAAGCGTATATTTTTTCCGTTAACGGTGATGGTTCTTTTATGTGTTTTAAAAACATCCGTTAAAAGAAGTTTAAGTTCGGCACTATAATCAGCACCTTTAAATCCAGCGGTTCGGCTGTTACCGGTAGCCCCCCTGCCACCAAACATTGAACTAAAAAAATCAGAAAAATCTCCACCGCCAAAATCACCTTCGTAACCCTGCTGATAGCTTTGTTGCTGCCTTGTGGATTTGCCTTGTTGTTGCTGTTGCTGTCTTTGCTGCTCCTCAAATTGCTCGGCATGTTTCCATTCTTTACCATACTTATCGTATTTTTTTCGATTTTCTGGTTTACTTAAAACTTCGTTTGCTTCGTTAATCTCCTTGAATTTAAGCTCGGCTTCCTTGTTGTTTGGGTTAATATCTGGATGATACTTACGAGCCATTTTTCGGTAAGCTTTCTTTATATCAGCTTCGGTAGCACCCTTATCAACCCCTAAAATATTGTAGTAATCTTTAAACTCCATTTAATTATTTTTTTACGGATATAATAAATGCTCCTGCTAAATTGCCCAATATTTATACCAAACTATTTAGCTTACGAAAAAGATATTATAGCCAAAAATAAAGTTGGCTGCGCTCTTGATGATGGCTTTAGGGTTAAGCCAAACTAGCATCTTGCTTTGGTTTACCCGCGACTATATAAATTAGCCACATTACTATTAAAGAAGCTGAGATTAGTGTTAAATAGCTATAACTAAGGTTTTGTTCATCCTTAGCCGGGAAAATCTCGATAATAAAATAGCTAAGAAAAGAAACCAGAACATAAGCCAAACCGCCAGTTAAACCGCCAGATATACCAGCGTTTTTAGGAAATCTGGCCAGGCAATACGTAAAATAATTATTGAATGTAAAGCCGGCCGCAACATGTATAAAAAAAGCAAAACCTATTAAACTGTAAATATTATCAAGGTAAGAAACGCTAAAAATCATGGCTGTAACGATAGCAAGTTGAACAGCAATATTGGTAGCTAAACGTTTAACAAAAGGCTTATTGATAGTTGCCTTGCCAATAAAGCCGCCCAGCATCCAGGCTAAACCTAAAATTAACGAGCTGTAACCCGCATATACAACAGAAAGCCGAAGATGGTGCTGGATAATAAATGGACCGGTCATGTTAAAAACCATCACCATACAATAAGCAAGCCCTAACATCACTATTCCTAAAGTAAAACTGGCTGTCAAAAGCATTTCTTGATAAACCAATGCAATTTTTTTAATTGTAAACTCCTGAAAATTCTTTAAGGTTTCGCCACTAAAAATGTACTCGAGCACCGCAAAAACAATCGCAAACACCGCAAGAAAGTAAAAGTTAGATTCCCACCCGAAAGAGCGCTCTAAATAACCGCCTACAAACGGAGCTACTATTGGCCCGGTAGACCAAATAATTGTGAACAAGCTTAGGTAATGTTTTAGCTTCTCTCCGGTAAATAAGTCAACAAAATACGCTCGCTTAGCTACAACAATTGCGCTAACCGTTAACCCATGTATTACCCGCATAAAATAAATTAAATAAATATTGTGCGTATTGGCAATCACTATACAAGAAACTGCCAGTATTAAAAGTGCATAAAAACCAATTTTGAACCGACCAAAGCTGTCCAACACGCTTCCGATAAAAAGTTGCGAAATACCGTAACTAATTAAAAAGAAACTTAAGGTAAGCTGTACTTGCAGTTCTGAAATATGGAGGTTTTTAGCCATGTTTGGTAAAGAGGGCAAATAAATATCTGTGGCAAAACCCGATAGCGGAATTAATGCAAAGGCTAAAAAAGTTGCTATCGGCTGGTGTTCTTTACGTATCTGTTTATATTTTTTAGCTTCTTCTTGCATACAGCATTGTATTCTTAAGTAAAAATAAAATCACGGGCCAAGTTACATTTTTGCTAAATACGACTGCTTTTTGGATAGCATTGTGTCACAAATTTTACTTGACTGCAAGCACTCCAATCATACTTTTTGCTTTTAAATAAGCGCTTTATCATGGAAGTGTCAATTCGCTAAAAATAATTAAATGTTTAAACATCTAATTGTTAACTTTGACCAATCATTAAATAGAAAAAAACATGGCAAACCAAACAAAATGGATTTTAGATCCTACCCACTCAGAAATTCAGTTTAAAGTAAAGCACTTGGTTATTTCAACCGTAACGGGTACTTTCAAAACATTTGAAGCTAATTTAACTACAGAAAAAGACGATTTTTCTGATGCAGAAATTGAGTTTTCAATAGCTGTAGATAGTATTGATACAAATCAGCTAGATAGAGACAATCACTTAAAGTCAGCCGATTTTTTTAACGCAGAACAGTTTCCTGCAATAAAGTTTAAATCTACCTCTTTTACAAAAAATGGAGACGATTATGTTTTAAAAGGGGATATTACGGTTAAAGATGTAACCAAGCCTATAAAATTTGATGTAGAGTTTGGTGGTACAGCTACTGATTTTTATGCTAACGAAAAAGCCGGCTTTGAACTTACAGGCAAAATAAGTCGTAAAGAATTTGGTTTAACCTGGAACGCTGTAACAGAAGCAGGAGCAATAGTTGTTGGTGACGATATTAAATTAAGCGCCAGCGTTCAATTTACAAAACAAGGGTAAAACGCAACTACATTAAAAAGAGCAGGTTTTCTTAATAGGAAACCTGTTTTTTTTGCTAAAAGTTTCTAGGGCAGGTTACGCGATAGTGGTTATTGAGCGTGAAACCCAGCACAATTTCATGAGAACCTCTTGAAATTGTATTCAAAGCGGAGGTAGTAAAATCATAGGCATAACCAACATTTAACAAAGCGCCTAAATTGAATCCGAACATAGCAGAATAAGCATCATTTTTACGATAGTTGGCACCGAGCCAAACCTTGTTTCGAAACGCGACTTTAGCGTTAAAATCTATGCTAAGCGGCAATGGTTTTACATATTTTAGCATAACCGAGGGTATAACAGTAATGTCATCGTTTAACCAAAACCTGTAACCTGCGGTAATAAAAGTGTGGGCTACTGTTTTTCCTCCGTTCGGATTAGCATCGGTTGTAAAGTCGATATCTTGCGGAAGTAATTGCTGAACGGATGCCCCAACGAAATAATCTACCGAATAAAGCCAAAGCCCGATATTTAGATCCGGTTTGATGGTGCTTTGCGTCCCTGAAGGGGAAACGGCTGGATCATTTGGATTGTCGAGTTTAATGTCATCGCTGTTCAAACTCATCCGGCTAGCTCCCACACCAAGGCCAACGGCTAAATTTAACCTCGGCGCCAAGCCTAAATGATATGCGTACGTAAAATTAACCGTGGTGTTACTAAGTGGCCCTGCTTTGTCAGAAACCACGGTTAAACCAACGCCGTGATGAGGATCCGAGGCTTTGTAATCTGACTTGTAACTTTTACCCAGAGGATTCTCGCCCACCATTCCAAAAGAAGTAGCACCTCCCCAATCGTCTGTGTTTCCGATTGGCATGTGGATGGTAAAATAGTTGGTTTGCGGAGCATTTTGCAAACCTACCCATTGTTGGCGAGTCGCAATTTTTGCATCGATATAGCTTTCAATACCTGTCAGTGCGGGATTCACGATATAATCGTTTAAAATATACTGAGTATATTGAGGCTTCTGCTGCGCACAAATCCTCGTCAGCAAAATAAATACGAAAAAACCGCTAAATACTAATCGCTTCATCTATCATCAATCCCCTTCAAATGCTATCATTTTGTTTAACTCTGCATTAATTACCTCACTATCAATAAAGAGCCGTTGTATTTAAGCTCTCCGTTTTTGGCTGTAATAATGTAATAATACATACCCTGTGGCACATACGCTCCGTTTAACTTTCCGTCCCAGGCAACGTATTTATTTGCACTAAATACTTCATTGCCATAACGGTTAAATATTTTTATTGTAGCATTGGGATAGCTGTCTAAATATTTTATTACCCAGGTATCATTCACCCCATCGCCATTTGGCGTAAATGTATTCGGTATTTCTGGAAACTGTAAAACCTTTACAAAAACGGTACTTTTAGCTTCGCAGCCTTGGTCGCTTTTAACGGTTAAGGTATAATTAATATCCTTTGATGGCGAGGCGCTAGGTTTAAGTATGTCGTCTCTATCTAAACCAATAGAGGGCGTCCATTTGTATGTAAGGTTGCTCCCGCTTGCAGTAGCATCCAACATTACCGTACCTCCGGTTAGTATCACCTTATCTGCTCCGGCGCTTGCCGCTGGCGTTGGATAAACCGTAATGTTCTGTGTTTTGTTATCCGAACAGCCATTAGTGCCAAAAAATGCATACGTAATGGTATGCTCACCAACGCCAGCTTTAGCCGGCCAGAATAACCCGTTTTCATCAACGCCGTCTCCAGTGTATTTTCCCGTTCCGATGAAACCTGTGGTCTCGCTGGCTTGAGTTAATGGAAATGGAGCGATTTCTGCACAAACGGCTGCTAACGGATTAAATATAACAGATGGGCTGGCCTTCAAAGATATTTTCTGTTGCACAACATCTTCACAAGTTACACCCGAATAAACCTTCATTTGTACCGTAACTTCCTTTGTTAAAGGCGTAGAAAATTTAGGGTATTGGTGAATGTAAGTTTTAGGGCCAAGCTGCCTTTCTGTTTTGGATGCAGGTGCATTATCGATTTCTACCACAGAAGGATTTGTGGTATCAAAAGTCCATTCAATTTTAGTTACCTCGCCAAAATCAATGGTAGCTAAATCCTCAAAAACAACTGGCTGGTCGCTACATAAATTGTCTTTATTTCGAACTGCGAATTCTGCTTTTGGCGTACTGTCATTAACGGTAAAAGCTTTAGTAAGTGAGGATATGCAACCGTTAGCACTTGTAGCAGTTAAGGTAACTTGATAGATAGCTGCCCGGCTATATTTGTGGTTTGGGTTGGTAGCGATGTTTGGATTTGAGGGGGTAGCGTTGTCATCACCAAAATTCCATTGGAAAGTCATTCCCGAACCGTCTGCAATAGTGGAGTTATTGGTAAAAGTAGCGGAAGCATCACTTAAACAAATATCTGGCATATCAAAATCAACAATTGGCAAAGGATGTACAATCACCTGTTTAACGATGGTATCGCTACAACCTAAATCCGTGGAAACAATTAGTTTAACGTTATAGGTGCCAACAGCGGTATATGTATGTGACGGAATGGAATCTGTTGATGCATTATTAGTCGAAATCGAGTCTCCAAAATCCCACATCCGAAAACTAATTTTCCCCTCGATGGGTACCGATAAATCTGTAAAACGAATTGCTTTATCTACGCAATTAACCACTTCGCTCGAAAACTTAGCTTCTGGAGATTTACTAACGTGGACAGTAATGGCGGTAGCTGTGCTAGAAACACAATCTGTTTCGCCCTGCACATATAATTTTACATTGTAGTCTCCTGGGCTTAAAAACCTATGAGTAAATGGTAAACCATCAGTCCTTTCATATTTAGTTCCGTCACCAAAATCCCAAAACCATTTTACAATACTTTTTCCATTTCCCTCGCTTCTATCTGTAAAAGTGACTAAATCCGAACCACAAATCTGTTTTTTGTCCACCTCAAATCTTGCTGTTGGTAGAGCAACCACCTCAAAACTACCATCAACCTCTTCATCCGCATCGCATCCCGTTGGGTTTGGGTTTAATACTATAGCTTTAAAACTATAGCTACCAGCATTAGGCACATCGGTGCTTAAAATTTTATAATTATAGTAGTATGATATTTTTCCATTTAAAGTGTCTTTTGTGAAGGCGGGCGTTGCCACTGAGTCTCTTCTTGTTCCGTTGTTAAAATCCCATACAATTTGCTTTGTTTCGTATGGTAGTTTAAGCTTAGCATTATAGTCCTCCCCTAAACACAAAGAGCTAGCTTGGATAGTTCCTCCTACCGGGAAAAATTCAATACCACTATTCAGATTTTTCAAATCGGCGCCAGCTAAATATGCATAAGACTCCACGTTCCCATAGCCATAAGCAATTGCAACAAATCCATTATCACAACGAATACGATGAGCGGGATTTATAGCAGAAGAAGCGGTTACATCAATGGTAATAAAACTGTAAGTATTATTTATCTGTTGATAATTATTTTGAGGAGCAACACCGTCCACAGTTAAGGTAGGTATATCGGACGTTTTTAAGATAATATTGAGATAGTGCTTAGTAATTGCCGTAGGGGCTTCTGGCGTACTAACCGCAGAATATACAGTAATATCCTTTAAAGTTTGTTCTATTGGATTAAGTATAGTGAGTTCTGGATCTCCTGGGAATTGGGAACTATTTGGGTTGCAAGATTGTGTGACCTGTAACTGCGCAACCGAGACTGGGGCATCCGCACTAATCACTGTGGCTGCATTGGCCGCAAACGTTATTACCGATCCTGCTGCGTAAGGATTGTTAAGTGGATTTCCAAGAGCATCTGTAGTTGAACCGTTTATAGATACTGTGGTGTTATCTTTTGCTACCTGGACACGTATAATATCTGAGGAACCATTTTGGGCATTATAAAATGGGGCTGTTATAAAATTTTGACCCCACGATGATGTAGGGAACAACTGTTGATATAAAGGATCTCCGCTTCCGGCATTTCTGGTATTTCCTGGCTCACAATAAGCGTCGAAAGTGCTGCCAGAAAAAACAGCCAAAGGCTTACATCCCCCGGCAGTTGTGATTTTTGAACCTGTTAAATCACTATTAGATTGGTACTGATAAACATCTCCTTTGTTTAAAGTAATCTCAAACGTACCGTCAGACGCTAAACGAGTATTACCGATACTGTTCGCAGTTGGGGTAATTTTAACGATAGTGTTTTGCTCCACACCCACCAATGTAAATTCTGAAACAGAGAGCCTATTTCCTGCTGAGCTTTGTGTGTAAGAAATGGCATAATATTCGTTACCCAAAGACCTTACCGGCAATATTAATGACGACGCCGACCTTGCTGAATTAGATATATGGCAATACACAATAATATCGACATCCGAGGTGATATGAATACCTGCATTAATTTGAGGAGATTGGTCTGATCCAGCTATGTAAGTATTGGTATAAGTATTAGCATCAATAACTACTGGCACCGCTTGTCCAGCCGAAATATTTACAACGGGTAGAGTCTGCCCGCCAGCTGTAACATTTACCGTTGCGTTTGAATTGCTGGTAATGAACAAAGTTAATCTGGAGCTTAAATTATCCGATACACCTGCGTAAGCCACCCAAAAGTCTTTACCCTTGTTTGAGGTTCCCTGCCCCGATGCAAAAAGTGAAAACGATAAAAAAGTAATTGATAAAAAAACCTTTAGGTAATGTTTAAACATCGTGTTGAAATCGGTATTGTATGACAGGCAAAATAGCCAAAGGTTTAGTTTTGTAGTTTAAATAAAATTGATTAACGAAAACGAGCCTCAATAAAAACTGAGGCTCATCATACAATATTTTACACGTAAACTATTTTACTCTCGTCCAAACATCGGTTCTTCCAAGTAAGGAAATTCCTACATAACCTCTTACACTTAGCTTATCATTTCCTTTCAGCGTCATCACGCAGCTATAGGTTTTACCCGATTTGGGGTCGTAGATTGTGCCATCTTCCCACTCTCCATCGTCAAATTTAAATCCTTTTAAAATCTCTAAACCTAATAATGATCGTCCTCGTAAATTAGCATCGGGATTATGGATATCTGTTTTTGGCTTACCTTGTTCGTTATTGGGCGTTTTAAGCCACACCAATTTACCATTATACTTATCCCCAGTTTTATAAATCTGGATATTTGCTTCGCCGCTACTATTTAACCATTTACCAACTATGGCATCCGGCGACTGGGCAAAAGTTACTGCTGCGGTAAAAAAAAGCGCAATTAATACGGTTATTTTTTTCATGTATGTGTAATTTGGTTTAAAATAATTGGTAACCTAAAATAAAACATTATTTCTTTAATAACGATGAAGTGTTAGCTAAATTTTACAAACTTTAAAAACCGACAACAATATGGCAAGCAAATTATTTTAAAACTTTAATCAGTTATAGTTAAAGTGATTAATTATTTGTTCATATTAATTTTAAAAAACTGTAAAATTTAAACCTCTTCATCTTCTAAAAAACCTTTTTCACGCAACCAATCATCGTTAAACATTTTACCCATATAACGCGAACCATGATCATGAAAAATTACCACAACCACGTCGTCTTTTTTTAACTCTCCTTTTAATTGCAAAAGGCCGGCTAATGCTGCGCCAGAGGAGTTACCAACAAATATCCCTTCGTTACGAGCAATTTCGCGAGTCATTAACGCAGCATCTTTATCAGTTACTTTTTCAAACTTATCAATCAAGCTAAAATCTACGTTTTTGGGTAAAAAATCTTCGCCTATACCTTCGGTAATGTAGGGGTAAATTTCGTTCTGATCCAAAACGCCGGTTTCCTTGTATTTTTTAAATGCAGAACCATAGGTATCAATTCCCCACACTTTAATCTTCGGATTTTTTTCTTTTAAATACCTGGCAGTTCCAGAAATGGTTCCGCCTGTACCTACGCCAACCACAAAATGAGTGATTTTTCCTTCGGTTTGCTCCCATATTTCGGGTCCGGTTTGTTCATAGTGTGCTAAAGAATTTGCAGG
>DASVGY010000137.1:0-42825 GCA_036379295.1 Pelobium sp.
ATTCTGCCTGCCAATCTTTAATATCGCCTAAATTTTCGTGTTCGGTGTCTAAAGCGTAAGCCAAGCAAAAGGGTAAGGCCAAGAATTATCGGTGTTTACATGTTCTCCGTTGATTAAATCGGAGAAAGTCATTTTGTAGGGGTCCCATTCGCCCATAATGCTGTGGGTAATCTGAACGCTTTCCAAACCGCTCTGCTTTGCCAACGCGTTGATGAGGTTTTTAGAGGAAATCCCAATCCGGAAATTCCCGGAAATGAGTTTATTAAAAATGAATCGCTCGTTGGTTTCTAAGCTATTCCAAGCGTTTAAAATGAATTCCTTTTTCGTTTCATCGTCTTTGCCTTCCAAATCCTGAAGGTTCTCAATCCATTCGTGGAGATGCAAATCTAACGTGTGCTCCGCTGGAGGCAAAAGCAGAGCAATGGTTTCGCTTAAATCGCCCACGTTGGAATAACTTTCTGTAAAAAGCCATTCGGGTATTTCGGCAATATCAATTGCCCAGTATTTTAATAAGGCAGACTTTATCGGTCGCTTAGGTTTTTTGCCAGTAAACAAAGCGATTACCCAGACTTTATCTTTATCATCGGCTTCATTAAAATAATCGACCAAGGCATTAATTTTATCGTTGGTTTTATTGCTGAGTTCCAGCTGTTGAATGAGTTGGGCAAAACGTTTCATTCGGCAACCTCCGTTTTGATTTCAGTTTTTTTCTCGACCGTTTCGGCTAAATCCACTTTATTTTCTTCATCGTCTTCCTGTCCAAAATGCGTGGTTACCACCTCCGAAGAAATCCCGTTTTCGTTTAAATACCTCGAAAAAGCCGAATTAAAGCCATGCGTTACATAAACTTTCTGGGCTTCCGTAGCTTTAATCGCTTCCATTAATCCCGTGAAATCGGCATGGTCGCTCAAGGCAAAACCTGCATCGGCACTTTGCCAACGGCGGTGCGAACGTACCTGCATCCAACCGGAACAAATCCCGGTAACGGGACTTTTTAAGCTTTTCATCCAACGGCTATCCCGCATTGCTGGCGGAACAATCACAATTCCGTTTTGCAATTGGTCTTTGGTTATTTCTTGCGTAATTCTGGTAGTTTCTGGTAGCGCAACACCTGCTTCAATAATGACTTCGTTTAAGTTGGCAATGCTGTTATGAACATAAATTGGCACATCGCCTGCCAAATTTTTTATCAGCCTTTGGGCTTTACCTAAACTGTATGCAATTAGAATACTGGTTTTTTGGTGGTCGATGTTATTGCCAATCCAACTTTTAATTCCATCAAAAACGACTTGTTGCTTTTGCCATTTGTAAATCGGCAAACCAAAAGTACTTTCCGAAACAAAGGAATGGCATTTCACGGGTTCAAAAGGTGTACTGATGCCGTCATCCTCAATTTTATAATCTCCGGAAATCACACAGATTTCTCCTTTATATTCTAAACGCACTTGTGCAGAACCAATGATATGCCCAGCCGGAAAAAAGGAAATGTTCACTCCGTTTCTTACCAAACTTTCTCCGTAAGCCAAAGTTTGCACATTTAAATCAGGACTAATCCTCCTCTTAATTATCGGACTAGTTAAGGTATGGCAGAGGTAATGTTTGTTGCCGAAACGAACATGGTCTGCATGGCCATGAGTAGTTACCGCATAATCTACGGGCCACCAAGGGTCAACGTAAAAGTCGCCCTGCTTGCAATAAATACCTCTTTTGGTAAATGTAATTAGCGCCATGTTTTAGGTAACAAATGAGTTGTGCTTTTGTTGAATAAAAACTGTGCCGTTACCGGATTGTTAGGGCGCTATAAAACAATAAGAATGTAGTATTGTTGTTTTTCTTAAATTTGCCGACGTTCCACAAAACATTAATTGGTAGGAAAATCAAATAGGGAAATTTTAAAAATTAAGCCCAGCTCTAAAAAATGTCAAAATTACCCAAGCAATACCAATTTATTGATTTATCAGACTATGGTCGATTACCGGGCAGATGGATTGCACTTTCGTTAAAGGATACCAGTTTTACTCCTATTGGAGTCACCACTTTATTTATTGTTGCTGGCTTATCCGCAATTGCGGCAATGTTATTTGGCTACACCACTTTAGCTGCGTTTCTTTTGGTTTTAAAATCAACAATTGATGCGGCAGACGGGGAATTATCACGACTTAAAAATACGCCATCTTACGTTGGTCGTTACTACGATTCCATCGCAGATATTATCTTAAACTTTTTGTTGCTATTTACCTTTTGCTACATCACCAAGGGTTCAATAGTTTATACTTTTTTAGCTTTTTTTGCCATCCAACTGCAAGGAACTGTTTACAATTTTTATTACGTGATTTTAAGGCATAGCGTTGATGGCGATGCTACTAGCAGAATTTTCGAGACCGATACGCCCATTGCCCTAAAGGGAGAAAAGCAAAGTACAGTTAACTTTTTTTACAAGTTTTACACTTTTTTATATAGCGTTTTTGATAAGATTGTTTATGCTTTAGATAAAGATGCGGTAAATAGCAAGCCTTTCCCTAAATGGTTTATGACGCTGGTTTCTATGTACGGATTAGGGTTTCAATTGCTTTGGATGTCGGTTTTTTTAGCGTTTAACTTAGCGGCTTTTGTGATTCCTTTTTTCATTTATTACTCTGTTTTTATTGTTGTTTTTATTGCAATCAGGAAGCTGTTTTTAGGTTCCAAGTAGCTCATTAATCTCAAGCTTATTTCGCAAACAAGCTTTAAAAAAAGGGCTGACCTCTTGTAAGAAATCAACCCTTTTTTTGCATACAAATTAAAGTTAAACCATTTTGATAGGTTGATACTTGGGAACCAAGGTTTTCATCACTGTCCAGCCAATTAAATAGCAAACGGAACAAACACAGAAGATGATGAAGTAGCCAGCTTCTATACCGTGGAAACCCAAAAATTTCATATCGGTGTTTTTGCTAAAATCAAACAACATTCCAGAACCTTTGTTGATAAACACAGAACCAATACCCCCGGCTAAACCGCCAATACCGGTAATGGTAGCGATTGCTTTTTTAGGAAACATATCGCCGACAGTGGTAAATATATTTGCTGACCACGCCTGATGAGCTGCTCCGGCAATACCAATAATAATTACGGGTAACCAATAAGTTAGGTGACCTAAAGGTTGAGCAAACATCGCTAACAGGGGAAAAAAAGCAAAAATCAACATTGCCCGCATTCTACCAGCATAGGGATCCATTCCTTTTTTCTCTACAAAGTAAGTGGGTAACCACCCGCCGATAATAGATAACAAGGTAATTGCGTATAAAATGAATAGCGGGAAAGCCGCTTGGGTAGAGTCCATTCCGTAAACAGAACTTAAGTAAGCTGGCGTCCAAAATAAAAAGAACCACCAAACACCATCAGTCATAAATTTACCGAAAGCAAAAGCCCAGGTTTGTTTGTACTTAAAGCATTCTACAAAAGAAACTTTCTCGGTAGTTTCTGCAACGTAGCCCACTAATTTACTATCGGCAATAATATCTTGGTTAATGTAATCCAATTCATGCGGATTTACTCTGGCATGTTTTTCTGGCTTATCATACATAAACATCCAAAAGCCCATCCAAACAAAACCTAGCGCACCTATAATAATGAAAGACATTTCCCAACCATAAGCCTTCGCTATAAACGGAATAGAAATAGGCGCTGCCAAAGCACCCACAGTTGCTCCAGCATTAAAAATACTTGTAGAAAACGCTCTGTCTTTCTTCGGGAAATATTCTGCAGTTGCTTTGATTGCTGCCGGAAAGTTTCCTGCTTCTCCTAAAGCTAAAACAAAACGAGCAAAAATAAATAGCGTTACACTTACAGAAATCACCATCCCTGTATTGTTAGCTATCCGGATGGCTTCTTTTGCGCCCTCAAACCCCACAAACCAAGTTCCGGTAACTATACCAGAGGTGGCAATTCCGCAAAAAGCATGTAAACAAGCGCCTACACTCCATACGCCAATTGCCCAAAGAAAACCTTTTTTGGTATCCATCCAATCCACAAACCTTCCTGCAAACAATAAAGAAACTGCGTAGAAAAAAGAAAACAGTGCGGTAATGTTGCCGTAATCATCATTAGTCCAATGAAATTCGGGCGCAATAAAATCTTTCCAGGTTAAAGAAAGCACCTGCCTGTCTAAGTAATTAATCGTAGTTGCAAAAAACAGCAGCGAACAAATGGTCCACCGGTAGCTACTCATTTTTTCTTTGGTCATAATTTATTTTTTAATTGATTTTATTAAAGCCAATACCTCTTTGGTATCTTTTGCTAGTTGCTGGTAACTGGCGTTTTCCATAACGTCTTTGCTAATTAGTTTGCTTCCCATCCCAACGGCGCAAACACCGGCTTTAAACCAGCTGGCAATATTTGCTTCACTTAAATCAACTCCGCCGGTTGGCATAAATAACTGCCCTCTAAATAAGTCTTTGATAGACGAAATAAATTCTTGACCCAAAATATTGGCCGGAAAAATTTTAATCAAACCTGCATTATATTTTTGGGCTAAAGCAATCTCAGTTGGCGTCATGCAGCCAGGAATCCATAAAATACCTGCAGCATTAATCAGCTCTGCAACCTCAGGCACCACAATAGGGCAAACAATAAAATCTGCGCCAGCATCAATAAAATCTTGCGCTTCTTCAGGAGTTTTAATGGTTCCAATGCCTAATTTCAACTCGGGCATCGTTGTTTTTGCAACTTCTTTTAGCTTTTTAAAGTTGGCAAGTGCTTCTTTTCCCCTGTTGGTATATTCAATCACCCTTACCCCTGCATCATACACAGTTTGTGTAATGTCAATACTTTTTTGTTCATCAGCATGAAAAAACAGGGGCAACATACCTTGGTCGGTAATTGCTTTCAGAAGCATAGATTTTGTATCCATTTTTGTATAATTTATTAGGTTTTTTGTTAAAGAGATAACTAATGTAGCTATTAAAAGCTGATTTGCGTTAAACCCCGGGGCATTAATTTACGCAATCGATACCGATGATTTTCATTGTAAAAATCTTTTATCGAGGTGTTTAAGCTTACTTTTGGTTTGCTATAAGTGTAAATATTTTTTATAAACCAGTTTTTATTATTAAACAATGTCAAAAAAAGTCGTAACCCTTGGAGAAATAATGATGCGATTGTCAACTCCAGATTTCAAAAGATTTGTGCAGAGTGATACATTTGATGTAACTTACGGAGGAGGCGAAGCTAACGTTGCTGCCGCAATTTGCAATTACGGTTTAAACGGTACATTTGTGTCTAAAGTGCCTGATACCGCAATTGGACAAGCCGCCATTAACCATTTACGCAGATATGGTGTAAATACGCAGTTTGTTGCAAGGGGCGGTAAAAGATTAGGAATTTATTTTCTCGAAACTGGCGCATCTATGAGGGCTTCTCAGGTAATTTACGACAGGGCTGATGCCTCTATTGCTGATGCGGATGCTAATGAGTTTGATTGGGACGCAATTTTTGAAGGTGCTGATTGGTTCCACACTACCGGAATTACGCCAGCATTAAGTGATAGGGCTGCTGCTTTAACTTTGGCTGCTTTAAAAGCCGCAAAAGAAAGAGGCGTAACTACCAGTATCGATTTAAATTACCGTAAAAAACTATGGAGTAAAGAAAAGGCACAGAAAGTAATGACAGAGCTTTGCCAATATGTAGATGTTTGTATCGGTAACGAAGAAGATGCTGAAACCAGTTTAGGTTTTGTGAGCGCAGGAACAGATGTTACCAAAGGCGAATTAAACCTCGACGGATTTAAAGACGTTTGCAAGCAAATGAAAGCGAAATTTAATTTCAAATACATTGCTTCAACTTTAAGAGAAAGCTACAGCGCATCAGACAACGGATGGAGCGCACTGGTTTATGATGGTAACGAATTTCATCATACAAAAGAATATAAAGTGCGTATAGTTGACCGTGTGGGCAGCGGCGACTCATTTGCAAGTGGTTTTATTTATGGCTTAGTAAGCGGAAAATCAATGAAAGACGCGGCAGAATTTGGTGTTGCTGCATCAGCATTAAAACACACCATCCCAGGAGATTTAAACCACGCTACCCGTTCAGAAGTTGAAGGTTTAGTTGGTGGTGATGGTTCTGGTAGGGTGCAGAGATAATTTATTAGTTGAATTAGTTCATTGAGGCATTAGTGAATAGCTAGTGATGAACAGTGAATATCGTAAAAAGTCCATAGTCAATATTTGATATATGGACTTTTTAAATAGATTAAGCCTCAACCCAACCTTCTCCGAAGGAGAGTTACCTGCAAACAGTAAAAACTAATGAACTAAAAGGGATTTGGCGTGGGATTTCTGAAACCAGTGAACTTAATTACCGCCACGCAAATACTAATGAACCAATGGCTAATGAACTAAACTAGCCAAATCGCAAATCCCTAACCCCTAACCACCTAACAAACTAAGAACATGATTATAGATACATTAGCAAACGCAGACAAGTACACAAGCGTACACCCTTTATTTGCAAAGGCGTTCGAATATATTGGCGCCACAGATTTAAACGCTATCGAAGTTGGCAAATACGACATCGCCGAGGGTTTGAAAGCTATTGTTTCTGATAAAGCCGGAATGACGGCGGCAGAATCAGAAGCGAAATTTGAGTGCCATAACCAAAATATCGACATTCAGGTTTGCATCCGCGGAACAGAAAACATCGGTTGGAAAACCAGAAACGAATGTAAAGAGCAAAAAGGCGATTACAATTCAGAAAAAGATGTGCTGTTTTTTAACGACAAACCAACCATGCACTTTACGTTAAACGATAATCAATTTGTAATTTTTTTCCCAGAAGATGTTCATGCCCCAATGATTGCCGATGGCGAGGTGAAGAAAATGGTGATTAAAGTGCGGAAATAGCAGCAAGCACAGGAACTAAAAAAAGCCCGGCTAATTTGTTTCTCCAAATTGCTGGGCTTTTCCGTTAATTTTTTGCGCAAACTTAAGTAACCCGCAAATTACTTCGGTAAAGTTGGCGGAATAATTTTACTAACTCTGGTACTAATGCTCCTTAAAAAAGCTTCCAAATCTTGTTGCTCATCCAACGTTAAATTAAGCTTTTGCAGCATCGCCGATTTTTTACTGTTGTTCAAAATTGAGTCGGCTACAACTGCATTTCTCTGTATAGAAACCGGATTTCCTAAGTTGTAAAATTCAATCACATCTTTTAGTGATGGAAAGTTTCCATGGTGCATCCACGGGCCGGTAATATTTGTTTCTCTTAAAGAAGGCGTTCTAAAATTACCGATATCCGCTAAATTTTTGGTGACATTATATCGGCCTAAATCTTCCATACGTGAACCTAAGAGCGTTTGCCCATCATTATGAAACTTATTATCGCTAAATAAGGGCGTGTTGTGGCAATTAATACAACGGGCTTTGGTTCTAAAAAGATGCATCCCTTTAATTTCTGTGTCTTTAAGCGCTTTTGAGTTGCCCCGTACAAAAGCATCAAACCGGCTGTTAGTACTTATAATTGAGCGCTCAAAAGTGGCAATGGCTTTTTGTATTTTGTCTATACTAATTTCTTTTGTGCCATAAGCTTTTTCAAACAATGGTTCATATCCTTTAACTTCTTTAACATTTTCCAGCATCCCTGTTAAAGGCATATTCATTTCAACATGGTCGGCTACGGGGAAGCCCGATTGATGTTCTAAACTGTTTGCCCGGCCATCCCAAAAGAGTTTTTGGTAAAACGCAACATTAAAAAGCGTCATGGCGTTACGTTTGCCGTTTTGCCTATCGTGGCCATAAGCTACCCTTTTTCCATCTCCCCAACCCAACTCGGGATCATGGCAGGATGCACACGCTATCTGGCGAGATACGGATAAACGTGGGTCAAAAAACAAAATTTTCCCTAGCTTTTCTTTGTCCTCCGAAAACTGGTTATCAGCCGGGTAGCTTGGCCTACCTAGGTAGCCTATGTCTCTAAAATTCTTTTTGGCTTCTGCATCTAAATTGGGTTTAGGCCATTTGCTAGCATCGCCGCTATAAAGAGTTCTCAGCTCGTCAATGGTGTAGATTTTATCGGGACGCTGTAAAAATGCGCAACCAAAAATAACGATGATTAAAGCTGCGGATGTAATGATTAGGCGCTTCATATTAATTTAAGTTTAGTTCGTTTACACTTAATTTATAGTTGTAAGAAGTATTGGGTTTACCGATGGCAGAATTGTTAAAGTTTATGGTTAAATCTATAACTTTAGTACGCTCATCATACGTTCCTTGTCCGCTAATGCCAATTTTAAAATTGCCGCCATCGCGTTTGGTAATGGTAATATCCTGCGTTTTAACTTTTACAATGCCGGTTTTAGCGCCTTCAAAATCCGGAAAAAACTGCAGCACCTGGTCGGCATTTATTTTTAACGTTTTTATGGTGGAGCTGCCGGCATAGTCACTGTAAAGCCGCACCATGTCAAACATTGCTACTCCACTATCGGTAACATAAGGATTAGTAAAACCTAAATAGGTGTTATCTGTTGCAGAAATGGTGGAAAAATGCCCACCAATATCTTTAGTCCATTTTTTAGCATCCGGGTCATAACGGTACACGTGGAGTTGGTAAAAGGGATCGGGTTTTTGGAAAACCGCTATTGCAGACGATGACGGTGTATTTACCGGGGTTTCTGGATATAAATCATCTTTTGGAGCGGGTTCATCTTTTTTACAAGCGCTAAATGGTAAAACAAAAACCATTATCAGCATCATTAAACCATAAATTCTATTGTTTTTGGTAGCCTTCATTTTGTTTCATTTTAATATTAACATCAACTGTTTTTGCAGGTAGGGGCATGATTAAGCGGTAATCATTGTTTTGGGCATTGCAGGTAGCCGCTGTGCAATCTGTACGTACAAGGTCCTTGCCTTTTCTTAGTAAATCGTATAACAGATTACCCTCAAAAGCTAACTCTTTACGGCGTTCTAGCAAAATAGCGTTTTGTAAATCGGCTTTCACCGTGTAATTCGCGTTAGCCGCAGTGGGGTCCGCTCTTTTGATGATAGTGGATAAATCTTGGTTAGCCTGTGTAAAATCCGGAGTGGTTTTTTCAACAGCACTTTCTGCCCGTATCAAGTACATTTCTGATAAACGTAAAAGCTTAATTGGCGTTGCATTAATGCTGCCGGCGGCGTATTTTTTTGTGAAATAAAAGTTGTTTCCACTGATGTTTACAGAGGTAAATAAACTGTTTTTGCCTCTAATATCTGTTGCACTGTAAATATTTAAAAGATCATCAGTGGCGGCAAACATTCTAAAAGTGCCGCTATTGCTTGCTTCGTAATAAGAGCCCAAACTTGTAGCAGAAAATGTTGGCTCTAACGCCAATTCAAAAATAGATTCGGTAGATGGGTTTCGGCTTGCCCAACTGGCAACATAATTTGCATTTGATAGTAAGCTATAACCCCCGTTTTTGATCACATCGTCGGCCGTTTCAAAAGCTTTATCGTAATTGTTAGCGTATAAATAAACTTTTGCAAGTAGCGCCTTAGCCGAGTATTTGGTAAAAAAAGTTTGTGGCTTACCTTTAGAAAACGGCGGAACGCTATTATCAAATAGTGCAATTGCGGTTACTAAGTCGGTTATTACTGCTTCGTAAGATTCTTTAGCTGTTGCTCTTGACGGACTGCCTTCGGTAACTAAACGCGGCGTCAAGTTAACGGCGATACCTAAATGAGAAGCATCCGCAGTACTGTTATACGGTTTGCTGTAAACGCGTAACAAATCAAAATGGGCTAAGGCTCTTAAACACTTGGCTTCGGCTAAAATGCCATTTTTTTCGGTCTCTAATGCCTGCGTAAGCGGCGCATATTTAATAATATTGTTGAGGTTATTGATATGGTCATAAAGTTCAATATAAGTGACGTTCATTGATGATGTTTGGGCATCTTGCAATAAATTGTAAATATCATCAAATTTGATGTTCACCGTTTTACTGTATTTAAGGTTACCGCCAAGCAGGTCAGGGAAAATCATCAAATTGGTATGGTATAACTCTGATTTTTCGAGGGTGTTATATGCGCCTGCCAAAGCTGTTTTTGTGCCACTGAGATCTTTAAACAAATCTTCAATAGAAAGTTTATCAATGGGCTCTTTGTCCAATAGTTTTTCGCAACCCGCAAGTGCCAAGGTGCTAAAAATCGTAAAAATATATAGGTACTTTTTCATTTTAAATCTGCTAAAGTTGAATTCTTAAACCACCAGTAAAGGCGCTGCTCTCCGGATACACAAAGCGTCTTTCGGCAACGCCGTTCCTGCCTTTTGTACCTGGTTCTTTATATAAGTAAAACAGATTGGTGGCATTACTAAACACGCTTATACTGTTAAGCCCTAAGGCAGAGGCTATTTTATTGCTGAAATTGTAACTTAAGGCTACGTTAGATAGCTTCAAGTAACTGGCATCTAGTACATAACGCGAAGAATTGCTAACCAAACGCTTAGTTATCAATAATTTTGAAACAGGGGCAATATCGCCTGGTTTTTGCCACCTGTCTAACAGATTGACACTTTGGTTTCTGTTTTGCAGATTTAACCCGTCTGATTCATCTGCGTAAGAATATTTAATGGATGCGCCATAAGAATAAAGAATGTTAAAGGAAAGGTTAAAATTATGGATGTTAAAGCTGTTTACCAATCCGCCCTGGAAATCGGGCAATCTATCACCTAAAACGGTTGTTGAGGTAATTGGTAAAGCATTAATTTCTCTTGAAATTAATTTATTTCCATTATTATCGTAAAACATTTCTTCGCCAGTTTGTGGGTCAACTCCCGCCCATTTGTAGCCATATATTGCTGTTGTGCTATTGCCTACCAAAAATCCCGAAGCTTCGTCTGAAGAACCAAAAAGTGGAGCAAAACCATTGTTTATAGAAATTAACTTGTTTTTATTACTACCAAAGTTGAAAGAAGTGTTCCAACTAAAGTTTTTTCTGTTGATGTTTTCAGTATTTAAAGTTAGCTCTATACCTCTGTTGCGCATTTTGCCGGTATTTGCCAATATACTTGTGAACCCAAACTCGAACGGAACGTTTACGCTTGATATTAAATCAACCACTAGGTTATTGTAGTACTCGGCGGTAAACTGTATTTTTTTTAACAGGGTAATATCAAATCCTAAGTTGAGTTTATAGTTTCGCTCCCAGCCCAGGTTTGGGTTTGGCGCCGCATTTCCATCCGGTAAAGAAACAATATTGCCGTTGTAAAAACTGCCACCGAAATCATACAAACCCCTAGCTGCATAAGTGCCTATTCTGGAGTTTCCGGTAGAACCAAAAGTGGCTCTTAATTTTAAAAAGTCAATAACCTTTGAATTTTTTAAAAATTCTTCTTTTGATAGTATATAGCCCAAACCAAAAGAGCCGTTTAGGGCTACCTGCTTATCGCCACCAAAAACAGACGATTCATCTATACGGGCGTTAATGTTGGCATAATACTTTTTTGAATAATCGTAACCCAACTGTGTGTAGTAAGAAACTGTGGCGTCTTCTGAAGTTGACGACAATGAAGTTTGCTTGGCCGCAGCGCTAAGAACCCTAAGCCTATCAAAAGAAAAATCGGTACCGCGGCCGGCCAATAAATTAGTTGCTTTAGATTCAAACTGTGTGCCCAGCAGATAATTTACGCTATGTTTATTATTAAAAACCTTATCATAAGTGGCTTGCAAAAATCCAATATAAGCGGTATAATTTCTATCGTATATCTCTAAAAATCCGTTTCTGTTGGCGCCGGTTTGATTTAAAGCAGATTGGAACGATGTTTCTTTGTTTTGGTAAATGTCAGTGCCTAAAGTTCCGGAAATTGCAATGGCATTAGAAACCTTGTAATTGCCATTAACGTTGCCAACCATTGAAAAGCCTTTGTGGTAATCATCATTTTGTGCTAAAACAGCTAATGGATTGGGTACACCATCAATCACCGTAAAATTGCCGTTGGCATCAAATGGAGCTATATTTGGTGGTAATAACACACCGCCATAATTTGATAAGGCATTTTTGTTGGTTATTGTAGGGCTTAAAGAAACCCCGACTTTAAATTTTTCGGATACTTTATGGTCTAGCCTTAACCTGATGTAGGCTTTTTTTAAGTCGTTTCTGTAGGAACTTGCTTTTTGGTCGCGGTAACCGGCGGAAAACCTAAAGGTGGTTTCGTTGCTGCCACCCGCAACCTCTAAATTTGCATTTTGATAGTTTGCGTTTCTATTGGTTAAGTCAAACCAATCGGTATCAATTGTTTTGCTGCCTGCAATTTGCGAGGCAACTGTTACCGATGTGCCTCCGTTAATATAGGTTTCTCTTAATAAACGATAATACTCTGGTCCGCTTAGCCACTGGTATTGGTTGATAAATGTAGCCACCCCCGCATCATAACTAAAATTGACTTTTGTTTTGCCTGGCGAGCCAGATTTTGTGGTAATAATGATTACGCCGTTTGCTGCGTTTGCACCATATAAAGCCGAAGCGGTTGCGTCTTTTAAAATGGAGATCGACTTAATGTCATCCGGATTGATGTTTGAAAGGGGGTTTAAATTTTGCTCGCGGTTAAAAGCAGAGCTTTCGTTGCGTTTTTGCTGTTCATAAACGGGGACGCCATCTACCACGTATAAGGGTTGCGATGAAGTGGTAGTAGTAGCCCTGTTGTTGCTGCCGAACGGAGGTAAAGACCCCTGTCCGCGAATGTTAATTTTTACTGGTGTACCCAGTTCGGTATTGGTTTCTACATACACTCCGGCAACCAAACCTTCCATCATTTTGTCTAAACTTTCTATCGGTCTTTCTGTTTGCAATTGCTTTGCAGATAGCTGCGAAATACTTCCCACTACATCTTCCCGCCGTTTATCCTTAGTGTAAGATGAAGTTACCACCACTTCATTCATCCCGATAGCATCTAGCGCTAAAGCTATCCTAAAAAATGATTGGTTGCCTACTTCAACTTCTTGGCTTTTCATTCCAATAAAAGAAACCACCAACGTAACATCGTTGATGTTGGCGTTGGTTATTTTTAGCGTAAACTCGCCATTTTGGTTAGTAACAGCTCCTTTTCTGGTACCTTTTATAAAAATGTTAGCCCCCGGGATGGTTTGCCCGTTTGACTTATCGGTTACCACACCTGCTATGATTCTTGTGGGTAGGTTGGTTTCTGTATTGCCACGTACAGCTATGGTGTTGCCATTGGTATTAAACTGTAAACCAACAACATCTGCTACTTTAGTCAGCAAGTCTTTTAAATTACCATCATAAGTTAAGTTTAAGGGCTTGTTTAAGTTAACTTCTTTATCATCGTAATTAAACCTAAAATTGGTTTGTTGTTCAACAGCTTTAAAAAAAAGCCCTATTGTTTTTTCTGCTGGTGTTATTTTAACCCGAGCGTTAGTTTGTGTAAAGCCTAAAATAGGCATCAGTATTAAAGCGGTTAATATTTTGATGCCTTTCCAAAAGTTTATTTTACTCATTGTTTAGTTGATGGTGATGGTGTCTTTTGTTTGCCTGTATTTTAGGTGCTTGGTGTAGCAGATGCTTTTAATTACGGTTAAATAATCGCGGTTATAAAATTCGCCAGTGTAAGACCATTTGTTTGATTTATTGTTATTGATTAAGTTGATGCCGTAAAAATTATAGATTTTTTTTGCAACATCATCAAACGACGCATTTTTAAAAATTAACATGCCGTCTTTCCATGCGGTGAGCTCGCGGCTGCTGAATGCCGACTTAGAAAAGCGTCCTTCTTGTGCCTCAAAAACAACTGTTTCTAGCGGCTTCAACAAAATTTCACCAGCTTTATCATCAGTGCTTAAGCTAACCTTACCTTCAAGCAGGGCTATTTGAATAGCGCTATTTTGCAAATGTGTGTTTACGTTAAATTTTGTTCCTAAAACTTTGGTGGTAAGGCTACCTGTTTTTACCAAAAAAGGCCGGTGCTTGTTTTTTGTTACCTCAAAAAAAGCTTCGCCGTTTAAATTAACCACTCTTTTATCTTTCGCAAATTCTTTTGGAAAACTGATGGTGCTGTTGGCGTTTAGGGTAACTTTTGTGCCATCACCTAAAACTATGATGCTTCGTTGTGCAAAAGGATTAGTTTTTGTAATTACTTCGGTAAGTTTTTTAACCGGTTTTGCCGAAAACCAAAATCCAGCACAAGCAAACAGCAAAAAGGCCAAACATGCTAAAAAAAAATTACGCTTTCCAGCGCTTTTTTTGGATGAAATGAGCGGTTTGTTTGGCCTATCGATCGCTAAAAAATTTGCTAAGCGATCGTGTTCCACCGCTATTTCCTCATCGCTTAACGCAAAAGTCATTAAATCTAGTAAACGTTCAGCATTATAAATTTCGTCTAATTTTTCGGGGTGATGAATTTTCCAGTCTTCCCAAAAAGCTACCGCCTTGTCATCATTTTTTAAATGATAATTAATAAAGAATTCATCGGCGGCAAAATCTTCTGCGCTATAAAGTGTGTAATCCAATTTCCAAAATTTATTAACAAAGATGAGCTTTTTATGGCTCATCTTTGTTTTTATGGCTAATGCTTAACTATTTTTTTAGTGCTGATGATGTTATTTTTAGCATCCGTTAATTGCAGTGTATATACGCCAAAATTTATGCTTGCTACGTTGATTGAAATGGTTCCTGTTGAATTTGCATCTGCACTTTTAGAAAACAACAATTGCCCGCTTGTGTTAAACAATTTAACGGTGTAAAGTTCATTATTAACTAATTTGTTGCTTACAATGTTAAGCACATCTTTTACCGGATTAGGATAGATGGCAACGTCTGTTTGGTTTAGTGAGTTGATTTTTACCGCGGCAGTTGCTGAAAGAGTGATATGTCCATCAAAATCTACGGCTTTAATTCTGTAATAATTATTTCCGCTGAGCGGATTTATATCTTTAAATTGGTAAGTACCTATCTGGCTTGCATCAACACCCCCAATAGCAACAAAAACGCCGTTTTCAGTCGCTCTTTCTACCACGTAGTTTTTAGTGTTAACTTCTGTAGCTATCTCCCATTTTACCAATACGTTTTGCTCATTGCTTAAGCTGGCAGTAATTGTTTTAAAGGTTACGGGTAAGGTTCCGTTTGCATATACGCGAGAAGCATAAATAGCGCCGTTGCTAGAATTTCTTGAGTCTTGCCAAGCTACGATTACTCCGCCACTACCGTCTGTTATCGTATTTATACCATTTTGTGATCCTAAGTTGGTGGAAACCGGAAAACCCGCCGTAGTAAAAGGTGTGGTAACACCTCCATCTGCAGAATTTAACCGCTGAATATAGATGTCATTGTGCGCTGGAACCTCTGGATCAGTTTCTGTAGCTGGTATTTTAGGAATCACGTCACGGTAAATCACAAATGTATTTCCACTTCCTGCATTCTCCATGGTAAAATCCCCGCTTCCTCCTTGCGAATTCTCTTTTGCAATAACAGGCACTCCATTAGCTGTCCATTGTGCCGCCCCCGATATATTTAGCTTTTGAGCGTAAATATCAAGACTATTTGCGTCGGTACGAGGATCAAACCACGCAATTATAAAGTTATTATTACCATCATTAATTACTTTAGGATTACCTTGGTTTTTTAAACCATTATCGGTAGAAGTAAGTACACAAACGCCAACACCATTTAAATCAACTGCAGGGCTAACTCCCACATCCCACATCCTAGTACCAGAAGCATCCACACGTTGCGCATAAATGTCGTTGTCTAGGTTTCTAAAATCAACCCACGTTGCTACAAAACCTCCTGCACCGTCGGATGTGATTGATGGAGCGGTTTGGCCACCGCTGGCATCACAAATTATTTTGCCAGAAGCACCCCAAGCTAAATTACCTTCACTTGTTATTCGCTGGCCATAAATGTCTGCATTGGTGTTTGCAAGCCTTGGATCTTGCCAAACTATAAAGGCGCCACCGGTATTATCTGCTAGAAGAGTTACCCCTGCTTGGGTACTAGCTTGTGCCCCGTGGACAGAAACATCAGAAGTCCATTGCGGCGCACCTGTGCTAATTAAACCTTTTTGCGCAAAGTAATCTGCTGAAGTTCCTAGCTGTTCAAACACCACAATAAACTCTGTAGTAGAAGCTTTAACCAATGCGGGCTTTCTTCTATAAACTGTTGAACTAGCTACAGCTTTAGTTAATAAAACACCATTTGCCGCCCATCCAACACTTCCATCTGATTTTATTCGCTGACCGTAAACTTCTTCATCATTAGCTGAAGTTCCAGATCTTCTATCACCCCATGCTAATATTGCACCGCCCGCACCGTCTGAAGTTATTGAAACAGCAGACTGATTGTTAACAGCGTTACATACCACTTTTTCCGCTCCCCAAGGTAAAGAACCGTCATTATTTATCTTTTGAACGTAAATATCGGTTCCTAAAGTCGCAGAGTTTCTGCTATCTACCCAAGCAATAATCATATTGTTGTTACCATCGTTTATGGAAACTAAATCTGATTTTTGAGTAGTATTACTGGTAGTTACTATTGGGTTGTTTACAGCCGGATTATCGCTCCACTGCGCATTAGCTTGCGTAATTAGCGAAAGTAAGAATAAAGAAAGTATCAATTTTTTCATATTGCTTTGATATTAAATGATAAAAGTTTTTTAGCGTAGTGCTATTTTTCGTAAATATTTACCACGATAACCGCAAAATAATACTTATTATTATTTAGACCAAATATAAATAAAGAAAATAAATGACGTTACATAAAAGCAGAATTTACTTGAGGTGCTGTTTAAGCGTAAGCAGGCTTTTATAAACCTGATTGTAAACTGTTCTTGCAGTGATGTTCAAAAGGCTGGAAATTTGCTCGTAACTTAAACCTTCAAAAAATTTTAGGGTAATAATTTCTCTTTGCGACGGACTTAATTGTTCTAAAGCAACAGCGATTTTTTCTTTCCGGATGTCGTTGGTTTGTGATTGTATGAGCAAATCTTCATAAGAACGCTCTGTTAAAAACAATTCTTTTTTTTGCTCATCAGCTTCGGAGGTAAAGGCGTTAATTGTTGACTTTAGTATTTTCCGTTTTAGATAAGTTTTTAAATAGGCAGATATATTGTTAGCATCATTGAGCTGATGTTTTTTTGTCCAAATTTCGCAAAACATCTCGTGAATACCGTCCTTCACTTGTTCTTTATCTGCACAAAACCTAAAACCAAAAGCATACAAGTCTTTATAGCAGTGCTGATACACTGCTTTTAGAGCATCGGCATCTCCTTTTTTAATTGCAGCCCAAAGTTTTGGGTCGATGTAATTTTTGCTTTCCAAAAGAATACATATTTAAACATTTTTTTTGAAAACACGCAATATGCGCTATAGAAACATTTGATTATCAACCAACAGCATTAAAAAATTAATACCAGATTAATGAATTATAAGTTGGAAAAGGTATCGCCTTGGTTAATATCTCCAGAAACATAACCTTTCATAAACCACTTCATTCTTTGTTTAGAAGTTCCATGCGTAAACGCATCCGGAACAATATGGCCTTGAGATTTCTGTTGAATGGCGTCATCACCAACTGCATTTGCAGCGCTCATAGCTTCTTCAATATCGCCGTCTTCTAAATACTGTTTGTTATAATGAGCGAAAATACCTGCATAAAAATCGGCTTGTAGCTCTAGGGCAACAGAAAGTTTGTTTGCTTCTTTTTCAGTTAAACCTTGTTGTGCTTTGTTCACTTGTGCAGATGTACCCATTAATTTTTGAACGTGGTGCCCAACTTCATGAGCAATAACATAAGCAGTTGCAAAATCGCCACCTTTAGCGCCAAACCTGTTTTTTAATTCTTCCATAAAAGAAAGGTCGATGTAAACTTTTTGGTCAGCAGGGCAATAAAACGGTCCAACTGCAGATGAAGCGCCACCACATTCCGTTTGAACCCCATCGGTAAATAAAACCATTTTCGGTTGTTGATAGCTGGCGCCTTGTTCTTGAAAAATATTGCCCCAAACATCTTCCGTATCGGCAAAAACTACTGACGCAAACTCACCTTGCTTTTTTTCCGCTGCGGTAAGCTCTCTTTGCTCGCCACCGCCGCTGCCTTGCAAAACCTGGTTTTTAATCTGATTTAAAACCTGCGAACTATCGCCGCCCAAAAACATTTGGGCAATTAAAAATATAACACCAATTAAGCCGCCTCCGGCAGCAATTTTGCCGCCGGATAAACCTCTGCGGTCTTCAACGTTATCGCTTCCGCGTCTTCCTAGCCATTTCATAGCTTTGTTTTTATTTGAGCTTAACACAATATGTGCCATTCGGTATCCTTGAAGAAAAGATAGGTATTAATTGCTGATTTCTCTTTCTTTAAAAAACGTTTGTAGCAATAATCCAAAACCGATTACCAGCACACAGCCAAAAAGATTGAGCCACAGATAAGCCATCCAATTGTATTTGAATGCGATAAAAACGAATATCTCCGTGATAATGGCCCCGTAAAAAACAGCTTTTCCGCCTACAGATTTAAAGTAAAAAGCAACTAAGAAAATCCCAAGGATAGTTCCGTAAAACAAGGAACCTAAAATGTTTACCGCTTCTAACAAATTACCTAATTTGCTAGCAAAAAGCGCCATCGCAATACTGATAATTCCCCAAAATAAGGTAGTGATTTTACTGATGTTGAGGTACTTTAAATCGCTCCCGGTTTTGTTGATTAAGCGTTTATAAATATCAACGGAAGTGGTAGAAGCCAAAGAATTTAAAGCGCTTGCGGTTGAACCCATAGAAGCCATGCAAACAATGGCAATCAATAATCCAATTAAGCCTTTCGGCAGATGCTGGGTAACAAATGTTAAAAACACATAATTGGTGTCGTCTAAATCTGCATTTGGATTATTATTTTTCATCACTGCCAAAGCATCCAGCCTTTTTTGTTGTAGGTTTTGGTTAGCTGCTTTCACATCGGCGCTTGCTTGTTCTACATTTTTGTTGTTGGCTAAAGCTTCATCTAGGGCTAAAACTTTTGTGTTTTTATCGGCGAAAGCCAAATTAAAATCTTGCTCACGTTCTTTAAACTCGGCTTTATAGCTAGAGTTGTGTATTTTATTAAGCTCGTAACTATTGAAAAAAACAGGGGGCTTTTCGTATTGGTAAAAGGTAAAAACTAAAATCCCAATCAATAAAATCAAGAACTGCATCGGAATTTTCAACATCCCGTTCATTAACAAACCCATCCGACTTTGCCCTACGGAACTACCGGTTAAGTAACGCCCAACTTGTGATTGGTCTGTGCCGAAATAAGAAAGTTGCAGAAACAAGCCACCAATAATCCCTGTCCAAACGGTGTACCTATTGTTTAAATCAAAATGCCAATCAATCACATTCATCCGGTCCATTTTACCAGCAATTTTTAAGGCTTTTACAAAGCCAACATCG
Source organism: Pelobium sp. (assembly GCA_036379295.1). GTDB lineage: Bacteria > Bacteroidota > Bacteroidia > Sphingobacteriales > Sphingobacteriaceae > Pseudopedobacter. Next base: position 19,385 of record DASVGY010000137.1, read on the forward strand.
CTAGGTAAAAGCTGCACCACCATAAATCCGGCTAAAAACATCCCACAAAAAATAATGCTCATTTGCAGCATTTGCGTGTAAGAAACTGCTTTTGTACCGCCATAAACGGTATATAAAACCACAACGCTGCCAATAAAAAGCGTGGTATAGGTGGTGTTGATGTTGAGTATGGTTGATAAAATAATGGATGGCGCATAAATGGTGATTCCGGTAGATAATCCTCGCTGAATCAAGAATAAAAATGCAGTAAAAGCCCGTGTTTTCAAATCAAAGCGTTGCTCTAAAAACTCGTAGGCGGTATAAACTTTTAGCTTGTGGTAAATTGGTACAAAGGTGATGCAGAGGATAATCATGGCGATGGGCAAGCCAAAATAAAACTGCACAAAGCGCATTCCATCTGAATAGGCCAAACCCGGAGCCGAAAGAAATGTAATGGCGCTGGCTTGCGTAGCCATAACCGATAAACCTACATTATACCAAGGCAAAGAACGGTCGCCAAGAAGGTAACCATCAATATTTTTGCTTCCTCTGCTTTTGTAAATCCCATAAATTACAATAAACAAAATGGTAACAGAAAGTACCAGCCAGTCTATCCAACTCATGAAAAATAATTAGTGACGAGGGTGAATATTAAAATTAAAAAAACCAGCCAACACAAAACAATTGTGTAAAACTGGTTCCAATTTTTTATAAAAGGGGGAAGCTCTTGCTTAGGCTTGCTGCTCTCCACGACTTTTGTTAATCAAGAACTGAAACAGCCCGCCGGTTAACACGCCTAAAATTGCCCCAATAAGGATATGACCCTCTACAGCAAGGCCAGTTAAAGCACCGCATACTAAACCAATTATGTAGTATAACCAGTTGTATTTTTGATAATCAAAGTTTTCTTCCATTGTGTTTTTTGATATAGAATCTCAAAAATAGGGCTTTATGTGTTAAGATAAAAGTTAAAAAGCCGATTAAATTTAAAATAACATTATTACTGCGTCTTTAACAATTGTATAAGTTATTGTATTTATTGCGATGATTTTTTATCAATATCCGTAAAAATGGGTATTTCCGCTAAAGCGAGCTCAGGTAACTTTACTGCCTAACAACCTCAAAAATCAAAATTATGAAACACTCAAAAATCACCTTACTTGTAGCCGCATTTACCACGTTTGCTACACTATCAAACGCACAAACGCTCGGAGAATTTAAACCCAAAGACAACGCTTACGGGATAAACAAAGCAAAAAAAGCCACAAAAATTTTTATCTCAGATTTTTCTGTGAATTACCAGATTTACAACGAGAAACAAAAATTTAAGCAAGGCGGCTCTACCTTTGGCGGCGGAATGCGAGGAGATGCAAAAGCTGAAGCTTCTGTGGGTTTAGAAGGTTTAAGCGAAGCCGACGTTCAGTTGATTACCGACAAATTATACGCAGACTATGTTGCTAAACTTAAGGCCGCAGGCTTTGAGATTGTAAGTGCAGAAACAGCTGCGAAAACCGAAACCTATAACGATTATGAGATGGTGAGCGGCGGCAAAGTAAGTCTTGCACAATTACCTGGAACCATGGCTACGGCACCAACAAATTACAGCTATTTTGTTAGAAAAGTTACCAAATCCGGAAAAGAAAAGTCGGGTGGATTTTTAGGAAACACTCAATTTTTGTTTCCTAAGCTTTCTAAAGAGCTAGACGATGCAATAATTTCGAAAGTTGATATTACTGTTTTGTTTGTTGAAGATAAATCGGCGTTTCAAGGAAACGGTGTTAATATTAAAATTAAAACCAACTTACGTTTAGCCGCTAACGATGCCATCACCATGACGGATGACAGCAAAGCGATTATTAAATTAAAAGGGCAAAACACCGTAAATATGGTTAATAGCGAAGTTAGCTTTTACCACGGAAAAATGGGTATGGCATCAACCACCAGCTATGTAGGCACTTTAGGTAAACCTCTTTATATACAAGGCGTTGTGGCCGATGAGAAAGTGCAAAGTTTTGCATCTGGAGGAGTTTCGCAGGGAGTATCAACCATGTATGGTACCTATTTTTCTGTACGTAACACCTCTTCTAAGGCTACAAAGGTAATTCCGGTAGATTCAAACAAGTTTAAGGATGGTGTTTATATGGCGGCAAATAAGTTTATCGATTTTCATACTTCGGCATTTTTAAAAAATTTAAAATAGTTCATCTTTAATTAGGGTTAAGCCAAACCGATTGAGGTTTGGCTTTTTTATTTGCTTTACGCAGTCGCAAGGGTTTATAAGCTGCAAATTTTAAATTTGGGTTTTAAAATCTCTATGTAAAGCCTATTTTGCACCTGATGAATTTAAATGCAAAAAGCGCTTACTCATTTATTGAAGAGTTGGTAGTTTATTTGAACCACCATTTAACGCAAAAGCCCGGTTTAGCGCAAGCAGCTGTATTTTTTTGTTTAGAACCAGCCGAACTTCAACAGCTTTGTTTTGATGGTTTAGGCTTAAGTTTTGAAAAGCTGGAAAAGTACATAAATCCAAAATACTATAAATTGCTGCTCAATAAATCTAAAAATGTTCATCTTTTTAGTGAAGCTTGCGGCACCCCTTTAATTAAGAATAATAGCCAGGTTGATTTGTCAATTGAACTGGAGGTTATGACTTTGGAGGATACTAAAAACAGCAGTCAAGGTTTGGATATTAATTACAGCTTTTTTTGTGTTCCGTTTGGAGAAATTTTGATGGCAAGTACCAGAAAAGGAATTTGTTACTTGGCGTTTTTTGATGATAGAGAATTAGCCTTAAACTTACTCAAACAAGCTTTCCCAAAAGCTAAGTTACGCCTGCATGCTGATGATTTTCAACAAATTGCGTTTAGGGTTTTATTAGGAAGGGTAGGCGAATCACAGTATATTAAACTGCATCTAAAAGCAACCGAATTTCAATTGAAGGTTTGGAGGGCGTTATTACAAATTCCTTTTGGGTGTTTAAGCACCTACGGTGCAATTGCTGAAACCATTAATATGCCGGCCGCAGCTAGAGCGGTGGGCACTGCCATTGGAAGCAACCCAATCGCTATAATTATACCCTGCCACCGCGTAATCCAAAGGTCTGGTAATTTGGGCGGGTACATGTGGGGCTTAAACCGGAAAAAAATTATTTTAGCGTGGGAAGCGGCTAAAATTAATCACTTGGTTTAAACGGATTGCGGTGTAATTGCAATTTATACGTCGTGTAAAATATAAAAGCCTTACCACTATTTGTAATTGGTAAGGCTTTTTGTTTTGCTGCTGCTACAAAAGTTTAACTAGAAACGAGGCTAAAAATCTTTTTGAGTTTACCAGCCCCTTTTTCATCAAATTTTTATTCAAAATAATTCATGGTTTGGTAACCACCATCTTTTAAATATTGGTCTTTTTTAGTTAAGTGTAAATCAGAGTGTATCATGTCTTTAACCAAGGCTGGTAAATCATATTTTAATTTCCAACCTAATTTCTCTTTAGATTTTGTAGGGTCGCCCAACAATAAATCAACCTCAGTAGGGCGGAAATATTTAGGGTCAACCTTTACAATGGTTTGTCCTAAATTTAATTTTTCCAAATTTAAGCCTAATTCTTTCGCTTTATCTTGGTCAACATCAATAATTACCCCTTTTTCGTTTTCATCTTTACCAGAAAACTCTACAGTAATTCCTAGCTCTTCAAAACTCATTCTCACAAACTCGCGAACCGTAGTTGTTACGCCCGTTGCAATCACAAAATCTTCTGGTATATCTTGCTGTAAAATTAACCACATGGCTTCAATATAATCTTTTGCATGGCCCCAATCTCTTTGTGAAGAAAGGTTGCCCAAATAAATACAATTTTGCAAGCCCATAGCAATTTTAGCTGCCGCTCTGGTAATTTTACGGGTAACAAAAGTTTCTCCTCTTATTGGGCTTTCATGGTTAAACAAAATTCCGTTGCAGGCGTACATTTTATAGGCTTCGCGGTAGTTAACTGTAATCCAGTATGCATACATTTTTGCTACAGCGTACGGAGAACGTGGATAAAAAGGTGTAGTTTCTGATTGCGGGACTGCCTGCACCAAGCCATACAGTTCTGATGTAGAAGCTTGATAAATTCTGGTTTTTTGGGTTAAACCTAATAGTCTTACGGCTTCCAAAATCCGCAGCGTTCCAATTCCATCAGCATTTGCGGTATATTCTGGCGTATCGAAACTAACCTTAACATGACTCATAGCTGCCAGATTATAAATTTCGTCGGGCTGGATTTCTTGCACCAAGCGAATTAGGTTGGTAGAATCTGTTAAATCTCCATAGTGCAAAGTTAATTTGACACCTTCTTCATGCTGGTCTTGGTATAAATGATCAATTCTATCGGTGTTAAAAAGAGAAGTTCTTCTTTTTAAACCATGAACTTCATAACCTTTTTTTAATAAGAACTCTGCAAGATATGCCCCATCCTGACCGGTGATTCCTGTGATTAATGCAACTTTAGCCATTTATTTAATTTTGAATGATTGAAGGAGAGAAGGATTGAATGTTCTCTGCTTTCGTATATTTTAATTTTTAATGTTTGAAGGAGAGATTGACTGGGTGTTCCTCTGCTTCGGTATATTTTAATTTTCAACGATTAATTGAGTTTTACAAAATCTTTCCATCTGCAATATCAACCAAATATTTACCGTAACCGCTTTTTACCAATGGTTCGCCAAGTTTTCGTAGCTGTTGGGCATCAATAAAATTCATTCGGTAGGCTATTTCTTCTATACAACCAATTTTTAAACCCTGTCGGTCTTCAATAACCTGTACAAAGGTCCCTGCTTGCATTAATGATTCGAAAGTGCCCGTATCTAACCAGGCTGTTCCTCTACTTAACAAACCAACTTTTAGCAATCCTTTTTCCAAATAATATTTATTAATGTCGGTGATTTCTAATTCGCCACGAGGAGATGGTTTAATGTTTTTAGCAACCTCAACCACGCTGTTATCATAAAAATAAAGACCAGGTACGGCGTAATTAGAGCGTGGTTTTTCTGGCTTCTCTTCAATCGAGATTGCATTTTTATTGGCATCAAATTCAACCACTCCATAACGTTCGGGGTCATGAACCGGGTAAGCAAAAACAACCCCGCCTTTAGGGTTATTGTTCGCCTGCATCAGCTTAGCCATGCCATCGCCAAAGAAAATATTGTCTCCTAAAACCAAGGCAACCGCATCATCACCAATAAAATCGGCACCGATGATAAACGCCTGTGCCAAACCATCTGGAGAGGGCTGTTCTGCATAAGAAAACTGACAACCCATATTTGTTCCATCGCCTAAAAGCTTTCGGAAACCTGGTAAATCTTGTGGGGTAGAGATGATTAAAACTTCGCTAATTCCTGCTAACATTAAAGTAGCCAGCGGATAGTAGATCATCGGTTTATCATAAACCGGCATCATTTGCTTACTTACTGCAAGCGTTAGAGGGTGTAAACGGGAACCTGTGCCGCCTGCTAAAATTATTCCTTTCAAACCGGTATAATCTAAATTATTACGTTTTTCTTATTAGAAATGCAAAGGTAAAAATTTAACCTTCATTTAAAACTTTTATATTTTCTTCCAGCTCCTCGTACCAGTCTGCACCGTATTTTCTGATTAGGGGTTCTTTCAAAAACTGGTAAACCTTAACTTTGTGTTCGTTGCCTAAAGTGCAGGCATCGCTACAAATGCTCCATCTATCATAATGCAGCATATCAAATTCGGGATATTTTGTCAAGCGAATAGGGTATAAATGACAAGAAATCGGTTTTTTCCAGTCAATTACTTTTTCTTCATAAGCTTTTTCAATCGCACATTTAGTGATGCCGTTTTCCCAGGTTACATAAGCGCATTCCTTATTGGTATCTACACATGTGGTGGTATAATCGCCCTCAAAATCTTTTACCGAAGTGCCTTGTTGCTCAATGGCTTCAATCCCTTTTTGGGTCATATAAGGTTTTACTTTCGGATATATTTCTTCCAAGATAGCTAACTCATCCTCATTTAAAGGTGCGCCAGAATCACCTTCAATACAACATGCTCCTTTACATTTTTTCAGGTTGCAAATAAAATTTTCTTTTATCAGCTCTTCTGAAACCAAATGCCCACCTATTTCTAACATTACTTTTTCACGCATCTTGCTTTATTTGTTGATTAGTTAGTCCGCAATTTAAAGTCCGTTGTCCGCGGTCTGCCGACTACCGACTGTTGACTTCCAAAACATTCCCTTCTTTATCCACCATCCCCTTTTGTACAGCTGGGTTTCCATACCAAAGCTCAAAATTTTTGACGCTTTTGGTCAAAACAGAACCTGCGCCAATCAAAGCATATTCGCCGATGCTGTTTCCACAAATAATGGTACAATTGGCTCCTATGGTGGCACCTTTTTTTATCGTTGTTATTTTATATTCAGATTTTCGGTTAATAAACGCTCGAGGATTTAAAATATTGGTAAAAACCACAGAAGGCCCAATAAATACATCGTCTTCAACCGTTACGCCTTCGTAAACGGAAACATTGTTCTGAATTTTTACGCCATCTCCAATTTTTACGTTTTTACCGATGAAAACATTTTGCCCTACATTGCAGTTTTGGCCAATTGTAGCCCCTTCAGAAATGTGTGTAAAATGCCAAACTGACGTTCCTTTGCCAATAGCTACGTTTTTGTCGATAACAGCCGTGTGATGAACAAAAAGATCAGATCCTTGCGTTGAAAAACTCATATAATTTGAGACAAATATAATCTATATCGCTGGTATCCAACAAAGGATGGATAGGCAGAGATAAAACCTCTTCGCTTAATTGTTCCGCGACCGGATAATTTTCATTAAACTGCTGATAAGCAGGTTGTTGGGGAATTGGCATTGGATAATAAATCATACTTTCAGTTCCTACTGATTTAAGCTCGGCTCTTAATTGGTCTCTTAAACCCTTTTTTACCTTTATGGTAAATTGATGCCAAGAGTTAGAACTTTTAGGATGGGTTTGCGGAAGCCCAACGTTTGAAATATGATTTAAATTATCTAAATATTGCTTTGCTAAGGTTGATTTTTGATTGAGCAGTTTAGTTAAATTAGCAAGTTTAATAGTCAATATTGCGGCTTGCAAGCTGTCTAACCGCGAATTTATACCTACTAACTGATGGTTATATTTTTCTTTTTGCCCATGGTTTGCTATCATTCTGGCTTTTGTAGCTAACTCATCATCATTAGTAAACAATGCGCCACCATCGCCAAAACAAGAAAGATTTTTAGTGGGAAAAAACGATGTACAACCAAAGTTGCCGATGGTTCCTAAAAACTCTTGCTTTCCGTTAATTTCATATTTGCCGCCCAATGATTGCGCACAATCTTCAACCACTTTGATATTGTTTTGTGCTGCTAATTCAAGAATATGTTCTAAGTTAGCAGATTGGCCAAATAAATGAACCGGGATAATTGCTTTGGTTCTTGGGGTGATGTGTTTTTTAACCTCAATTGGATTTAATTGGAAATAGGTATCGTCAACATCTACAAACACAGGTGTTGCGCCCAACAAGCAAACAACTTCCGCAACAGCGATGTAAGAAAATGCGGGTAAAATCACTTCGTCGCCAGCTTTAATTCCTAGGGCCATTAAGGCAATTTGTAAAGCGTCTGTTCCATTTCCACAGGATATCACATGTTTAACGTTTAGATAGGCTGCAAGTTGGTTTTCAAATGTTTTAACAATGTTTCCTTGAATGTAAGAACCGCTTTTTAAAACTGCGGTAATTGCAGGCAATAGCTCTTTCTCAATCTGGAGATATTCCGCTGGAAGGTCTATCATCCTAATGCTCATAAAATTATCATTGTGGGTTTTAGCTATTGGATATTTGTTTTTAGCGTTTCAGCTTTCAAGTGTGGGTTTAAATAAAATTTAAGCTTAGAAAGGATAAAATTAATTTAGTTTGTACGGCGTTATTAACGAAAACTCTGGAATTTGAGCATCAAAAATTTCATCGTCTACCAGTCTTTTCATTTGATAAAAACCTTGCATGGTACCCATATCTGTTTTTAGGTTACAACCAGATACATATTCGTGGTGTTGGCCGGGTTCGATGATAGGTTGCAAACCCACAACGCCTTCGCCATCAACCACTCGTTTTGTGCCGTTGGAATCAAAAATTGTCCAGTGTCTGCGCAAAAGTTGGATGCTGTAATTTCCCAAGTTTTCTATCTGAATTTTATACGAAAACATAAAATGCTCATTAGCCGGGTTTGAGTATTCTGGCTGATAAGCTGTTTCTACAGTAATTTTAACTCCTTCAGTAATTTGGGCTACCATAATTTTAGGTTTTGTTAGAATCTGGTAAAATGCGTGTAGGCATTTAAACAGGCTCTGTAATTTATTAGAATATTTTCAGAATCGCAAAAATTACACCAATTGCAGGTCAAATTTATTTTCAATATCGTTTAAAACGTCTTCAATTTCATGCATGTTATCTAACAAAACCAATTTCATTCGCCATTCTTTAAAATTAGGCAGTCCTTTAAAATAGTTGGCATAATGCCGGCGCATTTCAAAAATACCGGTTTTGGGACCTTTCCATTCCACAGATTTTTGCAGGTGAATTTTACAGGTATCTACTCGTTCTTTTAATGTTGGAGGTGCTAAATGTTCACCTGTTTCAAAAAAGTGCTTTACTTCTCTAAAAATCCATGGATAACCGATGGCGGCTCTGCCAATCATAATGCCATCAACTTCATATTCAAGGCGCCAATTGGCAGCTTTTTCTGGCGAATCTACATCGCCGTTGCCAAAAATGGGAATGTTAATTCTTGGGTTGCGTTTAATTTCTCTAATCAAGCGCCAATCGGCACTGCCTTTGTACATCTGCGATCGTGTACGCCCATGGATGGTTAAGGCTTGTATACCTACATCCTGTAACCTTTCGGCAACCTCATAAACGTTTTTGGTATTATCGTCCCAACCTAAGCGGGTTTTCACGGTTACCGGCAAATGCGTGGCTTTTACCACTGCGGCAGTCATTGCAACCATTTTATCAATATCCTGTAAAAGGCTGGCACCTGCGCCGCGGCAAGCCACATTTTTTACGGGGCAACCATAATTGATATCAATTAAATCTGGCTTTGCTGCTGTAGATATTTCTGTTGCCTGGCGCATGTGTTCAATCTCTGAACCAAAAATTTGAATGCCAATAGGTCTTTCATACTCAAAAATATCCAGCTTCTGCTTGCTTTTTGCTGCGTCTCTAATTAACCCTTCCGAAGAAATAAACTCGGTGTACATCATATCAACGCCATTTTGTTTGCACACAAAACGGAAGGGTGGGTCACTTACATCCTCCATCGGCGCTAGCAAAAGCGGGAAACTTCCCAAGTCTATATTTCCTATTTTAACAGACATTTACCAATCAAATCATTAAATTGAGCGCAAATTTACCGAAATTATTTATTATGGTCCACACTCAACAGTCAAATGCCTATCATCCTTTAATCCAAATCATGTTTTTGGTTTTGTGCGCAACAGTTGGCGCTTTGGTATTTACGGTAATTGGCTTAGCTTTTTGGTTCCTTTTTGGCAGTAACGGCAACATTGCCATGCTTACCGGGAATCCTTTAGCTATGGATATAAATTTATTAAGAGCCATGCAAATCAGCAGTTCTTTAGGGATGTTTGTTGCCGGCCCAATTGCATTTGCATACATTAATCAGGTTAAACCAAAAATATATTTTTACTTAACACCTAAATTAAACCCTGCTTTACTATTAATTGTTTTTTTATTAATGCTTTGTTCAACTCCGGCTTTTGAGTGGCTTGCGCTGATGAATCAAAAAATGGAATTGCCCACTTGGTTAAAAAATGTGGAGTTTTGGATGAAGGCCAAAGAAGTGGAAGCGGGCGAACTCACAAAAAAGCTATTAGTGATGAAGAATTATAGTGATTTAGCCATCAATCTTTTAATGATTGCCATTATACCGGCAATTGGCGAAGAGCTTTTTTTTAGGGGCGGGCTACAAAATATTTTAGCGCAATGGTTTAAAAACCACCATGTGGCTATTTGGGTCACGGCCATCATTTTTAGCGCTATCCATTTACAGTTTTATGGATTTTTTCCGCGGATGCTTTTAGGTGCGCTGTTTGGTTATTTGCTGGTTTATGGCAAAAGCATCTATCTGCCTATTTTAGGTCATTTTTTAAATAACGGAACCGCCGTTGTAATGGCTTTTATACTACAAAAGCAAGGTGAAAGTTTAGATAATTTAGACCAAACAAGTTCTTTTAACAGCTACGGTTACCTTATTAGTGCGATAATTACTTTAGCTTTACTTTCTTATTTTTTTAAACAAGCGAAAGAAAGAGAAACCATATATGGATAAAAACTGGGTTAAAATTTACACCTCTAGTGATTTTTATAAAGCTGAAATTGTGCGTCAGGTTTTGATAGACCATGAAATTGAAGCAGTGATGATGAACAAGCAAGATACATCATACAAGTTTGGCCAAGTGCAAGTGCATATCCCAAGCAATCATTTTGAGGAAGCTTTGGAAATTATCCTTAAAAACGATTTGTAATGAAAACAAGAGCGGTTACGGGTTTTATATTTGTTTTGGTAATGCTAGCTTCACTGCTGTGTGGCGCTTATGTTTTTGTTGCTTTTTACGTTTTTTTGAGTCTTTTATGTTTAGTAGAGTTTTTCACATTGGTAAAAACTACAGGGTTAAGGCCTCATAAAACTATGGGCTACGCGGCCGCAATTATTATATTTGGATCGGTTGCCTGTAAACATTTTATTGATTTTGAAAGCAAATGGTTGTTGGTAAACATTCCATTACTTTTTGGCATTTTTATCCGTGAGCTTTACAAACGCTCAAAGCTGCCCTTTAGCAATATTGCTTATACTTTTTTAGGCTTAATTTATGCGGTTGTCCCTTTTATTTTTTATGTGAGTTTAGCGTTTATTTCTGGGTTCTATAACTTTCATTTAGCGTTAGGTTTTTTTCTGATGCTTTGGGCAAATGATACAGGCGCTTATTTATTTGGAGTAAAATTTGGCAAACACCGTTTGTTTGAAAGGCATTCTCCGAAAAAATCATGGGAGGGTTTTTTTGGTGGAATTTTCACAAGCGTTTTGGTTGCTTACATTATCTCTTACTTTTTTAACGATTATGCTTTTTACCATTGGATGGCAATGGGTTTAATTATTTCTTGTTTTGGAACTTTGGGCGATTTGGTTGAATCGATGTTTAAAAGAAGTATAGAAATTAAAGATTCTGGGAAGATTTTACCAGGCCATGGCGGAGTTTTAGACCGTTTTGACGGGTTACTACTTTCGGCTCCTGTAATTTTCGTTTACCTCTATTTGATTACTTATTAGTAGTTTCGCATAAAATTTATTAAAGAATGACTTTTCATAAAGAAGGATATACCTCATTAGCAATTTGCGTTTTATTTATTGCCGTAACCAATGCCTTAATTCATTATTATGCGCCAGATATGACTTGGTTTGTTTGGTTATGGTACGGCATTTCCTTGTTTTTATTTGTTACGATAGTTCAGTTTTTTAGAAGCCCGAAACGCACCTTAACTTTAGATGAAAGGCACATTGTTTGCCCAGCGGATGGAAAAGTGGTAGTAATTGAAGAGACTGAGGAAGGCGAATATTTTAAAGATAAAAGGGTACAATTATCCGTTTTTATGTCGCCCGTTAATGTACATATCAATAGAAACCCTATTAGCGGGGTCGTAAAATATTTTAAATATCATCCTGGAAAATACTTGGTAGCTTGGGATCCAAAATCATCTACAGAGAATGAAAGAACAACAACGGTGGTGGCTCATGCAAAAGGTTTTGAAATTTTATACCGTCAGATTGCGGGTGCTTTAGCCCGCAGAATTGTTTGGTATTTAAAAGAAGGAGATGAGGTGAAACAAGCTGAAGAGTTTGGTTTTATCAAGTTTGGCTCTCGTGTAGATGTATTTTTGCCTTTAGGTACAAAAATTAATGTAAACCTAAACGAAGCGGTTAAAGGCGGAGTTACTGTTTTAGCAACCTTACCCAACCAGATTAGTGTTCCGCTAAGTGCAGCGGAATAGTAGCATAATTAAGAATTTTGCTTTTAAGTTTTTCGAGAAAATTAAAAAAGCCATTGAACGGAAATTCAATGGCTTTTTTAATTTCTAATTCTGGTTTGTTTAGAAGGTGTAACCTAAGCTTATCCCCGCAAAATATGGAATAAAACCGTCGCTACTAAAAATAGGTGTAAAACCGCCCCTAAAAGAGAATCCGCTGTTGATGGGCTGTAAACGGTACATAAATGCCATGGTGCCTATAACCGCATTGCCGCTTCCAAAAATACCATCATCACTTGCAGAAAGGCTGGCATAGGTTGCGCCAAGGCCAATTTCGAAAAAATTTTTTCCTTCGCCTAAAAGGTAATTTAGTGAAACTGGTACTGTAACAACCGTTGCGCCATCGCCACCTAGTGCGCCAAATCCAATTCTTCCTCCAAGGCCGTTTCTACGATTACCAAACCGAGTATCGTAATTTGCTGTAAAAAGTAAACCTTGTGCACCCAATTCTACATAAATGTTTTGTGCTCTTTTGCCGTTGACAGTTGCTGCGCCAACTGCGTTTTGTATGGTTTCGGTTGTGCCGTTTTCGTAGGTTATTTTTAAAACCTGATCTTTGCCAATGGTGTACATTGGGCCGTTCAAATTTGCAAATACCTTGTATTTAATATCAGAAACGCCTACTTCAATTACTTTGGTTTCTAAAACTTCGCCATTAGTTTTATACAGTTTATCTTGAGCGCTTGCGTTAAGAACGCTTAAAAAAAGCAATGCAAAAAGTGCTTGTACTAATTTTTTCATGTTTGTGATTTAAAGTTTGATTTTCCAATCTTAAGTAATTTAATTGGAAGTTTGTATTTAAACAAAAATCAAAAAGCAGCATTAATCTTTAATCTTAGCATTCCATATAAATAAACATAGCAAACATGATAAAAGTGCAGAGCCAATCCAAAACCAAATGATAGCCGAAAAGTTGTAAGTAGGTGCCCCATCAGCAACGGTTTTATTTGACTGTATAAGTTTACCAGTAATAATATCTTGCAAGCCTGCTCCTAAATAGCTGGCAATACCGACTATACCAATAGCAGCACCACTTACACTTTTAGGTACAATATCTACCGCCATTAAACCTGCTAAATAACAGATAAGCACTCCAATAGAAAAGCCAAAAACTACCATCGCAAAAATTTCTACCCATTGGTGCCCATTCGGCACTAAAAGAAACAAAGCAATTGAACCCGTATTTAATAAACCAAATATGAGCGCAGGAACGTTTCTTTTTCCGTTAAAGAACTTATCACTTACCCAACCAGAAAATATATTTCCGAATATGCCGCTAACGGCACTAACAGAGATAATGGAACTGGCAACTACGGTCCCATAATGCCTATGCTCTTGTAAAAAGAAAATACCCCAACTGGTGATGGCATACCGGCTGATGTACATAAAAGCACTGGATAAGGATAAAATCCAAATGGCGGGCATTTTTAAAACGCTTAGCTGCAGGCCACCCAATTTGTCTTTGGATACTTTATTCATCACGGGTTTTAAACCCATGGATTCGGGACTGTCATGCAAAAAGAGAACAATTAAAAATACGCCCAACATCCCCGCTATACCAGCGCCAATAAATCCCCATTGCCAACCTATATAAGAAACTGCTAAGGCAGTGAAAACATAGGTAAAGGCTTCGCCTAAATTATGACTAGCGCTAAAGAAGCCATAATAAGTTCCTCTTTCTTTGTTGGTAAACCACCTGGAAAGGGATACGATTGCTGGCGGAGCGCCCATGCTTTGAAACCATCCGTTTAAAGCCCAAAGAATGGTAAAAAATAAAAACGAATCGATAAAGCCTAAACAGATATTTATAATCGCCGAAACCAATAATCCAAAAGCCATAAATCTTTTGATATTACTTCTATCCACTAAAAAACCATTTACCAGCTTGCCAATAGCATAAGAGAAAAACAAAGCTGAACCCACGATTCCTAATTGTGATTCTGTAAGTATTCCGTTATCAATTAATGGTTTTTTCATTACATTGATGCTGAGTCTGCAAACATAGTAAAGCCCGTATCCAAAGGTGGCAGATAGGAATACGCTTAGTCGTAATTTTTTGTAGCGTAAAGTATTTTGTACTTCCGTTTCGGCAGAATTAACCGGCAGGTGTACCGCCGATTTAAAGAATGAAAACATATTTTAGATTTAGGATATAAGAAGCGTAAAAGAACTTCAACACCTGAAAAAGTGTTGGAGTTTTAAAATTAAGTAAGGTTAAGGCACTTAATGTTGATTAGTGTAGCGTATTTTTGGCGCTAAACTTTTCAAACTGTTTTATCTATGCAGGTGTTGCTCTTTCAAGTATTTTAGCAAATACGCAGGTCTGTCCGTTTGTATCAGGGTTGCACCTTTATTTATAATCCAACCATAACTATCAGGAATATTATCAATAGCTAAATCGTCATCGTGGCCGCCGTTTAAGCTAGCCCATAAACTATTGATCCATATTTTAGAACCGTTTCTCACTACCTTTTCCAAAAGCGCCTTATCAGCAGAACATTCCTTTGTAAAGATAAACTCGAAGGCAACAGGCTTATAGGTCTTTTGATAATCATCTATAATCTTTTCTGCACCTGGCTTATCTAAATCAACAATGGGCATAAACACCACCTCGTTAAGGTATTTACCAAATTCTTTTTGAACAGTTTCCACCGGTTTTGAAGCTTTCATTACCGCTTGATTGATGGTATTGGTCTTTTTTAAAATTTCATAAGCTTCCGGAAAATAATTATAGCATTTATCAAGATTTACTAAAACCTTACCCTTTGCGGCTAACATTGCTTCCTCCAACGTAGGGATTTTGTATCTTTTTACGATACCTAATCCATTTTTTAAAGAAAGTGTTTTTAAAGAGTCTAAAGTCCAATCAGAAACTTTTCCTTTACCATTTGTTGTACGGTCAATCGTGTTATCATGCATTAAAACCAGCTGGCCATCTTTTGTTTTATGGATATCAATTTCTACCATATCAACACCCATAGCTATGGCACTTTCAATACCTTCAATAGAGTTTTCTGGGAAGTTTCTCCAATCAGCTCGATGTGAAACCACTAAAACCTGATTTGTTTTCTGGTCTTTTAAAATCATTAAAATGCTATCAACAGGCGAGGGAGTTTGGGCAACAGCTAAATGAGATAAAAAAAATATTAATAGGAGAGATGAGGATATTTTGTAAATCGTTTTCATATACTGTTAAATTTTTTTTGCTAATGATGTAAAAATGCAGGATGATGTTAAAATCATCCTGCAATAATTTCTATTTTAACGCCCGGTATGTTTAGCGTTTTTAGAGCGCATAGGCCAGCCAGTGGCCGCTAAGCCAGTAGCATTAGTTTTTAGAGCGAACAACTTACCGGTACCATCAGATTGTTCAGCCGCAACATAAATAACGCCGTTAGCATCTATGGCAGGAGAAGACCAAATTTTAGAACCTAATTGGGTCTCTTTCCACTTTTTGTTTCCGTCTGCATCAATAACATACAGGTAACCTTCCATATCTGTTACATAGATATTTCCATCGTTATCTATAGCAGGAGTACCTTGGATAGCTCCGTTAGTTGGGTAAACCCATTTCACTGAACCATCAAGCGGGTTATAAGCGACTAATTTTTTATCTGCGCCTCCTGCATATACGGTTCCGTCTGGAGCTACAGAAGGACCTCCTTGATTTATTTTCTGAGTTAAATTTACTCTCCATTTCTCTGTTCCGTCTGCTGGGTTATAAGCAATCAGCACTCCACCAGAGGCAGGGTCTATATTATTTCCTTCTCCAGCAAAATAAACCGTTCCATCTGCACCCAAAGCAGTTGCAGTAGCAGTCCACGATCCAAATTTTGAGCTCCACTTTAAGGTGCCATCTTGGTTTATTGCATAAAAAGTCCCATCTGTAGAACCAATAAATACAGTTCCGTCACTTCCCACGGCTGATGTTGCATTAACATCTCCGCCAGTTTGGTATTCCCATTTTTTACTTCCATCTGGGTTTACAGCATGTATTTTGTCTTTTTGTGAGCCAATATAAATTGTACCATCACTACCGAGAACAGGTGCGCTATATTTGGCGTTATCACCCATGTCAAATTTAAATGACAAACTACCCGCTGCCGTAAAACCGTATAGGTTATTATCGTAAGAACCAATATATACATTACCATTTTCGGCAATTGCTGGTGCAGAGCGTACAATG
Source organism: Pelobium sp. (assembly GCA_036379295.1). Taxonomy (GTDB): domain Bacteria; phylum Bacteroidota; class Bacteroidia; order Sphingobacteriales; family Sphingobacteriaceae; genus Pseudopedobacter. Next base: position 35,679 of record DASVGY010000137.1, read on the forward strand.
TCTCCAGTTGCATAACTCCAAACCTCCATACCATTTTTTACAGCAAATACGTTAGCAAGACCATTTTTAGCGCTACAGCCGATGTAAACTGTTCCGTCATCTGCAATAGCAGGAGATGAATCTTCAAACTTGCCAGGCAAGTTAAACACCCATACTTTTGCAGGTTCTGTTGTGGCAGTAGAAGGTTCCACTACGGTTATCACTTTCGAAAAAGAATTCTTATTTGTATTGCCTGAATTATCGGTTACGGTTAAGGTAACAGTGTATTTTCCTTTTGCAAAGGAATGAGTGGGCGATGCTTCTGTTGAAGTTGAACCATCGCCAAAATCCCAGCTGTATGATTTTACATCACCGTTTTGATCAAAAGAAAGGTTGGTAAAAACAGCGGGGTTTCCTACGATAAGTTCTACTGCATTTACACTAAAAGCTGCAACCGGCTTTGTATCAAGCGGTGCATCTTTTTTACAGGAGATGAATCCAATTACCAGAGTAATCAGCATCCATGTTTTTAAATTTATAAGTTTTTCCATTTTTTAGTCGTTTAAATTTTGTGAGTGTAACTTAGCCTTCATTTCATTGGGATGGTCCGTTTGTACAATGCTTCCTCCAACATTAATGACATTATTCAATTCTGAATAGTTGTCTTTAGTTGGGGTATTACTGGTGTTTACATAAGCATTTCTGAAAATGTACCATCCTTTACTTTTAATTTGCTCTTTTACCTGATCATTGTTCACGTTAAACTGAATAACATTGATGTTTAACCCTGAAAGTTGATTAAAGTCATCCTGATTTCTGATGATAGGTAAGGGCAAGATTGCCGGGTTGTTGATGTTAACAATTTCTTTAATTACTTTAATATCTGATGAGTAGAAAAACACCTGCTTAAGCATCCCATATTGATTGGCCACCGGGTATACTTTATTAAAAGGAGCTTTTGAATCTATATCTAAATCTATATATATTTTACCTCTTGATGCCAAAAGAACCTCCTGAAGGGTAGGTATGGTAAGATCTGTTAATGTTCCGTTACTTTTGTATAGATTAAATTTTCTCAAATCCTTTAAAAGATAATCACTCACTTTACCAGAGCCGTTGGTGGTACGATCTAAAGTTGCATCATGCATTAGAACCAATTCGCCATCTTTAGTCTCCCGTACATCTATTTCTATCATATCAATCCCTTCTGCGATGGCATCAGTGACTGATTTTAGTGAATTTTCAGGAGCATTTTCATGATTGGCTCTGTGTGCACAAACCATTATTTTTCCGTTTAGGCTGCTAAGTTTCTCTTTCAAAGACATTCTTGAAGGAATATCGTTAGAAAGAGAAACTGTTAATTCCTTAGCAGCAGTTTTTTCGGATAAGCCTTTTTTAATCGTCAGCTTGACCGCAAAAGTACCCGGCTTTTCATAAATGTGTGATGGATTTTTTAAACTGGATACGGTATTATCCCCAAAATCCCAAGAATACACTATATCGCCACCAACCACTTCATCATCAGGATCAAAATGAACTAAATCGCCAGCCAATGGTTTTTCTGGTGCAGTACTAAAGGAGCTTACTAAAGAAGGAGTGGTATCAGGCTTTTGATTTCCTTTAGAACAATTTCCAAGCAAAAGCACTATCGAAATAGCGAATATGATAGCTCTCGATGCGGATAAATTGAGGTTCAAACTCATGGTTTTCAGATTAAAATTTATTTATTCCATTTTGGATTTTGAACAAGGTTATTATTTAGCTGTATGTCGCCGGATGGAATAGGATATAAATAATCTCTCTCCTCATCAAAAACTTTAGTTCGATTTAAAAAAGGAACTAAATTACCGCTAGTGCCATTTGAGAAAGAAATAACTCCGCCTATCTCCACTTTCTGAGGGGCAGTTGTGCTTGGTGTACCTTGAAAAAGTTCAACATCATTAACAGCGTCGCCGTTGAGATCAAAAGCACCGAATCCAGGGAAATACATTCCTTTAAAATGATCTTCTAATAATTCACCATTTTTCCATCTCATCAGGTCGTCGTATCTAAATCCTTCGAGCACTAATTCTACTCGGCGCTCTCTTCTAACTTCCAAGATTACTCCTTTATTAGGGCCATTAACGTTTGCATATCTTTGGGAAAGTACCAGATCTGGATTAGCATTGGCGTTTAATATATTAAGAACAGGCATTCCTACACGGTTTCTTAGTTTGGAGATGGAGGCATCCAAATCTGCCTGTGTAATTGTTCCAAGTTCTGCTTTTGCTTCTGCAAAATTTAGTAACACTTCTGCGTACCTAATAATTGGAATATCCTGAAAACCAGCCTGAAAACCGTCCTGACTTGGATCGGAAACGTATTTTACAATCTGATAGCCACTAATAGAAGCAGAAAAGTCTGGCAAAACTGGTGTAGTTCCGTTTATACGTTTATAACCGGGCGTACGGATTGTTTGTGCCATCCTTGGATCCCTGTTCTGCATTTCCTGATTAAAAGTAAGCGTTTGGTAATTAGGTTTTGAGGTAAAAGCCGTTCCATCAGCCAACAAGTAAGTATCTACTATTGATTTGGTTAACCCAACATCCTGTTGTGTAGGAGATGTAAAGTAATAGTTGATGCTGTTAACCACATTCAATGTAGAATTGTACCTTCTGGTTAACATGATCTCAGTTGTTTTTGCATCAGTAGAAGCAAATAAGTCCCTGTAATCTTCTGTAGTTTTACCGGTATTATAAATACGATAAGGTCCTTCGGTGATTACACGATTGGCAGATTCTGCAGCCATTGTTAAAAGTTCATCTGCACCAGCTAAATTTAATTCAGTGTGGTATTTTCTAAATGTTCCTTCGAAAAGACAGATTCTTGATTTTAAAGCTAAGGCGGTCCATCGGTTAATCCGATCAGAAGACTGGGTAGTATTTAAATTTTCAATTGCTTTATCCAAATCTTCGATGATTTTTTGAACCACAAGAACTCTCGGATCTCTGGGTTTAAGCAGCAGATCCTTATCTCCAGTTCCAATTACTTTATCATAAAAGGGAACATCTCCAAAACGTTTAACTTTATTATAGTAAAACAAGGCTCTAAAAAAGTATGCCACCCCGCTGTATTGTTTTTTTGCAGCCACATCGGTACAACGTTCATAGTTTGCAAAAAAGATGTTAATCTTCCGTAAGTTATCCCAGTTCCATCCGCTGCTACCGGCCGTTGAGGGGATTAGGCGCTCGCCGCTTTGCTCGTTGGGAACACCGTTATAAAGTACGTTATCTGATAGGTTATCTTGTTCTATAATCCCAGCAACGCCTGGCAAATCATTATAAAAACTATTTGTATAAAGCTCTAAATCCTGCGCTGTATTAAAAGAGTTTTCGGGCGAAAGGTCTGATAAAGGATATCGGTCTAAAAAATCATCATTACAGGCGGTCAAGAAAATCAAAGCCAACATGATTAAGGTTATATTTTTCATTATTGTTTGTTTTAAAGTTTCACTTGGATTCCGAATGAATAAAGTTTTGTAAACGGATAGTCATTGCCATTACCTAGCTGTTCAGGATCTATCGTTCTATCTGGATTGTTCTTGTAAATAGGCGAGAAGGTAAATAAGTTTACCCCTGTAAGATATAGCCTTACATTATCTAAGTGAACTTTACCGGATATTTTCTGTGGAATAGAATAACCTACCGTAATGTTCTTAATCCTTAGATAAGCTGCGTTTTGAAGGTATTTATCAGAATTAACCCCTAATTGAGCGCCTTCGTACGGCCCGCCCCTTTCTGCATAGGTAGCTAACCTTGGGAAATAAGCACCTGGGTTCGTAGGTGTCCAGGAATTTGCTTCTATACTTTTCGGATAGAAATTTTGATACTGTCTTGAAAATGGTCCCCAAAAAAATCCATTATCGGTACCAGGAAGCCAATCTAACTTCATTACTCCCTGTGCAAATACACTAAAATCAAACCCTTTAAATTCGCCACCTAGCCTAAAACCATAATTATAGCGAGGGGTACTATTTCCTATTCTCTTTAAATCTCCGTGGTTAGCTAAGGTAATGTCGCCAGGATTGATCACATTATTTCCGTCAACATCTTTAAATTTGATATCTCCCGCTACTGGATGGTTAATCAGATAATTATTAGTGATTCTTTGATTCACTAACTTTTGATCAGCATGTGTGAGGTACTCGTCATCAGTTTGAAAAAATCCATCAACAGTGTATCCCCAAATTTCGCCTATTTCTTGGCCGACATAATATTGTTGGATATCACCGTTGGGGTTGCTAAACTTGGTAATTTGAGTTCTGCTATCACCCAACGTAAATGATAGGTTGTACTTGAAAGCAGAACCACTAAGTTTAAATTGGTCTCTCCAAGAAGTGCTAAGCTCAAATCCTTTTGTTCTTAAATCTGCTGCGTTTTCTTTTGGTTCTGCAGCACCAAACACGCTTGGTAGCTTTTCACCTTGAGTAAGCATGTTCACCACATCTCGCTGAAACAAATCGAACGAGGCATCAAACCTGTTGTCAAACAAGCCGATATCTATTCCAAAATTGGTAGTTTTAGCAGTTTCCCAAGTAAAATTTGAAGAAACGGGCTGAGGCGTGGTTAAATAATTTGTTAATGCATTATTAGAAATGTAAGAACCCTGCTTAACTCCAAATGTAGAGATGTAATCATAAGGGCCAACATCTTGATTACCTAACTCTCCATAAGATGCTCTAATTTTTAATCGATTAACAGGAGCATTCATAGTTTGCCAAAAATCCTCGTTACTTACAATCCAACCTGCCGCAAGAGAAGGGAAAAATGAAGACCTTTTAGCTGATGGAAATCTGGACGATAAATCATACCGGCCGTTTGATTCCAATAGATATCTTTCTTTAAAATTGAAAGATAACCTATAAAATCCTGCTCGAATTGCATATTCATTTTCATCTGAACCTAGAAAAATATTATCGCCTGAGGCAAGGTTAAAAGAACTTAAATTTTCTGAGAGGTTGCCGTTTCTGCTAGCAATATTCCTTTTAAAGTTATTCCATTCTTGATTGTAACCCAGAACTGCTGTTACACTTAAATCTTTAGCCGCGTTAAATTGGTATTGGCCGTACGCGTTTATTGCTTGATAAAGCGTATTCCTTTGCAACTCTTTATAAATTTGTGTATTTGTTTTATATAAGGATACCCCGGCGCCGTTAGGTTGGTTGGTAAATGGCGCTGAAATAAGACGGACTAATTCGTTTTGTGTTCTGTTTCTAAAGCTATAATCGGCCTTTACAGTTAAATTTTTAGCCAAATTTAAGGTCAGATATGAACTATTCGAGACCTCAAAATCTTTTTCATTAGCAAAACTTTTACCATATAATAAGTCAGCAAAAGTACCATCCGCAATATCTCTATTATTGGTATAAGCGCCTTTTATAATTAAAGACCCGTCTGGGTTGTAAGGCAGGTATATAGGAGGTGCGTGATAGGTGAACTTGCGCCAATCTTCACTATTTTTCGTTCCGTCAACATTTCTGGCATTGGTCGCTGGAGAATCGTAATTCTTTTTATAGATATTAACGGAGTTTGCAATCTCTATCCATTTAGCTGGTTTTAAACTTAAACGGTTTCTAATATTATAGGTATTAAGTACGTCTGGATTAATTTTATATATCCCATCTCTGTTCAGGTACCTAGCAGACAGGTAAAATTTGGCTTTATCTGTTCCTCCGGATAAATCAATATTATGTTCTTGTGAAGCCTGAGCGTTGCTAAAGATCGTATTCCACCAATCTGTATCGCCATAATGTACATATCGTTCTGCCCCGTTTACTGTTTTAATTAAAACGCTTGGTAAAGTAGGATCTAGTTTCCTTGCTTCTAAATAATCGTAGTCATCTTGAGAATAACCCAGATAAGTACTGGAGTTTTCCAGAAGACTTAACTTATCGCTTAATCTCGCCCAGTCAAGGCCATTCGTAATAAAATTATCTGTACGGATGGTTGGTGAGCTCCATCCAAAATTGCTGCCATAATTTGCGATTATTCTACCATCTTTACCTGTTTTAGTGCTTATTAAAATTACGCCGAACGCTGCTCTTGACCCATAAATAGAAGCCGAAGCGGCATCTTTTAATACCGAAATACTTTCTATATCATGAGGATTTATTTTATTGATATCACCTGGTACTCCATCTATTACAATAAGTGGGCTGCCACCATTGATAGAACCGATACCTCTGATTAGAATAGTGGGATCATCGTTGATATCTCCACTACTTAAGTTAATATTCATATTGGGGACAATACCTTGTAAAACCTGGCTGGTACTTGTTCCAAGATTGTTTTTTATTTCATCTTCACTAACTGTTGATATAGAGCCGGTAACATTTACTCTCTTTTGTGTTCCATAGCCAACTACTACAATTTCATCTAATCCTTTGTTATCAACTGTTAGCCTAACATTAAGCGTAGCATCACCATTATAGGTGATTTCTTGAGTTTTAAAACCCAAATAGGAAAAAATCAAAACATCTGCTTTTTGAACCGATAAAGAAAAATTACCATACACATTAGTCACCGTTCCTTGGTTAGTACCTTTAATTTTAACGGTAACCCCAATTAACGGCAAACCCTTTTCATCGGTCACTTTTCCTTTTACATCAACTGATTGTGATGGTGCGGCTTGAGTTATTTTTGTTAAAACTGGTTTTACAATAATTGTTTGATTTTTGATTTGAAAGGTGAAAGGCTGTTGTTTGAAACAGATATCCAAAGCGGTTTTTACATCAACCGATGCTACATTTATAGTTACTGGTTTAGCACTCTGCAGCACATCAGCATCATAAATAAAATTAAGATTGGTCTGCTTACCAATTTCTTTGAATATTTTTTCTAATCCCGCACCTTTCTCATTTAAGGTAACCTGTTGGGCAAATCCTACAGAAAAGGCACTTACTTGAAAGGTTGCTATTAATAGTATAGCGATGGTTAGCTTCATAGTCCTGACAATAACTTTGGGCATGCAGGGAAAATATCTACATGCTAACGGTATGTAAAAATTCATACATTTGAGATGTTTAAAGGTTTATAGCTTGATTTAATTCTACAATTGGTTAGGTTTTTTTGCCTTTGGCATTGTCCGGAGGTGTTACAGCACCTCTGGATTTTTTCAGGCCTTTAAAGGT
>DASVGY010000138.1:0-10713 GCA_036379295.1 Pelobium sp.
AATCAGCAGTTTCTGGCACATGGACTGTGGCAGATGTAAGCTTAGTGGGCTTCCCAAGCGATTACAAAATTACAAATGCATTTGGAATGGCCCCTTACCAAGATTTTGTAGGCAGCACCTGGAAATTATACGGCGGAAATAGCGGCTACATTACTTTAGCCAATGGCACTACCCAAAACATTTACTGGTCTGTTTTAAATGATGGAATTAGCCCGGTTTTCCAATTCAAAAAAGTTGATGCCGGGGAAAAAGCCAAAAACGTAGTAGAAGGCTATAAAATGAATATTGAATCTGCTTCTAAAGATAGGTTGACTATTAGTTCCCCATTTCAGTTACTGAACGGAAATACAGCGAAGATTGTTTATACTTTGACTGCTAAATAAGTTAAAAGTATAAAGTCGGAAGTAAAAAGACTTAGGGAGGTTACACAATAATATATACTAGCTTAATAAGCTTTTTGGTGAAGTTTTTCAATCATATTTTGGGGAAGCTTACATTTATAAGCAATCTGACGGGAGAAGAGCTAATCACATTCCAAGCGGAATACTAATATTTTGTAAACTAGCTAAGTAGCGCAAAAAGCCTTCACAGCTTCGTTTTAATCACCCTAACTTTCCATTCATCGGGTCCTTTTTGTAAGTACTCCCATTTAAACGGCTCTTTACTTTCCGCTTCCATTTGATAGTAAAGTGGTTTTGGATCATGGTCGTTAATAAACTCAAATGCTTCACCGGGTTTAATATCTGCAAAAGCTTTGTAAAACATCTCATGGCGTTCGGCTGGTAAAAACGGGCGTAAATCAAACTCATTAACCACAGAAAAACCATCGTCGCCCAAACCACTTTTGTCTTTTTTAGTGATGTGTACTACATATTCATTTGCTTCTTGCTTCTTATAAATCCAAGTATGCTGCCCATCAAATTTCTGCACAAAAACTCCATGGATTTCTTTGGGGTCTTCGGCGGCAACAAGTTCCATGGTATCGCCTTGTTCCATCATCCCGTAACGGTGAAAAACAATTTGTTTCCACTCGCTTTCATTGGCTTTTCTAAGGTCTAACAAAGTAGAAATATCAGTAAATTCTCTCCCTTGCGAATCTTCTGTACGGGTAACTTTAACCTTCCATTCTCTACCACCCCTATTCAAATATTCCCAACCAACCACATCGCCATATATAGAACGAAACTCGTAATAAAGCGGAATAGGGTCATGATCGTTAATGAAAACAAAACTTTTCTCAGCTGGCAGCTCTCTAAAAAGCTGTATCAATTTTTTATGCCTTTCAATAGGAATAAGTGTTCGCATGTCCAGCTCCTCTGTAATTAATTTATCATTCATGGCTTATCAATTAAGTATTAAAGACCTTTTTATCTTTTATTACTCAAAAGTAATAAATAATTTCATCAGTTACTCTAAAGAAAGTGTCAAATTGAACTTTAACCGAACTAAAAACTGATTTATGTCTCTTTTATTTATGACAAATAATTGATAGCCAAAAACAGAGTGGTAAAAAAAAAACCTTAATTTTGTGGCGTCTAAAAGATTTAAAAATACTTCCAGATTTAATAATAACGTAAATAATAAATAAATGTATCCAGAATATTTAGTTGCACCGATGCGTACAGAATTAACAGACGCAGGTTTTCAAGAGTTAAAAAACGCCGAGGAAGTGAAAAACGCAATCGCTACAGAAGGAACTACTTTCGTAGTAGTCAATTCGGTTTGTGGATGTGCGGCAGCAAACGCCCGCCCAGCAGCAAAAATTGCGGCAGCAAACTCAAAAACGCCAGATAAGTTGGTTACTGTTTTTGCCGGCATGGAAAAAGAAGCAGTTGATGCAGCCCGCTCGTTTATGTTGCCTTTTCCGGCTTCATCGCCTTCCATGGCGCTTTTTAAAGATGGTAAATTGGTTCACATGATTGAGCGTCATCAAATCGAAGGAAGGCCAGCAGAAATGATTGCCGACAATTTAATTGGCGCTTTTGAGCAGTATTGCTAGCAGCTGTTTTTTCTAAGCAATAATACATTTAAAGCCGGCCAAACAGCCGGCTTTTTCGATCATTTTAAACTTATTTAATCGCTGCAATTTCTTTTAACAAAGTATTTTTTTATCCGCAACAATCAAAAAATTCTGGCAAAACGGCCATAAATGCAAATTGGCATACTTTTCTCTTGTTGGATAACATCTATCCATTTTAATTACATAATAATTTATGAAAGTTGCATATATTTCTACGTACACACCGCGGCCGTGTGGCCTGGCAACCTTTAACGCCAATTTAAAAAGCGCAATTGACCAAAATTTAGCAAGTACTGATAATGATAGCTATGTAATTGCAATTAACGACCAAGACGATTTAGCGCAATATGCGTACGGAAAAGAGGTCAAAAATATCATTAGACAACAACATCAAAAAGATTACATCCGCACTGCCAACTTTATAAACAATAGCGATACCGATGTTTGCATTATGCAACACGAATTTGGAATCTACGGCGGAGACAGCGGTGTTTATGTGCTTCCACTAATTAACCGGATAGAAAAACCCCTTATTACCATTTTACATACCGTTTTAAAAGAACCAAATTACTTGCAAAAATTAATTATTCAAGACATTGCGCAACACTCGGCAAAAGTGGTGGTAATGGCTAAAAAAGCCGTACAGTTTTTGGTGGATATTTATGGAATTGATAGCGAAAAAATTGCTTTGATAGAACATGGGGTGCCAGATTATCCGGATTCTATTTCCGAAATCCTCAATAAAAAAAATACGCTTCCGGGGAAACGGGTGTTGCTAACTTTTGGTTTATTATCCAGAAACAAGGGAATAGAAACTGTGATTAAAGCATTACCCGCAATTGTAAAAAACCATCCGGGCGTTATTTACACCATTATCGGAAAAACCCATCCCCATATTTTAAAAAACCAAGGCGAAGAATACAGGGATTACCTTAAAAAATTAGCTGCGGATTTGGGCGTTAGCAAAAACGTGAACTTTATCAACAGTTTTGTCAGCGAGGAAGATTTGGTTAAATATTTAACAGCATCTGAAATTTACATTACACCTTATTTAAACGAAGCGCAAATTACCAGCGGAACTTTATCTTATGCTGTTGGCGCTGGTGCTGCGGTGGTTTCAACTCCTTATTGGCATGCCCAGGAATTATTAGCAAACAACCGCGGTAGGCTTTTTAATTTTGGTGATGACAAGCAATTAGCTGAAATTGTGAACGAGTTATTGGATAACGATAAAACCTTAAAAAACATTAGGGACAACGCTTATGAGTATGGTTTAACCCTACGTTACCCAAAAATTGGCGGTTTATACAAAACGTTGGCAGAAGAAGCTATTGCCAATCATCCTGCAAAAGTAGCTTACCATTTTTCGCAATTAAACGCAGATCTGCTCCCTACGTTTACACTTGATTATGTAAAACGTTTGACAGATGATACAGGGATTGTTCAACATGCAAAATACGGCATACCAAATTTAAAAGAGGGCTATTGCATGGATGATAACAGTAGGGCATTGATTATGATTTTGATGACCTACGACCAGTATCAATCTAAAGAAGCGCTTGATTTACTACCAATTTATCTGAGTTTTATCCAATACATGCAATGTGACAATGGAAATTTTAGGAATTTTCTGAGTTTTAAACGAGAATACTTGGATGAAGTTGGAACTGATGACTCTTACGGCAGAACGCTGTGGGCTTTAGGTTTTATGATTTGCAATTCGCCAAATAACTCTTACAAAGAATTTGCTCGCGAGTTGTTTTTTAATTCGTTACAACATTTAGATAAGCTGGAACATTTACGCGGCTATGCAAATAGCATTATCGGTTTAGCACATTATTTAAAATCGTACCCAGATGAAATTATTCAATACAAACTGGAACTTTTAGCTGATAAACTAATAGTGGCTTATCAAAATCATTGTGCCGATGACTGGCATTGGTTTGAAGAAAAAATGACTTACGATAATGCAATTTTACCGCTGGCTTTATTAAAATCTTACGAAATAACTAACAAAGATATTTACAAACAGGTAGGCTTAGAAAGTTTAACTTTTTTAGATAAAGAAACGCTTTACCATGGTTACTATAACCCTATTGGTAACGATGGGTGGTTCTACAAAAACCAGGATAAAGCAGTTTTTGACCAACAAGCTATAGAAACTATGGCCGCCGTAATGATGTATTACCAAGCGTTTGAAACCACCAAAGACGTTAGCTACATTGAAAAAATGTTTAAGACTTATCTATGGTTTTTAGGGGAAAACGCCTTACGGGTGCCGCTTTATGACCATGAAACCAAAGGCTGCTGCGATGGCTTAACGCCGCAAGGACTTAATAGAAACCAAGGCGCAGAAAGTACGCTGGCATACTTCATCTCGCACCTTACTGTTTTAAAAGCGCAGGAAAAAGAATATTTGTTTGAAAAAAAAGCTTCTGAGCAAATTTGCGATTAATGAAAGTTGCTATTTTATCTCCAGTTGCCTGGCGCACTCCTCCGGTACATTATGGCCCCTGGGAGCAAATGGCCTCTAACCTAGCCGAAGAATTAGTGAAATTAGGAGTTGATGTTACGCTTTTTGCGTCTGGCGATTCCTTAACATCAGGAACCTTAAATGCCGTAATTGACAAAGGTTACGAAACCCAAAAGGGGCAAGATGCGAAAGTGTTGGAGTGTTTGCACATTAGCAACTTAATGGAAAACGCTGGAGATTATGACATCATCCATAACCATTTTGATTTTTTGCCACTCACCTATTCCAAGCTTATTAACACTCCAATAATCACTACCATCCACGGCTTTTCATCAGAACAAATTATTCCGGTTTATCAAAAATACAATACAAATACTTTTTACGTTTCCATCAGTAATTCTGACAGGCATCCAAAATTGGAATATTTAGCTACGGTTTATAATGGCTTAAATGTGAAGGAATTTTCTTTGAATACCAGCCCTCAAGAATACCTTCTGTTCTTCGGTCGGATTCATCCGCATAAAGGAACGTCAGAGGCTATCACCATCGCTAAAAAAAGTGGTAAAAAACTAATTATTGCAGGAATTATTCAGGATCAAGGGTATTTTGATAGAGAGGTACAGCCGCATTTAAACGATGATATACAGTTTATTGGGCATGCAGAGCCAGGTAAAAGAAATGAGTTGATGGGAAATGCGATTGCGCTGCTGCACCCAATAAGTTTTAATGAACCATTTGGTTTGAGTGTGGCCGAGGCAATGATGTGCGGCACTCCGGTTATCGCTTTTAACCGGGGATCAATGCCAGAATTAATAGAAAATAAAAAAACTGGCTTTTTAGTAAGTAATGTTGAGGAAGCTGTTAATGCGGTAAAACAACTCCCCGAAATTAGCCGGGAAGTGTGTTCTTCAATTGCAAAAGCCAAATTTTCTGCCGAAACGATGGCCAAGCACTACCTAAACCTGTACCAGCAAATATTAAATTAATTTAACGGCCGCCTTTTGCCAAACCAATAGGTTTAATATGGCTAACATCTTTTTTAGGTTCTGCCTTGCTTTCTTCTTCCGTATGTGAATCCGTACTTAATAATCTTTCCAACAAACTTTTTAGGTTTACTGTCATAAAAGAGGAAGAGTAATCAGACAAACCATAGGGGATAATTAGCTCGCCATTATTGATAATTGAGCCACAAGAGTAAACAACATTTGGTACATAACCTTCGCGTTCATCGGTATTGGCAATTAAGAGCGGTTCCTTCAACCTGCCAATTTCTTTTGATGGGTCATTTAAATCTAACAAGCTTACGCCTAAGCAATACCTACGCATTGCGCCCACGCCGTGTGTAACCACTAACCAACCATGGTCTGTTTCAATTGGCGACCCACAGTTTCCTATTTGCACAAATTCCCATGCGTATTTTGGCGATTGAAGTTGAATTGGATTAGTCCAAACGTTTATTTTATCAGAATACATAATGTAATTATTCCAGCCATCAATTCTGGACATCATTACGTATTTGCCGTTAATTTTTCGTGGAAACAGCGCTAAGTTTTTGTTCTTTGCTCCCGGTCCGTATAAAGGCCTCACTTTAAAATCGTAAAAATCTGTTGTTTCCATCAATTTTGGCATAATGGTTTTACCATCATAAGCCGTGTAAGTAGCGTAATATTTAACGCTACCATCTTCATTTGCAAACTTTACAAAACGGGCATCTTCAATTCCTTTTCGTTCATACTCTGATATTGGATAAATAATTCGGTCAGAGATATCAGTATCCAAAGAAAAAATAATCTCGTGGTAAGAGTCTGCTAGCCAAAGTAATTTCTGCACTTCTGTTCCCGCCTTTTCAGACTCGCTTTCAGAAACCAATTTTTCTACCGTAGTTTTTAAATAGTTATAGTCAAACTGTTCTGGCAAATTGTCCTGAGCTATTTTCAATACCTTTTTCGCAATTCTAGCATCTTCTGCCTTCTCTAAAAAAAGTTCCTTTTTATAGATGTTGTTTTTTACAATTTCAGCCTCATCAACATACCTTCCGGCGGGTAAAACTTCAATATCGTTGTGTTTGTTTAATAAGGCTCGTCTAAAAACAATAGAGGAGATATGCCCTTCGCCAACTGCCCTAAAGCTGATGATCAACCTGCGCTCACCTTCTACCAAATCAGATTGGTCGGGGTCTTCTATAATTGAAGGGTTAAAAAACGCAGCGGATTCTATCGAATATTCGTGGGTAAAGTAGGCGCCAATCAATAGCTTCCTAAAACGCGAACCTTCTCTGATGTTTTGGGCCTCATCTGGTACGGTTTGCATCAATTTATCGGCATGCTTTTCTAAAATGCGGGTAATATTGCGGTGTCTTTTAGAAAATTCCTGTAAAATTGGGGCAATCAAATTGTAAACTGCTTGTTCATCAAACTGGTTGATGTGAGCTAAAATCTCTTTTGCTCTTTCTTCTCCGTTATAAAAAAAGCGAGCGATTACCCTTTTAGAGTCGGGCATTACAGTAACATCTTTTCTGGTGATGGGTAGTCTCATAAATATATGGTGTTTTGTGCTAAATAGTTGGATTTATATCAAACGTTCAATTTACCAAATAGATGTTTAGCATTGCATTTTTATCTAAAAAATTTTGGATGTGGTGGGGGTTTTTAATCATCAGATAAAAGTAAGGTTAACCTTTACAATTCTCTTTATAACAGTTTCACTGATTTCGAACTCCCCATTTCGTCATGCTGACGGCAGGAAGCATCCCATTCGCAAGATTTCCCTTCTAAAAAACCGTACATCGTATTTTTTATATTTTAAATACCTAAGCAACAATGACCACAACCTCTTGTTTTTCAATTTTATAATCTCTACTTTTGCAGTCCCACAAAAAAGTGGGTATTAAAAACAATATTGTAAGAAATGAATCAATACGAAACCACTATCATTCTTACCCCGTTGTTATCAGAAGAAGTTGCTAAAGAGGTAATTGCAAAATTCTCTAAGTTACTTACTGATAACGGAGCCGAAATTGTTATGGAAGACAATTGGGGTTTGAAAAAACTGGCGTACCCAATCGAAAAAAAATCGACTGCGTACTATCACTTGACAGAATATAAATGTTCAGGTGAGGTTATCGGCAAATTAGAAATCGAATTAAAGCGTGATGAGCGTGTGATGAGATTTTTAACCATCAATTTAAACAAGCATGCAGTTGCGTATAACGAGAAAAAACGTGGCGGTGCTTTTAACAAAAAGAAAGACAAAGCGGAGGTAGCAAACTAATGGCACAAGACAAAATCCAGTATGTGACTGCTCCCAAGGTGGAGGACAACAGAAAAAAATATTGCCGTTTTAAAAAGAACGGAATCAAATACATTGATTATAAAGACGCTAACTTTTTGTTGAAGTTTATCAACGACCAAGGTAAAATTTTACCTCGCAGATTAACTGGCACTTCTTTAAAATATCAACGCAAAGTAGCCCAGGCAGTTAAAAGAGCTCGCCACATAGGTATTTTGCCATTTGTAACTGACGGTTTAAAATAGGAGGCTAACATGGAAGTAATATTAAAACAAGATGTAAAAAAATTAGGTGAAAAAGACGATATCGTTTCTGTAAAACCTGGTTTTGGCCGTAATTATTTAATTCCTCAAGGTCATGCTATTTTAGCTACCGAGTCGGCAAGGAAAGTTTTAGCTGAGAATATTAAACAAGCTCAGTTTAAGCAAGAAAAAATTAAGAAAGATGCTGATGCTACTGCAGCTAAATTAGAAGGTGTTACACTTTCTATTGGTGCTAAAGCTGGCGAAAGCGGAAAAATATTTGGTGCAGTAAATACCATACAGGTAGCTGATGCATTAAAGAAACTAGGTTTTGAGGTTGACAGAAGAAGAATTACTTTTGAAACTGATGTTAAATTTGTTGGTGATTACATTGCTAACTTAAACTTACACAAAGAAGTTAAAGTCCAAGTTCCTTTTACTGTTGTAGCAGAATAAGCTCTTCAAAACATTATTTAAAAATGCTTTCTGCTAATCCAGAAAGCATTTTTTATTTTAGCCAAATATGCCAATCAAAAAAAAATCAAAAAAAAATTTCTTAAACCTTAAAGACATAGGGAAATGGATTTTTAAGATTGTTTTGTACTTTTTAGCGATTAGTATTTTTTGGGTACTGCTCTACAAATTTATCAACCCACCCATTACCTATTTAATGGTACAAAGAGCCTTTGAAAGAAAAGCAGATGGTAAAAGCTGGAAAATTGATAAAGAATGGAAAAATTTTGACGAGCTATCTTGCAACTTAAAAAAGGCTGCCCTCGCTGGCGAAGATGCTAATTTTTTACATCACCATGGTTTTGATTTTGAAGCGATACAAAAGGCCTTTCAAAAAAACCAAAAAGGCAAAAAGCTGAGAGGCGGAAGCACCATTAGCCAGCAAACTGCAAAAAACGTCTTTTTATGGCCTGGACGTTCTTACATTAGAAAAGGATTTGAAGCTTACTTTACTTTTTTGATTGAATTATTTTGGAGTAAAAACAGAATCCTGGAAGTTTACCTTAACGTTATTGAAATGGGCGATGGGATTTATGGTGCAGAAAGTGCTTGCCAAACTTATTTCAATAAACCGGCAACCAGTCTGTTGAAAGGAGAAGCCGCATTAATTATCGCAGTGTTACCAAATCCACGCAAATGGTCACCCGCAAAACCTACTGCTTATATTTACCACAGGCAATCTTTGATTTTAAGAAATATGAGAAACATGGGAAAAATTGAATTCAAGTAGTTCGTTTTCAGGATAAAAGACGTAAAGAAAAAGAATAGCTGAGATTTATTTTCTGTAAAATTAACCCATCACGTAACATTACGTTAACAATAGCCTTATGTTTAATTAACTTTTAGCTAACACCTAGCTAACATTGTGCTAATACTTTTGCAACAACCAAACAAAAGTATAAAGTGAAATACTATTTTTTTAAAATCCTACAAATTAGCGTGATGCTAATAGTGCTTGCAAATGCTGCTTACGCACAAACGGGTAAAATAGCTGGTAAAGTTATTGACAAAGTCACCGGCGAAACCTTAATAGGTTTAACAGTAGGAATTGATGGCACTACTAAAGGAACTTCAACCGATGTTGAAGGTAGATTTGTGATTCCAAATTTAGCCGATGGCAAATACAGTGTTACATTTAGGTACTTAGGTTACCAAACTAAAACCATTTCTGGAGTAGATGTTAAGGCTGGACAGGTAACTTCCCTAAATGTAATTATGGAAGAATCTTCAAAGCAAGCTTTAAATGAGGTTGTGGTAACTGCTACTTACAGACAAGCAACAGTTGGTGCTTTATATGCTCAGCAAAAAAATGCTATAGCAATATCAGACGGTATATCGTCTGATGTGATAAAAAGGTCTCCTGATAGAAATACGGGAGAAGTAATTAAAAGAGTAAGTGGTGCTAGTGTTCAAGATAATAAATTTATTATTATTAGGGGTTTATCGGATAGATATAACAATGCTTTAATTAACACCACACCCCTTCCAAGTACAGAGCCAGATAGAAAAACTTTCTCATTTGATATTATTCCTTCAAGTTTAATTGATAATGTTATTATTAGTAAGACTGCAACTCCTGACATTCCTGGGGATTTTGCAGGAGGTGTTATTCAAATTAAAACGAAAGATTTTCCAACAACAAAGACTTTAGAATTTAGTGTAGGATTAGGATATAATTCTGTTAGTACATTTAAGGATTTTTACGGACGTTCTCCTGGTGCTAAGGGTTATTCTTCTTTTGGAGCTTCTGAATATCATTTACCTTCGGCTTTTCCTGAAACTAGAACGAGATATCTAAATAAATCATTAAGCGAAAGAGTTCAAATATCTAAGCAATTTGATAATACTTGGGGTGTCCAAAATTTAGGTTCAGCTTTACCAAGTCAAAATTTGAGTTTTGTTTTTGGAAATGCATATAATTTAAAAAATGAAGGAAAACTGGGTTTAATTCTTTCTGCTAATTATAGAAATTCTCAAAATATTTCTCCAGAAGTTAGAAATGATTTCAACGAAGTAAATGATGGACAAACTACTCAAAGCCTGTTTCAATACAGTGATACCTATTATAACTTTAGTTCAAATTTGGGGCTGTTAGCTAATTTATCTTATATAAAAGGCAAAAATAAATATGCTTTAAAAAATTTGCTGAATAATACTTTTGAAAATAATTATTTAAA
>DASVGY010000139.1:0-2423 GCA_036379295.1 Pelobium sp.
TTATCTAATACATTGATTTTCAATTACTCTTTATCAATGCTGTTGCGAGCAGCTTAAACACTTAAAATAATTTCAATTTTTTTTTGGAATTATTATTTAAAATACCGAACATTGCAATCCCGAAAGGGCAAAAGTCTAAAAACTTTTGAAGCCACCAGAAACTCCTAAGTAGCTCAGCTGGTTAGAGCATCTGACTGTTAATCAGAGGGTCCCTGGTTCGAGCCCAGGCTTGGGAGCAACAAAAAGCCTCACAGAAATGTGAGGCTTTTTTTTTGAGATTTTTCTGTTTTACCCGTACATATTACCTGTACATATTATTTTTGGATCGAGCATAAAAGTTGAAAAAAGAGCGATTAAACATATATTTTAGCTAGTCCAAAAAGAAATCCTTTACTTATCCTCCATTCTTGGTATCTCATTTTGATTAATAAACCCCTCAAACTTAGTTCTAGTTTTGCTATCCCTAATGGAAGATCCATCTGCATCTAAACCCAAATCCAGTTTCTTAGTATCCTCAATCTGCTGTTTGATTAATTCCCTTGCTTTTTGAATATCTTTTTGATCTTTTTTCGTAATCATGGCCTCGTTTATTTTATATACAGCAAATTGCCAACCAATTGAAGCGCACTTCGCAGATCTGTTTTTTTAAATCATAAAAAACCTAAAATATAGTTTAGCCTGCTGTCCCCATTCTTTAAATGCTTTTTGCAAAGTTCTTTTAAGGTCATATTGTTTACAATCTTTCCTTTGACTGGTGCCTGCAAACTTTTTGGGTCAACCTCAACATCCGTAACTTTGGTGGCAAACCAATTAATATGATCATGTGGGAGCGCAACGCCTAATATCATTCCGGGCAAACCGCTAAAAGATTCTGGACCGCCCGAAACCGCTATTTCATCAGTATAAAATGCAACTACATAAATAGAATCCTTTATCACTGCATTTGCCCTTCTACAATAGTAGCCTGTTATTTCTCGCGTCTCATCGGTTATCTTCCATTTAATTTTGCGTGTGCTGTCCTTTTTCGAATTCTATTTTTCCTTACTGGGTAAATTTTTGTTGTCGTGCTTCTGTTTTTAAACAAAGCAACAGGCCAAAAATCATGGTATTTATAAAAAATTTCATCATGGTTTCTCCGGTGTTCTTAGGTTTCCCCCAATAAAAAGCTAAATCAGCACCTCCGGGCAGAGGTGCTGATTCAGAAGAATTAAGCCAATCGTTCAACTTTTAAAACTTCAACTTCACTTTGGATGTCATCAAGCAACCAGTTTACCGTGTCGCCTTGCTTGCAACCCAACAACGCTAATCCAATCTTGCTTAAGATAGATTCTGTGTTGTTCTTTCTTTTAGCTTTATTTGGGCCAACAAAAACGTAAGTTTTTTCTTCGCTGGTATTATGATTTTTGATAGTTACTCGCGTATCAACCGTTATTACATCTATTGGAAGATCTTTTCTTAAAACTTGCTTTGCATTTTTTAATTGAGAAGTTAAAACAGCTTCTTCCGCTGGGGTAACTTTTCTTCGTCTGATATGTTCTTTTATTAAATCATAAAGCCCGGTAGTTAAAATAATATGCTTTGGATTTTCTGCTACTATATTTTCTGCGATGATATTTTCTGACATGTCATTATTATTTTGCCGATTTGCTTTAACGCTCACACATCCCAAAAGAATAAATACCTCCAAAAGAGACATACCTATCTATTAGCATTAAAATTGACCGACGGTTTTATAAATTTTAGAAACTTGCGGGAGGGTTTACCCTGCTTTGGGATTTAGCAGGGACTAAGATATAAAGTCCTTGTTGCTGTTTAAAAAAGAGCGATCAAGAACGTACGCTGATAAACACTCATAGTTTAAACAGCAGGCACTTTTAAATAAAAAAGCGGAAACATTCATGCGTTAATTTCTTGTTCTTTCTAAAATAGCGAATCCCATTTGATTTAAAAAATTTGGCTTTACATTGTGACTAATTAAGGATAAACGGGCAATTTTATCGGCGCTAAGCTTTAGTTCAATAAATTAAACAAGTTTTAACTCTTTAGCTTTCGCAATGCGCCGCTTTTGTGTGCTGCTGTGTGCGCAGTTTTATCACTTTTTATCTCGTATTGTGGGTCGTTTTTACAGGAATGGTGCACATATCCTTTATAGTCAAAATCTTTAGTGTGCACTTTAATTATTTTTCCGCTTACGCGTCCCGCTTCGGAGTTCCAGCTCACATGGTCGCCAACTTTGTATTTTTCGCTCATGATGATTTGTTTACCGTAAAACAGCAATAAACATACCTTCACAACCTAGAATACATAAAAAAAAGCCTCACATTTCTGTGAAGCTTTCTGTTTTGGGTGTGGTGCCTGCTGGGCTCGAACCAGCGACACAAGGATTTTCAGAGGTGCTTTTTGGCTTTAAAGTGCACTTTAAG
>DASVGY010000140.1:0-3606 GCA_036379295.1 Pelobium sp.
TATTGGTTGCGTTAGGCGGATAGCGCAAGGCTTTTTGAGTGGAGAATTGTGGGCAGAAAAAAACTGCTTTTTTAATGATTTTTATTCATAAAATAACCGAAGCGCAGCCATTGCGGCATACGCCGACTCTTTTAGGGAAAGCATTTATCAAGCTTAATGCTAAAAGCAAAAGGCGAAATGCGAAATGCTAAAACTCTTGCTCAAGTAAACAAATATTACCATTTAAACATCAAATCATCATGACCTTAACTGAAAAATACCTCAACATCAGAAAACATACCGAAGCCATTTGCGAACCTCTACAAACGGAAGATTATGTGGTTCAGCCTGTGGCTGATGTAAGTCCGCCGAAGTGGCATTTAGGACATAGTACATGGTTTTTTGAAACTTTTATTTTAAAGCCGAACGCCACCGAATATCAGGAATTTGACCCCAATTATAATTTTGTTTTTAACAGTTATTACGAGAGTGTTGGCGCAAGAGTAGTTCGGACTAATCGCGGGAATTTAAGTCGGCCGACGGTACAAGATGTTTACAAATATCGAGCTTATGTAGATGATGCGATGCAGCGATTTTTAGCTTACGAAGTGAATGAAGAGGTGAAAGAATTGCTGGAGCTAGGTTTAAACCACGAACAGCAACACCAGGAATTATTGTGTTACGACATCAAGTATATTTTAGGGCATAACCCTTTATTTCCGGCTTACGCTTCAAAAAATATTGAAGCAAATTTAACTACTGGTGAAGTTGGTTTTGCTTCGATCAAAGAAGGTGTTTATGAAATTGGTTACACAGGTAATGAGTTTTGTTTTGATAATGAATTAGGCATTCACAAGGTTTATATTAACGATTTTGAAATTTCTAAAAACCTAGTGACTAATGCCGAATATTTAGAATTTATCAACAGCGGCGCTTATCAAGATTTTAAATTTTGGCATTCGGAAGCTTGGGATTGGGTGCGCAACAACAACATCAAAGCTCCTTTGTATTGGCATCAAGCGGATGGAAGCTGGTTTCGATATGATTTAGATGGGCTAAATCCCATTGAAATGGATGAACCCGTTTGCCATATCAGTTTTTACGAAGCATCGGCGTTTGCTGCATTTAAGGGAATGCGCCTACCCACAGAGTTTGAATGGGAAGTTGCTTCTTTACAATTAAACTGGGGTAAGCTTTGGGAATGGACAGAAAGTGCATACCTCCCCTACCCCAATTTCGCGAAAGCGCCCGGCGCAATTGGCGAATACAACGGTAAATTTATGGTAAACCAAAAAGTTTTACGTGGCGCTTCTATCGCAACATCTCCAGGACATCAACGAAACACTTATCGTAATTTTTTTCATCCACATTTGCGGTGGATGTACAGTGGAATTAGGCTTGTTAAAATAAGCAGAAAGTTGAAAGGTAAATGTTTGAAGCTACAGAAACGGAAACATCCCTAATTTGTAAATTCTATTATAGTTTCAAATTGTTTCTGTAGTTGGCTAACGCGGTAAAATAACGCTAGGATTTGCTTATAAGATTTAATAATTAACCCATTAAAGTTTTTAATTTGGATCTAAAAATAAAGTTTAACTCAAATCATGAAAAATCCGGAAAGAAAAAATATTTCCTTGCCATTATTAGTGTGCTTTCTATTCGTTTGCTTAGCTTTTAAAAGTCTTGAAAATAGCATTAGTATATTTAAAGCAGATCCCGATAACGCTAAACTGAAACTACCAACGGGTTTTGGCGCCGCAATTGTTGCTAATAAAGCGGGCAGAGCCCGACATCTTGTTGTTACAAAGACGGGCAATTTTTATGTTAAAACCAAGAATTTGGTGAACGGAGCGGGCATATTGTATTACACAGATGATAATAAAGATGGCAAATACGAGCTAGCTTCATCCTTCGGCAATTACATTGGAACGGGCATTACCATTAAAAATGGATATTTGTACGCTTCTTCAGATTTGGAAGTTTTTAGATATAAGCTAAATAGTAATGAGGAGGTAATTGACACTGCCAAAGCAGAAAGAATTATTTACGGCTTAAAGGCCGGCAGGCAGCATCAAACAAAATCTATTGTTTTAGATGATGACAATAATATATACGTCAACATCGGCGCATATTCCAACTCCTGTCAGATTAGAGATAGAGGACTGGAATCTAAGGGTATTGAAAATTGCCCGATTCTTGATTCGGCAGGCGGGATTTGGCAGTTTAAGGCTAACAAGTTGAACCAAACTTATAAAGATGGTGTTAGATACGCTACCGGATTAAGAAATGTAATGGGGCTGGATTGGAACAGCACCAACAAAACGCTGTATGTTACCCAACATGGCAGAGACAATTTAAATTCTTCATGGCCAAAGTTATACACCACAAAAGAGTCTGCCGAATTACCCGCAGAAACAATGTATATGATTAAAAAAGGTGATAATGCCGGCTGGCCTTACATTTATTACGATCCTTTTTTGAAAAAGAAGATGATAGCGCCGGAGTATGGCGGCGATGGTAAAACCGAAAGTAGTGGAGATTACATCGATCCGATTATTGATTTCCCGGCTCACATGGCTCCTAATGCTTTACTTTTTTATACTGGCGACATGTTTCCCCAAAGATACAAAAATGGTGCTTTTATTGCCTTCCACGGTTCGTGGAACAGGGCGCCAGAAAAACAGGCAGGTTATTTTGTAGTATTTGTTCCGTTTAAGGATGGTAAGCCCTCAGGTAAATGGGAAGTTTTTGCAGATAATTTTTCTGGTAAGGCTGAAATTGACTCCCCGAGGGAAGCTGAACACCGACCTTGTGGTTTAGCGCAAGCACCAGATGGTTCTTTATTTATAACGGATGATACTAAAGGAACTATTTACAGAATAGGATATCATAAAAATTAAAAAATAAAATGAAAAAAATAGCACTTATTTGCTTAATTATATTTGGCTCTACATTTATCTTAAAGGCACAAACAACAAAAAAGGCCACTGCAAAAACAACTTCTGCCAGCCTTAATTTATCAAAAGGTAAGGCTGCTTATATGCAATATTGTATGGCTTGCCACCAGGCAGATGGAGGCGGAGTAATGGGATTGAACCCTCCATTAATTAAAACAACCTACGTTCTGGGCGACCCAAAAAGGATGATTAATATTGTTTTAAAAGGAATTAATGAAGAAATTGAAATAGATGGAGATGTTTATGCTAATCCTATGCCGGCGCTTAGCCATTTAACCGACCAGCAAGTAGCCGATATATTAAGTTATGTAAGAAACAGCTTTGGAAATAAAGCCAGTATCATTACTCCAAGCCAGGTAAAAACGGTTAGGGCTGCTAAGTAGTAAGAAGCCAATTGAATCCTTTTTCAATTGGCTTCTTGTTACTTTTAATACTTAAAGAATTAATCAACAATCAACTCTCTTAACTCACTTGCCGGGTGATATTGTGTATTACCTTCATGAAAAGCTAAAATTAGCGTTTTGCCTGGCCCAACAATATGTACTTTCCCATCTGCTGTGATGGTTGCTACAGACAAATCGGAACTGCGGTAAATCAAGGGTAAACCAGCATTGGATTTTGCGCCGGCATCAAAATCAGCGTCGCCTACCTTTTTTGCCTCTAATGAAGG
>DASVGY010000141.1:0-40321 GCA_036379295.1 Pelobium sp.
GAAATGTTGGTTTATTAAAAATTTCTGAAACCTTGAATCGGTTTCCGCATACTTTCTAATAATAGCATTTGCAGGGAATTGATCCATAATAATGATATAAATATCTCTTTCCGTATCCGCCTTTGTTATATATTTTGCTATAGGTGGCAACCCTTTAGTGTAATGATAATCCCACGTTTTACTGTAGTAATTTGTTATCAAAAGACAAACAAATATGATATTGCAAATAATAATTATGGTTGCAAGCTGCTTTAACTTGTATAAATCCGTTAAAATCCACCAGCACAAAAGTCCCAGCAAAACCAAAACTTTAAAAACCTTACTTTCAATGGGAAAAATCAATGCACTTAGCAAAGGATTGATTAATATTAAAAGTCCGATTAAGCAGATACGACGTGTAATATTGTTATCTAAAAAAAGCATCGAAACAAGTAGAGAGGCAGTTCCCACGGCTAAAAAACGCGTTGTATCAACTTTTTCTGTCCATAATAGAAGAACAAACGCTATAAACGCTACGTAAACCAATCCCCAGAATTGACATTTACTAAATAATTTGATTTTCATCGTACATATTCCTTTCTCGGTTGTTCTCGTCGCCTACAAAGAAAAATCTCTCTGGTACTGATAACTTCTTTTGCATCCAAAACTTCATAATGCGTATTTAAACTTTCAACAAAGAAATCTCTGCTTAAAGCATAAGGATAATTTGGGTTTTTGATTAATTGATGACGCGGATCTTCTTCATCTATAAATTCAATGATAAAAAATGACTTTGGTTTTGCGCAACTTGCAAAAAACTCAATAACTTTTTCAAATGATAAATTTTCTTGATGAATCAAATGGTGTATCAACCCTAAACAGAGCTGGACATCCGCAACTTCGCTCAATCTGTTTTTCAGGGATTGCCGTTCGCCATCAAATCCTAAATTTGGCGATAAATTTAAAATATCTGTATAAATAGGTATAACCTTTTCAGAACGGCATTTTAAATATAGCTGGTTAATAGCATTATAATCGCTCTCAATGCTTAAAACGGTTGCTTTAGTAAATGTTTCTAAAATAAGCTTAGAAAATTTCCCGTCATTAGCGCCCCAATCTATTGCATAATTAACTATACTCAAAGATCTAATTTGCTCAGAAAAGTGCTTTACCACTTTTTCCTTCTTTAACACATAACCATCTTGCAAAACCGTTTGCGAATAATAATCATCCCATTTTGTTTTTACTTTGGGTAGCTCAAACTTCTTAATTGCCTCTTCTAATAAAATAATATTCCTATCCACCTGATTTTTAGAAATTTTATTTTTTTTTACCGCGTGTTTATCAGATAACTTTTTTACCCGAGAATTTTTAAAAAAGACTAAATTGATATTAAATGCAGCGTTCAAATAATTTTTCCAGCCAAATTTGTAATGGTATATCCATTGTTTATCAAAAAGCACCTTAAATAAATCCGTACTATAAATCCCGGTGTTTTCTGTTAGGTATAAAAGCGGAAAATAAAATTCCGCCAAAAATTGTCGATAACCCTTCCATCCGGTTTCGGTTTTGTGATTTTCTAAAGAGCCCAAATCAAAATGATAAAATTTACCCTTTCCAAGGTAGGCAATATTGAAAGGGGTAGCGTCTTTCAAAGAGCTTCCGTACCAAAGTGCTTTTTTGAGTAGCTTTAAATAAAACAGTGCGTAATCTTTATAAAGTTGAAATGGCAGCTCGTAAGGAAAAACAATAAATGGAATTTTCTCAACCTCGTAAAATTCTTCGGGTAACGCGTCAACAACCTTAGTTTCTAAGACCTGCGGAAAAAAAATACCACCTTCTCCAATTCGCCTGAGGGTATCAATTTGCGCAGCGCTAATTTTTCTAACAATTTTACCATTAACCTCAAAAACCGCTTACTCAGGGTCGCGTCGTGAAGATTTAATTCTAAAATCATCAAGATTCATCATCTTTCTTTTTCTTTTTGAAGATATTTACCAAGTAATTTTTAGCTATGTAATAAGAACCCGCTATGGCTGCAAGAACCTGCGCAATTACAGCACCGTTTCCTGGATCCAGATATAAAAGTTGATGTAAAATCATCGGCTTCGGAGATTAAATTTCAGCTAAAATATAACTATTTTCGGATAAGATAGCCTCGCCCAACAATTGATTTTTCTAGCTTGAACAAGATTAGAGTTGAAGCATTCAAAAAAAAGCTAATTTCCCTAGTGCTTTGGGTATAATATTTGTTTCATCCAAATTCTATGAACAGAATATTTGAAATAGCTATACATCCCGTGGGAGATCCTACTCCCAAATTAGTTCAGGTGTTTTACGTTAAACGAAACGACGAGTATGAGTTGGGTTTGTCAAAAGTAGAATCAGAAAACCCCAGAATTACTTTTAAGGACGGAAAAATAGTACAAACAGCGGGCACCCCGCTCGATAGCAACACTCTGCGTCACGTTAGCGAGCAAATAAAAAAAGAAATAACCCTTTAATTGATATCACCATGACCTTTCAAGACAAAAGAAAAGTAGGCTCGGATTGGCAAAAAGTAAAAACAAAACGATCATTAATGCATACTAAAAATGATATTGAAGCAAATATCCTTGATGGTGTAATTACTAAAACAAAGCCTAAAGAAGATAAAAAATAGCGCAGCCCATCTAAATAACACCGCTGCCTAAAGCAATTGCTTGCGCAAATTTACTAACTTTGCGCCCTAATGATTGCGATAAACGACTTAACCTTCTTAATTGGCTCAAGAGCTTTATATGAAGATGCCAATTGGCATATAAAACCGGGCGAAAGAATTGGACTTATTGGCGCCAACGGAACCGGAAAATCTACTCTCCTCAAAATTATTGTCGGTGAATACCAGCCTTCTTCAGGGTCTGTTTCTATGGCAAAAGACATCAAAATAGGTTATTTAAACCAGGATTTACTTTCGTACGATTCTCATCACACTATTTTGCATGTGGCCATGGAGGCTTTTGAACGGCAAAATCAGTTACATGATGAGATTGAGGTTTTGTTAAAAAAGCTGGAAACCGATTACTCGGAAGATATTCTTAATAAGCTAAGTGATAAACAGTTAGAGTTTGAAGCCTTAGATGGTTACAGCATTGAGTATCGGGCAAACGAAATTTTAGCAGGTTTAGGTTTTAGTGCCGAGGATCAGCATCGTCCGTTAAATACGTTTTCTGGAGGTTGGCGTATGCGGGTTATGTTAGCTAAAATATTATTGCAAACTCCGGATATCTTGCTGCTAGATGAGCCTACCAACCACATGGATTTACCGTCTATCAAATGGTTAGAAAATTATTTGAACGGATTTGATGGAGCCATTGTTATTGTATCTCATGACAGGTATTTTCTTGATAAGATAGTAAACCGTATTGTTGAATCACGAAAAGGCAAATTAACTGTGTATGCCGGAAACTATTCTTTCTATCTTGAAGAAAAAGCCCTTAGAGGCGAAATACAAAAAGGCGAATTTAAAAATCAACAAGCAAAGATTAAGCAGGAAGAACGTTTGATTGAACGTTTTAGAGCAAAAGCATCTAAGGCTAAAATGGCACAATCACGGATGAAGGCTCTAGATAAATTGGAGCGTGTTGAAGATGTGGATGATGAAAACCCTACCGTAAACTTTAGGTTCAAATTTTCTAAACCCTCCGGCCGACACGTGGTTAGAATTGAGGAAGCTTACAAAAGTTACCCAACTATTGATATATTAGCTAACGCCGATGGTGTTATCGAAAAAGGAGATAAAATAGCTTTAATTGGTGCCAACGGTAAAGGTAAGTCTACCCTGCTTAGGATAATTGCCGGAACAGAGGATTTCAAAGGTAAATGCGAAACAGGCCATAACGTAACCACTACCTTTTTTGCACAACACCAGCTAGAAAGTTTGCATTTAGAAAATTCTATTTTAGAAGAGCTACAATCTTTCGCCCCAAAACATACCGATACCGAGTTGCGCTCTATCTTAGGTTGTTTTTTGTTTACCGGTGATGATGTATTCAAGAAAATAAGGGTGCTATCCGGCGGAGAAAAGTCAAGAGTTGCTTTGGCCAAATCATTGACTACAGATTCAAACTTTTTGATTTTAGATGAGCCTACCAACCATTTAGATATTCAATCGGTAAATATATTAATTCAGGCTTTGCAACAATACGAAGGTACGTTTATTGCAGTTTCTCACGATAGGTATTTTTTAGATAATGTAGCTAATAAAATTTGGTTTATTGAAGGACAAAACATCCAAGAATACCCCGGAACTTATCAGGAATATGAAGAATGGCAGACAAGAAGGGCTAAAACTGGCGACCAAGGTGGTATTAAACCTGCTAAAGCACATAAACCAAAGAAAGAGGAAGTTAAACCTTCTGAATTAGAAGAAAAGAAAAAGCAACTAAAAAAATTAAACTTAAGTTTACAAACGCTAGAAGAGGAAATTGCTGAAAAGGAAAAAGCGGTTAAAAACCTTGAGGCAGAAATTGCGAGCGAAGAGGTTTACAGCAACAACGTAAAATTAAATGAAGTTAATGAACGTTATGCTAAAACTAAAGAAAGTTTAGGCGCAATTCAATTAAAATGGGAAGAAGTAGCTGAGGAAATTATGATTTTAGAAGGATAAAAAACAACGCCAGGCAGTCGGTAATAAAGTGTTACAAAAAAGGCAGGAAGAATTTAAACGTTTTGAAAATTGGTTTAAAAAGTTTGATTTTATTCAATTTAGAAATTTTGATTAGCTAGCCGCCGGGATTAGGTTTTATTATTTAGCGCTATTGATGAGTTAAAACCTAAACAAACCTAGTTACACATTATTTCATACGCTATAATTACTACTCACACTCTTAAATATAAAATATGAGATTGGAACAAAATTTTGTTTTACAGAGAATCTTACTGTTTACCGCCTGTGCCTTACTTTTTACTGCGTATTTTACTACCGCCTCTTACGCTCAAAAAAAGTCTAAAAAGCCACGTTCCGCCCAGTTTGAAGTGCCATCTGCTACGCTAATTTATGATGATGTTAACTACATCCCGCAAATAAAAACCGTTGCCTTTTACAACCTCAAAAAAGAACAATCTTTTCCTATTTTGAATTTAGGAAGCGGCGAGAAATTAATACTAAGGTTTGATGATATCCGTGGCGGAAGACATAATTTATATTATAGCGTGGTACACTGCAACGCCGATTGGACTCCATCTCCAATCACCACTATAGATTATTTAGAAAATTACAGTGAAGAATTTGTAAACACCTACCAACTAGCAAACAATACGTACCAAAACTATACGCATTACGAAATTACTTTGCCTAATTCAAGCATTATTCCAAAAATATCCGGCAACTATTTACTTAAAGTCTACGAAAACGGGGATCCGAGCAAACTGCTGCTGACCCGTAGATTTTACATCGTAGAAACCAAAGTTTCTGTTCAGGCCGAAATTGTGCCTTCATTTATCGTACAAAACAGAAATAGTAACCAAAAAATAAACTTCACTATTTTTCATCCAAACTTAAATATCCAAAATGCCTATCAAGAAATTACGGCTACTATAATGCAAAACCAAAGAACACATATTTCGGAAAACACAAAAGTCCCGTTATTTATCAGAAAAAACTCTTTGGTTTATGCTAATAACTTAACAAACGATTTTCCTGGAGGCAATGAGTTTAGACGTTTTGATACTCGAAGCTTTAGGTATAATTCTGAGGGGGTTTATCAAACCATTAAAGATAGCATTTTTACCGTCAACTTGTTTGCAGATTTAGACAGGAGCACAAAGGGCTATACTTTTCAGTTTGATGAAGACGGAAATTTTTATACCATTAATCAAGAGGGGTTTGACCCGCAATATGATGCTGACTATGCCAATGTTAATTTTGTTTTAAAGGCAGCTGCGCCAGGCACTGATGGCTTTGCTTACGTTGTGGGCAAATTTAATGCTTACCAAAGAAACAATACCAATAGGATGGTTTATAATGCTGACCGTAAAGAATTTACCCTTACCAATCTTATTAAACAAGGCGTAGTGGAGTACCAATACGTTTGGGCGGATGGTAACGGCAAATTGCTTGGTAAAAATGTATTTGAAGGAAATTTTTTTGAAACGGAAAACGATTACCAAATCCTTATTTATTACAAGGCGCCAAGTTCAAGGTTTGATCAACTAATCTCCTTTACAGAACTTAACAGCGCAAAAAATCCTCGAAACTTTTAATCTAAGCGCCGCTTGCTCAAAAAACTCAACTTAAAATGCAATTTAGCTGTTACGTTAAATTGAAGTAGGTTAACTACGGCAGCTTATATCACTGCCTGTCTCACACGGATTAGTTTCTCTAGCAAACCTTCTAGCAAGTCTAGTTGCAACATATTTGCAGCGTCTGATTTTGCGTTTGCTAAATCAGGATGCGTTTCTATAAACAAACCATCTGCGCCAACCGCAATAGCTGCTTTAGCAATAGTTTCTATTAAAGCTGGCTTTCCGCCGGTTACTCCTGATGCTTGATTTGGTTGTTGCAAAGAGTGCGTACAGTCCATAATTACTGGTACATTAAAAGAGCGCATTTCCGGAATTCCTCTGAAATCAACAATTAAATCCTGGTAGCCAAAGGTGTTTCCTCTATCTGTTAGTAATACATTTGGGTTTCCATTCTCGGTGATTTTATCTACAGCGTATTTCATAGAACCGGCTGATAAAAATTGTCCTTTTTTAACGTTAACCACTTTTCCGGTTTTAGCGGCGGCAATCAACAAATCTGTTTGACGGCACAAAAATGCAGGAATTTGCAACACATCTACATACGCCGCAGCCATTGCCGCTTCGCCACTTTCGTGTATATCTGTTACCGTTGGAACGTTAAATTCTTTACCAATTTTTTCTAAAATCTTGAGTGCTTTTTCGTCGCCAATTCCAGTAAAAGAATCCAACCTCGAACGGTTTGCCTTGCGGTAAGAACCCTTAAACACATAAGGAATATTCAACCTATCGGTAATCTTTACTATTCTTTCGGCAATTTTAAACGCAATTTCTTCGCCTTCTATAGCGCATGGTCCAGCCATTAAAAAGAAATTGTTTGAATTTATATTTTTTATTTTTGGGATGTTAAGCGTCATTTGGGTAATTGGGTAATGTCTAAATGAATGGTTGTTTCTATCACGCGATCTGCGTTAAACTTTCGAATTTTTAGTTTCTATCTTTAATTTAAGCCTCATCTATTAATTTCCTAACTCAGACATAAACTTAATTCGCATCAGTTGTATTTCTTCAAAATTGTA
Source organism: Pelobium sp. (assembly GCA_036379295.1). Taxonomy (GTDB): domain Bacteria; phylum Bacteroidota; class Bacteroidia; order Sphingobacteriales; family Sphingobacteriaceae; genus Pseudopedobacter. The sequence continues at coordinate 7,281 of DASVGY010000141.1, forward strand.
GTCATCGGTGCCTAATTCTTCTAACGCTTTATCTATTGAGTCCACATCAGCAGATTTAAAATAATCGAATACTTCATCCTGTCGGTCATCATCAATAACTTCATCAATAAAATAATTTAAATTAAGCTTAGTACCCGAACTTACTATTGACTCAACTTCTTTCAATACATCTTCATAAGAAATTCCCTTTGAGGCTGCAATATCCTCTAAAGATATCTGCCGGTCAATGTTTTGAATAATGGAAACTTTTAAAGCCGACTTATTTGCGGTGGTTTTTACCACAAAGTCAATTGGGCGGTCAATTTCATTTTCATCAACATAGCCTTTTATCAGCTCTATAAAAGGCGTACCAAACTTTAGAGCTTTACCGTTTCCTACGCCAGAAATGTGTTTTAACTCCTCCATATTTATCGGATAGTGCGTACACATTTCTTCCAACGAAGGGTCTTGAAATATTACGAAAGGCGGAAGATTTTTTTGCTTAGCTATTTTTTTACGCAAATCTTTTAGCAGTTGGAGTAACTGCGTATCTACTGCGCCACCGCCATGCTGAGCGTTATCTTCATCATCAGGGCGAATTGCTTCCATTTCCCTATTCAAAATAAAGCGTAAAGGATACGGACTTTTGATAAAGTTTAAGCCGGATTTAGTAATTTTTAAAAGCCCAAAGTTGTCAACATCCTTTGATACAAAATTATCTAAAAGTGCCTGCCTCAACACGGATTTCCATAGCAGTAAACCCTGCTCCTTTCCTAAACCAAAATATTTGCTTTGGTGATGCTTGTACGACTGGATTTGGGCTGTTTCAACCCCCATTAAAACGTTAATTACATAATGGTCGTCAAATTTTTCGCCAAACTCGTTTATTAAATTTAAAACTATTTTTAAAGATTCTTCTGCAGCAAAATATTGTTTTTCGGCCCTGCAATTATCACACATATTGTTACAGCCAACCTCGTTAAAGTTCTCGCCAAAGTAATGTAAAATCTGCTTTCGCCTACAAACTGCTGATTCTGAATAGTCAATAACCTCTTTTAAAATTTGTGTACCAATTTCCCGCTCAGAAACGGGCTTGTCTTTCATAAATTTTGCGAGCTTGTCAATATCTTTTTCAGAGTAAAAAGCAATACAAACCCCTTCTCCGCCATCTCTTCCTGCCCTACCGGTTTCTTGGTAATAACCCTCCATACTTTTTGGAATATCATGGTGGATTACATAACGCACATCAGGCTTATCAATCCCCATCCCAAAAGCTATGGTGGCAACAATTACGTCCACATCTTCCATCAAAAACTTATCCTGCGTTTCGGCCCTAACTTTTGGGTCCAAACCAGCATGGTAAGGGAGCGATTTAATGCCATTAATTTCCAAAGCGTTACTCACTTCTTCCACCTTTTTACGACTTAAGCAATAAACTATCCCAGATTTTCCTTGGTTGTTTTTGATGTATTTAACAATTTCTTTGATAACGTTGTTTTTAGGCCTTACATCGTAATATAAATTAGGGCGGTTAAAAGATGATTTAAAAAGGTTTGCATTAGTCATCTGCAAGTTTTTCTGAATATCATACTGCACCTTTGGCGTAGCCGTTGCCGTTAAAGCAATTAGCGCAATATTATCATCAATATTGTTAATCACCTGTCTAATTTTCCGGTATTCGGGTCTAAAATCGTGTCCCCACTCAGAAATACAATGTGCCTCATCAATTGCTACAAAAGAAACTTTAAGCAATTTCAAAAAATCAATATTATCTTGTTTAGTAAGTGATTCTGGCGCCACGTACAAAAGCTTGGTTTCCCCGGCAAGCACATCTTGTTTTACCTTTGCAATTTCGGTTTTATTTAAAGATGAGTTTAAAAAGTGGGCAATGCTTTCTCTACCGCCAAAGGCCCTAAGTTGGTCTACCTGGTTTTTCATCAGTGCAATTAGCGGCGAAATCACCAATGCTGTACCATCGCTCATTAAAGCGGGTAACTGGTAGCAAATAGATTTGCCCCCGCCAGTTGGCATAATTACAAAGGTATCTTTCTTTTCTAAAACACTATCAACAATAGCTTCCTGGTCGCCTTTAAAATTATCGAAACCAAAAAATGTTTGTAAATTGTCTATTAACGATTTTTTAATCTGCATTTTTATCATCAAAAAAAACAGCCCATGCTGATTTTAGCAATCAAAATAACATATTTTTGTGAAATAAATATATTTAATTATAAAATTTACAATATTGAAGTCATCTAAAGAAATTTTAGAGATTGCAGAACGAACAATTTCCATTGAAACAGAAGCGCTTAAAAGATTGTCGCTTCAATTATCGGCTGATTTTGGAAAGCTGGTAAATAAGATTCTAAACATAAAAGGTAGGGTGATTGTTACTGGTGTAGGAAAAAGCGCTATTATCGCACAAAAACTGGTTGCTACTTTCAATTCTACCGGAACTCCCTCAATTTTTATGCATGCTGCGGATGCGGTCCATGGCGATTTAGGCATTATCCAAAAAGACGATTTAGTGCTGTGCTTATCAAAAAGCGGCAATACCGCCGAAATAAAAGTACTTATTCCACTGCTTAAGCAAGGTTCAAACCCTTTAGCTTGTATCGTTGGCGAAAAAGACTCATACCTTGCTCAACAATCTGATTATGTTTTGGATGCGAGTATTGATAAAGAAGCTTGCCCTAACAACTTAGCACCTACAACCAGCACAACCACACAATTGGTTTTGGGCGATGCATTGGCAGTATGTTTGGTGGAGTGCAGGGCGTTTAGTAAAGAAGATTTCGCAAAGTATCATCCGGGCGGCGCATTAGGTAAAAAACTTTACCTTAAAGTTGCAGATTTAAGCCGGCAAAATGAAAAACCCGAATTAGGAATCAATGCAACTATAAAGGAGGCTATTTTAGAAATCACCAAAAAAAGATTAGGAGTTGTAGCTATAGTGGAAAATGGTGACCTTAGAGGCGTTATTACGGATGGGGATTTGCGAAGAATGATGGAAAAATACCAGTCTTTTGAAAATTTAAAAGCCGTAGCTATTATGAACAAAAATCCTAAAACGATTGATGAGGCAGAAATGGCGGTTATGGCGTTAAATACAATGAAACAGTTTAACATAACCCAACTCATAGTTACAAAGAATAATAAATACGAAGGCGTTGTACATCTACATGATTTGCTACGCGAAGGAATTATATAATACATCAACTATATGAATAAAAACAATTATGCCCTGATAATGGCAGGAGGTATTGGGAGCAGGTTTTGGCCAGTTAGCAGGACTACTTTCCCTAAGCAATTTTTAGATGTTTTAGGCACCGGAAAAAGCTTAATTCAAAATACTTTCGAGAGATTTAAAAAGATATTACCGGTTGAAAACATATATATTCTCACCAATGAGAACTATTTTGATTTAGTAAAAGAGCAGCTTCCAGAACTTTCTGATAACCAAATTATCGGCGAACCAATTATGCGTAATACCGCACCGTGTATTGCCTATGGCTGTTATAAAATTAAGCAGCTAAATCCTGATGCGCAGATTGTGGTAGCCCCATCTGACCATTTAATTTTAGAAACAGAGCGTTTTGTAGAAACCATTAACAAAGCTTTAGCCGATAGTAAAAAGCACAATTGCCTAATTACTTTAGGTATTAAACCTTCTCGCCCTGATACCGGTTACGGCTACATCCAGTATGCTGAAGGCACCATTGAAGATAATTTACACAAAGTAAAAACCTTTACAGAAAAGCCTTCTTTAGAAATTGCGCAAACGTTTTTAGCCAGCGGCGATTTTTTATGGAACTCGGGCATTTTTGTTTGGAGCGTTTCCGCGATTATAGCCGCCTTTGATAAACACCTGGCAGATATGAGTGATATTTTCAGAAGCGGGAAGAACCATTATAATTCTGCCTCAGAAAAAGATTTTATCCAAACCGCTTTTCAAAAATGCACCAATATTTCTATTGATTATGGCATCATGGAAAAAGCGGATAACGTTTACGTTATGCCATCAGAATTTGGATGGTCTGATTTAGGGACCTGGGCCTCTGTTTATGACCTCGCCGATAAAGATTTTTCGGGTAATGCGGTAATCAATCAGGAAGGGGTAATAATGTATAACTCATCTAACTGTATGGTTAATGTGCCTAAAGATAAATTAGTGATATTAAAAGATTTACACGATTTTATAGTAGTAGAAGCTAACAACACCTTAATGATTTGTCCGCGTAGTAGCGAGCAACACGTAAAACAAGTTGTTGCCGATGTAAAACAAAAACACGGCAACAAATACATATAAAAAATCATAACATGCCCGAATAAAATCGGGCATTTGTTTTTGTAAGAGCTTTTTTGTCAACGATTTTTGCAGAAAGTCTACAATAATTATTTTAGTAATTGATATGACGCGTTAACAATACTTCCCACTTTTAACTTCCCACTTTTAACTTTCTACTTTTTAAAAAAATGCACAAAAACAAAAAAGCAGCCTTAAGTTTTATTTTTATAACGCTTTTATTGGATGTTACAGGATTGGGAATTATTATCCCTGTACTGCCTACCTTAATCAAAGAACTTATACATGGCACCTTAAGCGAAGCAGCAAGCTATGGAGGATGGTTGACCTTTGCTTATGCTTTTGTACAGTTTATATGCGCACCTGTTTTAGGTAATTTAAGCGATAGATTTGGCCGGCGACCTGTTTTGTTGCTTTCTTTGTTAGGATTTGGGATTGATTACCTCTTTTTAGCTTTTTCTCCAACAATTTGGTGGCTTTTTGTAGGTAGGGTAATTGCGGGCGCATTTGGAGCAAGCTTTACAACCGCTTCCGCCTACATTGCGGATATTAGCACTCCAGAAAAAAGAGCACAAAATTTTGGACTAATTGGCGCTGCATTTGGTTTAGGATTTATTTTAGGACCCGTAATTGGGGGTTTGTTGGGTCAATTTGGCTCGCGTATCCCGTTTTTTGCGGCCGCCGGATTAAGCCTTTTAAATACGCTTTACGGATTTTTTGTTTTGCCAGAATCTTTACCTGTTGAAGGTAGGCGACCGTTTGATATTAAAAGAGCCAACCCGATAGGTTCTTTGCTAGCTTTAAAAAAATACCCGGCGGTAGGTAGTTTAATTGTAACCCTTATTCTTTTATATACCGCAAATAATGGCTTGCAAAGTGTTTGGTCATACTACGGAATGGAAAAATTTGGCTGGACAGAAGCTTGGGTAGGTTACTCTTTAGGTGCGGTAGGCTTAATGGTGGGCATTGTTCAGGGCGGAATTATTAGGTGGGCAATTCCTAAATTTGGGCAAGAAAAAAGTTTATATGTTGGCTTAACGCTATATAGTATTGGTTTTTTATTGTTTGCATTTGCGCCCTCCGGCATTTTTATGTTTGCATTTATTGTTCCATATTCATTAGGAGGAATTGCAAATCCTGCATTGCAAAGCATTATTAGCAGTTACGCATCTGGTAACGAGCAGGGCGAGGTTCAAGGCGCATTAACCAGCTTAATGAGTGCAACCACCATTTTTGCACCGCCTTTAATGACCAGTATTTTTTCTTACTTTACTGCAAAAAATGCTACTGTTCATTTTCCGGGCGCACCATTTTTGCTATGTTCGGTATTGATACTAATTAGTGTGATTTTAGCAAAAAAAGGCTTAACTGCGCACCACGTAAAAAAATAGCAATTTTAAAAACCTGTTTAGAAAACTATATTTGCCGCCGATGGTTAAAAAGTTGAATCGCCTGTTTCAGCAATTTCTTATTCAATTAATTGATAGCTTTTATCCGCTGGTTAAAAAGCTGATTCCTTTGCAAACTTACAGATACGCAGTTTGTGGCGGCGGAAACGCGGTTTTAAACTTTATCATTTTTGCGGTTACAGAAAATTTTATAGTAAAAAAGCAGATTGTTCATCTTGCGCCACAAATTGCCATCAGTTCGCACATATTCTCTTTTTTGGTGGCCTTTAGTATCACTTTTCCTATCGGATTTTACCTAAATACTTATGTTGTTTTTGGCGGTTCGTACCTGCTCAAAAGAGTGCAATTGTTTAGGTATTTGTCGGTAGTTTTAGTTTGCATTCTACTTAACTACGTTTTCATGAAGCTTTTTGTGGATGTTATGCACTGGTACCCTACTCCATCTTACATGTTAACTTTTGTGGTAGTAACGTTGTTTAGCTATTTTTCTCAAAGAAATTTTTCGTTTAAGAAAGTTGGCTAGTTGGTTAGGTGGTTAGTTGATTCGGTGGTTAGGTTGTTCAGTGGTTTGAGCGACCTTCAGATTAGCCTCTCCTAAATGGTTTCAGCAATTCCTCTAAACCGTTGATTTTGATTTCGTAAATCGTGGCTAGTTGATGTCCCAGTTTTCCGGGAGGCCAACCTTTTGATGCAAACCATTCTAAATAGGAAACTGGCAAATCACATAATAACCATCCTTTGTGTTTGCCAAAATGCATGCGTTCTTTAACTAAATCCAGTAAAATTTGCTTATCCATGTGTAAATTTATATTGCCAGATTTTTAATTTACGCATCTTCACCAAATGTAAGCAAGTTGGAATCAGGGTCAAGCAAAGAAAATTCTTTTTGGCCCCAAGGCTGCGTTTTTAATTTCCCATTTGGGTGGATAGCGATATTTTGACGCAACAAATCAGCGTATAAATTTTCGATACCATTTGTTCTGATATAAACCTGACCGTAGTTATCTTCTGGGTTTAGCGCTTTAAACTCAAAAAAATGAATTTCAATTTCGTCTTTTTTTGCCAATACATAATCCCCATAATCAGCCAAAATCACAAAACCAAGCTGTTGATAATATTTTAGGGTTGCTTGCTTGTTACGCATGGGCAATTTAGGACAAATACTTTTAAGCATTTTAAGCAGTTTTAGGTTAAAAAATAATTTAATTCTAATTCAAACTAACGCATGAAGTTAATAAGATATTCGGTTTTTAATGTTTATCCTTTGCAAATAAATTTTTAAAAAAAGCTTTCCACAATTGGTTCTTGAAATCATATTTTTCCTATCTTGAAATCCTAAACCTGCTTGTGCGTTAGGGATAAAAGCGGATACCGGCCAACGCGGTTAAGGCCTGTGAAGTATGAGCGGATAGCCCGCCCGAACGCCCAAATATTTAAAACAACAAATGCAAACCTACAACGATATTCACCAACAATTTGCTTCTTTTTTTAAAAGCGAATCGCTAAAACCATTGGCTTATTTGGTTTCAAAAAAGCTAGCTGAAGGGCACATTTGTTTGGATTTATCTGCTATTGATGTTCCGCAAGATGAGCTTCCACCCTATTATTTATCTTTGGATGAAGCGATAAAAGCACTGCCGAATAATAAATTAGTTAGTACTGTTGACGAAGAAAAGCAACCCTTTATTTTGCATCAAAACCGATTGTATTTACAACGTTATTTTAATTACGAGAGTAAAATATTGGACCGAATTGAGGCTTTTGTACAAACTGAACAAGCCAGCGAGGCTAACAGAATTGATGAACTTAAAAAGAATAAAACATTTATCAGCACCTTATTCCCAAGCAACCTCGGTATTGTAAATTGGCAATTGGCTGCCGCTGTTAGCAGTTACCTTAATAACTTCAGCATTATAACAGGCGGACCAGGAACCGGAAAAACCACCACCGTTGCTAAAATTTTAGCTATTTTATTCCAGCTAAATCCAGCTTTAAAAGTTGGTTTAGCCGCACCAACAGGGAAAGCTTCTGCAAGGATGGCGGAGTCATTAAAAAGTGCGCAGTTAGATGTTTCAGAGGATATTAAAACCAAATTTCAAGAGATTCAGCCGTCAACATTGCATCGATTGTTAGGCTACATTGCGGATTCCCCATATTTTAAGCACAATGCGGAAAACCCTTTAAACTTTGATGTGGTGATTGTTGATGAATCTTCAATGATTGACGCTGCATTATTTTCGAAATTATTGGATGCGGTTGGGCAGCAAACCAGACTAATTTTACTGGGCGATAAAAACCAGTTGGCTTCCGTAGAAGCCGGGAGTTTATTTGGCGATTTATGTATGGCACAGCCCGAATTAAATTTGTTCAGCAGCGAACAACAATCGCTGATTAATTCTTTTATAACCGATGCTACATCGCAAATTAAAACGGCAACTGCTCCGTCAGAACACCCTCTTTTTCAGCATATTGTAGAGTTAAAATTTAGTCATCGTTTTAATAGCGAAGAAGGAATCGGGAAATTTAGTGCCGCCATTATTGTTAATGATGAACCGAAGATTAAAGAGTTCATCCATCAAAACAAAGATGAACAAGTTTTAATTGACACTGAATTTGAGAAATCTGTTTTCGAAAATTTTGTATCAGGCTATAAAGCTTATATAGCGGAGCCCGACATTAAAACAGCTTTACAAAAATTTAATCAATTGCGGGTTTTATGTGCAATTAGAGAAGGTGAACAAGGTTTATACGTCACCAATAAAAAAATAGAACAGTACCTCGCCAATCAATCTCTTTTAAAAACCGAAACCGAATTTTACGAACATCGCCCTATTATTATGAACAGCAATAATTACGCGTTAGGTTTGTTTAATGGCGATATTGGTATTATCAGAAAAGATGACCACGGTGTTTTGAAAGCACATTTTGAAGATAGTGAAGGCAATTTAAAGGAAGTTTTACCAGGATTATTATCGGGTGTTGAAACTGTTTTTGCAATGACCATTCATAAAAGTCAGGGGTCCGAGTTTGAGCAAGTTCTTATTCTGCTCCCAAAAACAGAAGGCATCAATATTTTAACTCGCGAACTACTTTATACAGGCGTTACAAGGGCAAAAAAGAAGGTGCTTATACAAGCAACGGAAGATTCAATTTTAAGCGCCGCTGCCGCTCAGGTAAAAAGAGCATCTGGCATTAGCCAAAGATTTTTAAATTACTAATCCCCTTTTATGGCATTGCGTTTACAGGTTTCCAACTCCTTATCTATATTATCAAAATATCTCTGTCGCGATTTACAAGCACAAGAAATTTCGGTTTTTCAGCCCTATTATTTGGTTACACAAACCGAAGGGATGAACAATTGGTTGCGTTTGCAATTGGCAGAAAATTTGGGCATCGCGGCAAATTATAAGTTTTTAAAACCCAATGATTTAGTGAATCAGATTTACGCCATTTTGGGTGGCGAATTTAGCAAACCGCTAACTGTTGAAAACCAAACGTGGCTGATTTTTAGGGTTTTGGGCGAGCGGGAGTTTATCAATCGTTTCAAAGACGTTAGCGCTTATTACACTGCCGACACGCCTGATAAGGATTTAAAACGCATTGCTTTAGCAGAAAAAGTAGCGGATTTGTTTGACCAATACCAAATTTACCGGACAGAACTTATTCAAGATTGGAACGAGGGCGATTTAAGCAATCTTAGTAAAGACGATTGGCAAAAGTACCTTTGGGTAAAAACAAATGAGCTAACCGAAAATAAAATTCCTGATAAAACCCGTGTGGAGGAATATATTATCAAAACTTTAAAAGACCCAGCAAAGCAGCAAATTTTAAAAAACAAAATGCCTTCGGTTTTTTTGTTTGGCTTATCGGTAACTACAGAATTTCACCTTCAAATTTTTGAGGCAGTTGGGCAGCAGATAGATTTTTCTTATTATTTAATCAACCCAGCGCCGGGTGTTTATTGGTTTGAGGATTTGAGTGAAAAACAGGCTTATCGTTTACAACGGAAAGGTTTAATTGAAAACACCGCCAATAATTTGGGTAATAACTTGCTAACGAGTTGGGGAAAAGTGATTCAAAATACATTTTGGATGCTTTTTAAAAGCGATGAGTTGGTAAATAATTATGAAGAAGTTGCCATTACAGAACCACAAACAGACAGTTTACTTCACAAAATTCAGCAAAAAATAGCCTATAATTTTGGCGATGCCGATAGGGCAAATTTAAATTCTGCAGATATAAACGATGGTTCTTTGAGCATCCACTCCTGTTATACGCCAGCCCGAGAGGTAGAGGCGCTTTACAATTTTTTAGTGGCGCTGGTGGATAAAAGAAAAGAAAAACTTTCTCCCCAAGACATTGTGGTAATGGTGAGCGATATCGACAGTTACGCACCATATATTAAGGCAGTTTTCAAAAATGCACCGCACAAATTTCATTTTTCTATTGCAGATGAAAGTTTTAGCGCCAATGATACCATTGCTGCGGCCTTAATTGCTTTGATGCAAATGAATGCCCAAAACTTAAAGGCCGAAGAAGTTTTACAACTGTTGGATTTTGGGTACATCAGAAAACGCTTTGGAATTAGCGATTTAGCACTGATAAGAAAAGTGGTTGACAAAGCAAATATTAGGTTTGGTGCCGAGGGAGACTTGGAAGACGACAGCGTTTTTGTGAGTTGGAATTACGGCCTACAGCGTATAATTTACGGTATTTGCATGAGCGGTGAGGAAGAATACTTTACAGAAACCAACAGCATATATCCTTTGGATATGGTGGAAGGTGCTGCATCTAACGAAATTGTGAGATTTGTACATTTCGCTCAGGTTTTGATTTCCTCAGTTAGTGAAAGAGAAAAAAGCCGAAACATTAGCGATTGGGTAAAATACGTGGAGCATATACTGGTTAACCTAATTTTTGACCCTGGCGAAAACGCTGATGAAGATTATGCAGTGTTGTTGAACCAGCTAGAAAAATATAACGCAGTAAATGAGTTAGTTACGGATGAATTAACTTATCCGCTTTTTAGCTATAGCTTTTTGCGAACAGTAAGTGCAACCACGCGTAGCAGTTCTTTTGCTGGAGGTGGAATTACTTTTTGTTCGTTGATTCCCATGCGCAGTATTCCTTTTAAAGTGGTGGCTTTGTTGGGTTTAAATTTCGATAAATTTCCACGTAAAGAAAATCAGGTAAACTTTAATCTGATGGTTCAACATCCCCGTAAGGGTGATAGAAACGTGAAAGAGAACGATAAGCACTTGTTTTTAGAAACCTTGCTTTCGGCACAGGATTATTTGTACATCAGTTATATTGGGCAAAGTTCAAAGGATAATAGCACCATTCCGCCATCGGCTTTGGTGGATGAACTGATTGATTACTTGCAAACTAAGTTTCCAGAAAGTGACGAACTTAGCAAAAAAATCATCCAAAAACACTCGCTACATAATTTTAGTCCGAAGAATAACGAAGGCGATAAAATAAACTATTTAGCCGTGAGTGATGATAAAAAACTCGATTTATCACGGATATATGTTAAAGAAGAATTGAGCTTTAGCGATGTCAGCATTCAAGATTTTATCAACTTTTTTAAAAACCCGTTTAAAGCTTATTTCAATAAGGTTTTAGCGATTTATTATGGCAGCGAAGAATCGCTTTTAGCAGAGACTGAGCTTTTTGGGATGGACAGTTTACAAAGTTGGAATTTGAAACAGCAACTGCTTTCCGCGGATGAAGCACAACAAGTTCAGCTTAAACAACGAATGTTAAAAACTGGTGCTTTACCGCTTAAAAACATGGCAAATGTTGTGTTCAAAAATACTGAAGATGAAGTAGCGAATATCAGGGAACTGTTCAAAGAATGCATAAACGGCTTTACCGAGCTAATAGTTGATATTGACTTAAATATTGAGGAAGCGAAAATTAGGTTCAATGGCAAAATAGCAGGAATTTACGGAGATAAATTGGTAATGGTTTCCTGGTCAAAATCTGAGATTAAATATCTACTAGAAGCTTATTTAAAATATTTGATGGTGCAGGCTGCCGGTTTAAATTTAGAGTTAAATTTTATCAGTGCCAGCAAAGAGAAAATATTTAAAGCAGCTAAAATTACTAAAGATGAAGCCAAACTTAAATTGGTAGAACTTTTTGATTTATATGTTTTTGGCCATAACGAGATTCTAGCTTTTTACCCTGATTTTAAAATTTTACCGAGAGATTTAAATGGTTTAAACTTTTATAAATTCAAAAAAGCAGTGGATGACAGACTAAATAATTATAATATCCCTTGCAACGACCCTTACATTTTACAAAAATACAAGGATGGCTTTTTTGATAACAAACTAGCTTACGAGGAACAAGATGAAAACGAAGTTTTGATAGAATTTAAAGCAAACTTTGAGAAGATCATTAGTCCGTTGGAGGTGCTTTTTCCGGAGTACTATCGATAAGGAGCAAAGATGGAAAGAGCAAGGAATAAAGATTAGCGAGCATTATTTTATTAAAAAGAGTAAAGATGGAAAGAGCAAGGAACAAAGATTAACAAGCATTCTATCATTCAAAATTCATTCATTCTCTCATTATAAAAGCATTCTATCATTCAAAATTCAATCCTTCTATCATTAAAATAAAACATGAAGACAAACTTTAACGCTAGCACCGTAAAACTCGAAGGCAGCAACTTAATTGAAGCAAGTGCAGGAACAGGAAAAACCTATTCTATCGCAATTTTGGTTTTGCGCTTATTGCTGGAGAAAAATATTGCTATCAAAGAAATTTTGATGGTAACTTTTACCAAAGCAGCTGTTGCAGAATTGGAGGAACGTATTAGGTTGTTTGTGCGTTTGGCTTATAAAGTAGCCCAAGGCGAAACCATAAAAGACAGTACCATAAGCAATTTGGTAAAAACCGTTTCTGATAAAAATCCAGAGGAAATAAAGGAATTGTTAAAAGAAGCTGTTTTGTTTTTAGATGAAACATCGGTTTTAACCATTCACAGTTTTTGCCAGCAAACGTTAAATGAATTTGCTTTTGAAACCGACCAGCTTTTTGGGATTGATTTAATGCAAGATGCTTCCGCGATTTTGGAAGACGAAACCAATAAATTCTGGCGGAAATTTGTCACCACTATTCCCACCGAAATTTTGGGGCTACTTAGCAATAATGGGCTAACAAAAGATGGAATCAAAAAAAGAGTGAGCAGCCATCTTTCCGGGCAAAAATATTATCACTACGATTTTGAGAAAAGCTACCTAATGTGCGATGATGATTACCATGCGGCTGCAGAAGAGCTCAAATTAAAGCAGGATGCTATTAATGCCCAGTACCAAAATCTGTACGACTTTATTGAGCAGCATAGGGCAGAAATTATTTCTGCATGTGAGAAAAACGCTTATGTAAAGAAAAACATTCTTCCTTTTATGGATGATGTAGATGATTTTATTGAGGCTGTTGCTGGTAAAAAAACCTTAACAAGCATAATCAAAACGCTGCCAGAAATTCTTGAAGAACTTAAGGTATTGGAAGATTTAGAAGTTGAAAAAGCCAATGTTTTAAAAAGTATCATCACCAAAATTACTTGCAATGGCATCCAACAAATTTCTGAGGGCATAACTTATTACAAAAACCGTTACAACCAAATTAGTTTTGATGATTTGATTGAAAAGTTGCACTATGCTTTGCTAGAACGGCCTAGCGAAAGACTAGTGGCCTGTCTGCAGCAAAAATACAAAGCGGTTTTTATTGATGAGTTTCAGGATACCGACCGTTTGCAGTACAAAATTTTTGAAAAAGCTTTCGGCGAAAACACCATCTTGTTTTACATCGGCGACCCTAAACAATCCATCTATGCTTGGCGAAAGGCTGATATATACACCTATTTTGAAGCTAAAAGTAAGGTGGAAAATGAATATGGCATGAACACCAATTTCCGCTCTTCCGCAAAGCTGATTGAAGCCATGAACCTCTTTTTTAAACCTACCGAAAATTTTGATACTTTTTATTTTGGTGATGCGCCAGAAGAACAAAGGATAAATTATTTAGAGGTAGAATCGCCTACAAAAAACACCAAAGGCGCATTATTTTATGAAAATACCATTTTACCACCAATCGAAATTACAGAATGTGCCAAAAACGATAAAATTTATGAGGCCGTGTGCGCTCAAATTATCAATCTTTTTGATGATAAAAAATTTAAAATCGAGGCTGATGGAGAACTGAGAAACGTTTTACCTAAAGACATCGGAATACTCATCCGCAATAAAAAAGCCGGTATCGAAATTAAAAAGCAACTGACTAAATTCGGCATCCCGGCAATCACCATTGATGATGGCAGAGTTTTACAATCTGCAGAAGCCAGTTATCTACTTTATGTTTTACAAGCCATTACAGATATAAGTCGGGCAAATATCAATAAGGCCTTGCTCTCCCCTTTTACAGGATTTAAAGACGACAATATTTTGGCTTTAGATAGCGATATTATTGTTGAACTTTTTAGAAATTACCGCGTAATTTGGGACAGAGATGGAATTTACAGCGCTCTAAAAACTTGGATTAAAGATTTCTCCATTGAAAGCAAGTTATTAAATGCCGAAAATAGCGAAGGCGAAAGAATTATCACCAATTTATATCAATTAATTGAGTTATTGCACAGAACGCAAAGCAGAAAAAGTTTAAATAATTTAGAGCTCATTAGTTGGCTAAAACGCGGAATTGAAGGGATGGAAACCGAAGGTGATGAGTTTGAGCAGCGCATAGAAAATGACGACGACGCCATTAAAATAGTTACCATTCATAAAAGTAAAGGCCTAGAATATAAAATTGTTTTTGCGCCAACATTAGATTTAATAGCAGAAACCAAACGCGAAGATTGCAGCTTTAGAAACGAAAAAGGAGATTATATTTCTGCCTTAAAAAAGGATTTAAGCGCCCCGGAGCTAGAAGAGGTTGCAAAGCAGGCAGAACAAGAAAACCGCCGCTTAATTTATGTGGCAATTACCAGAGCGGTATCAAAATGTTATGTTTATAAAAGCCTTCATTACAAAAACTCCTCACTAAGCTATTTTACGGATGTTTTGCAGAACGCAGATTCTAACTTAATTAAAACAAAATCAAGCGACAATTTGGTTATCCGTCCGTATTACAAATACAAAAGCACTACAAATCAAACGCTTAAAAAAGAAAAAACTGAAGTTCATTTTGAGCTTTTACATCCAAATTGGCAAAGGATTAGCTATTCTAAAATTCGGGCAGACCACGCCGTCAGCTTAAAGTTAAAAACCGCCAAAGAAAATCAGGATTACGATAAATTTGTTTTTGAGCAGCTAAGAAAAGGGGCAAAAACAGGAAACATGTTGCACTATATTTTCGAAAATATTCATTTCCATGATAACGCCAAGTGGCAGAGAGTAATTAATGAGGCCGTTAAAATATTTGTGCCACAGCAAGAAGAATTGTACGCCCCAATGTTAATGCAATTGTTAACTCACGTATTAAGCGCAAAAATTCAATTTGGTGAAGACGTATTTCAGCTTAACGAGGTAAATTCTTATAAATGTATCCACGAGTTAGAATTTGACTTTAACGTAGAAAATTTTATCCCAGGGAATTTAGCGCAAATGAGTTCTGATGAAGTTTTTATTGACGCAAAACCCTTCCCTGTTTTAGAGGGAATAATGAATGGGAAAATCGACTTGTTTTTTGAGCATAAAGGGAAATATTATGTACTCGATTGGAAATCAAACTTTTTAGGCGATAGCGTGAGTGATTACGAAAAACCAAATTTACAGCTGGCAATGAACGAGAACAATTACCACCTTCAGTATTTAATTTACGCTTTAGCCGTTAAAAAATACCTAGAAAGCAGGTTGCCAAATTTCAACTACAAATACCAGTTTGGTGGCGTTATTTATTTATTTGTGAGAGGAATGCGGGCTGATTTGCAAACAGGGATTTTTACCGCAAAACCAGATATTTCAACTATTGGGAAGCTAAATGCAAGATTAACTGCTGAAACTTTTTAAACTTACTTGCCATAAAAAACGATAGGCTACCCGGTTTAGGTAGCCTATCAAACATAGGTAGTTAGCAGATGTTAGTGTTTACCAGTCCATGCCCTTAACATCCAACTGGTTTTTTCTTTAAATCTTAAGAAACCAATAATCATATCCGCGGTTCCTTCATCGTTTGCGTTTTCGGTAGCGTTCTCAATCACCTCACGCTCTAGGTCAATTAAATTTTTAAAATCTCCTAAAATAGCTTCAACCATTTTTTCTTCTGACAGTCCTTCCGTTTTAATTTCCTTGATGCTGGAGTGTTCAATATAATCAGCATAAGTAGCAACGGGTGATTTGCCTAAGGTTAAAATACGCTCGGCTATTTCATCAATTGTCATTTGAGCGTTGCTGTAAAGTTCTTCAAATTTTACGTGTAAATCAAAAAAATGATGACCTTTAACATTCCAATGGCAACCTCTAACTTTTTGATAATGAATTTGATAATTAGCTAACAAAATGTTTAAATGGTCGGCTAATTCAATAACTGGTTTGTTCTTTAATCCTATTTCATTTACTGGCATAATTTTATGTGTTTTAAGCAACCTTAGCGCTAAAGACTCTTTGCCTTTTTAACAATAAGGTTATAATTTTCTATTTTAGTAACTACAATATCCGTTCCATTATCTATATATCCGTCGTTAGAAATTGCTTGATACCATTCTCCATCAATCTCAATTTTTCCGGACGGGCGCAAATCTGTTTTCGCAAAACCGCTTTTGCCTAAAAGTTCAAAATTTGGCTTATTTACCTGGTAGCCTTTTGCAGATTGTTGCTCATCTTGCAAAACCAACCGTTGGAAAGCTTTAGAACGTAAAATATTTCCGCCAAAAACAACCGATAAAAATATCGCTCCCACTATAGAACCTAATACAATTAAAAAAGATTGCACAATCCGCTCACTTCCGCTCACACTTAAGTCAAAAAAATCATTCAACACCAAACTCATTGCTAAACCAACCACCATACAAATAATGCCGGCTATACCAAAAACGCCAAATCCGGGTATAAAAAAGATTTCGAGTACTAAAAATACAATACCCACCAAAAATAGCGCAATCTCCCAATTGGCGGCCAAGCCTTCCAAATATAAAGGCGCAAAAAATAGCAATCCAGCTATCACGGCAACTAATAACGCAAAACCAATTCCTGGCGATTGAAGCTCAAAATATATCCCTCCAATCATCAATAAAATCAAAATACTACTCACCGCAGGGCTGGTTAACAGTCCAATTATGGTATCTGTAAAAGTTGGCTGATACACCTCGGTGCTGTAATTAGTGATATTTTCTTGCTTTAAAACATCGTCGATAGAACTCGCTTCGGCCACACAATAACCATTTTTGATAGCCTCAGAAGTGGTTAAAGTTAACACTTTACCTTTTTCGCTTATCCCTGCGATTTCAATATCGGGGTCAACAAAAGCTTCTGCAATTTTAGGGTCGCGTCCTTTAGTTTCCGCAGTTGTACGCATTAAACCTCTCATGTACGATTGGTACTTTTCTGGCAAAACCTCTCCTTTGCCGTTTACTACGCTAGCAGCACCAATGGTTGCGCCTTTACTCATGTAAATTTTATCACAGGCAATAGAAATTAATGCGCCTGCAGATGCGGCGTTATTATCGATATAAACAATCGTTTTTAGTTTGCTGTTTAAGATTTTGGTTCGGATAGAATCCGCATAATCCAACATTCCACCATAAGTGTTCATATCAATAATTAAAACCTCGGCACCTGTTCTTTTTGCTTCCGCGAAAGCTTTTTGGGTAAATCGCCATGCAGCTGGGTTAATCTCGTCTTTTAGGGTAAGTTGGTAAACTTTTGTTTGGGCAATTGCCGATAGATTAAAATAAGCAAGTAAAAAAACAAAGCTCAAACACTTAATAAATTTCATAATTCTTAGTTTTGAAACAAATGGTAACAAATAAAGATACGTTAAAGCTGGCACACTCCGCCAAATGCGAAGGTATAATCTGGAAAATAATTTTAGACGAAAACGGCGATATTATTGTTTGGGAATGCCGCACACAAGATAAAAAGGTGTTTTTTTATGCTTACGATTTTAAAAATGAAAAAACTTTACTCCACAACTTTAAGTTTGATGATAGTTGGGAGCTGAGTATCAATACCGTTAAAAACGGGATTCTTTATTTTAACGGCCACGAGTCTGATTTTTCGCCGGTGCAAAAAGGCTTGCTTGCTTTTGATTTACAAAGTCAAAAAATCATCTGGCAAAACTTCAGCATCAGCGCACAAATTTTCACAGCTAGCGGCATCATCGTGTTTGATACAAAAATTTTACCTCGCAAATACAAGCTGCTGGATTTTAACACCGGCGCTTTACTAAATGATGTGGAAACAAAAGATTTAACAATTTTAATCCCACTTGGCAACAAGATTTTTTTACCAACAATTACGGGAGGTAAAGATATGTTAAACACCAGATACCAATTAATAATTAAGGATTTAGCTATTTCGTCATGGTATCAACAAAATAATGGCGCTAATGACCAATATTTAAAAGTTGAAAAAAACGGAGAAATTTTACTTGAAGAAATTATAAACCTGCAAATACAAAAGATGAGTTTTGATACGTTCTTTGTGTGGCACAATCGGTTGGTTTACATCAAAAACAAGACTGAAATTGTGAGTTATTTCGTATAATTGCAAAATTTTTAAAATGAATAAACATCATTTCATGAATTACAAAATCCTCTTTTTTTTCTCGGCCATGTTGATATCTTCAAACCTTTTTGCGGGTAGTTTGATTGATTCTATCGGCGTAGAAAACGTAAATGGAAAAAAAGTTATTTTGCATAAAATAGAGCCAAAAGAAACTTACTATGCCTTAGGCAGAAGGTATAACTTAAGTCCATCAGTTATTATGGACTATAACGGCAACGTTACTTTACACCCTGGCGATGTGGTTAAAATACCTACTAACCAAACCTTCAGCACCAAAAAATCTGTTGTATTTAGCTCTCCGCCAAAAACCGAGGAGATAAAAAAGAAAGAAAAAATTCATAAGGTTGCGCCCGGAGAAACGCTTTATGCCATCGCCAGCCAATACAATATGCGGGTAGACGATTTAAAACTTTTAAACAATCTAAAAAGTAATGCATTAAGCGTGGGGCAAAGCATAAAAGTTATTAGTAACGAAGAAGTAAGCATTACCCCAACCGTAGAAAAAAATCCAGCGGGCAAAACGGTAATTGTTGAGCAAAAGCCTGATAATAAAATTACCAATCCTAATAAAATTAAATATTTGGATTCTACCGATTCACAAAGCAGTATAGAAATTCCTAAAAACCGTTATGGCATTACAGAAATGAATGATAAGGGCTTGGCTGTTTGGATTGATGACAATAATTTGGACGCCAGTAAAAGTTATGCTTTACACCGCGTTGCACCAGTAGGTACAATTATTAAAATTACCAACCCAATGACCAATAAAAGTGTATTTGCAAAAGTGGTTGGCCGTTTTACCGAAAATGAAACAACTAAAGATGTAATTATAGTTGTTACAAAATCATGTGCTGATGCCATTGGCGCCCTAGATAAAAGATTTTTAGTAAATATAACCTTCGGTTTGCCTAATGAGCAATAAAAAACCCTATGTAATTGGTGTTGCGGGCGGAAGCGGCTCTGGAAAAACCTTTTTTTTAAAAGCCTTTTTAAACCATTTTTCGGCTGATGAGGTTTGCTTGGTTTCGCAGGATGATTATTACATCCAGCAAGGCGAAATGACTGCCGAAGAAAACAAGCTTCATAATTTTGATTTGCCCACCTGTATTGAGGTTGGGCGTTTTGAAAATGATGTTTTTGACTTGCTCAACTTTAAAACCGTTTACAAACAAGAGTACACGTTTAACAATCCGCACATTAAGCCAAAACTATTAGAAATAAAACCTGCTCCAATTTTAATTTTGGAGGGTTTGTTCTTATACCATTATCAAAAAATAGACGCAATTTTTGATTATCGCATTTTTATTGATGCCGCAACGGAGATAGCGCTGGAACGCAGGCTAAAACGTGATTTGATTGAAAGAAACTATCCAAAAGAAGATGTAATGTATAAATGGGAGAACCATGTAATGCCTTCTTTTAACGAGTTTTTATTACCCCACCGCAACAAGTGCGATATTATTATTGACAATTCTACTAACGAGCTACAAAGCATTTTAAACGTTACAAAAGATATCTCGCAGAAATTGAGAGCAAAACTTAAGCTTTAATTTTTTAGATGATCATCAGCGAATTGCTTTTTGCTTGAAGATATATTATCTTTAGCCACTGCTTAACATAATAGATTCCTCAAAAAATAAAAACACCGTGAATTAAAAAAGACAATGGTTTAAGTACATTTGCACAAATCTTGTCGAAAATACAAGCAGCGCTTCCCGGGAGCATAAAATTTCAGAAATGGTTAATACAACAGAAAAAACTTTTGATTACAACACATCAAGAGAAAAACTCATTTTAGCAGAATACGGCCGAAATGTGCAGAATATGGTAGAATATATTGTGGCTTTACCTACCAAAGAAGAACGCAACAGATATGCACAAGTTGTGATAGATATGATGGGCTTTTTAAACCCACATTTAAGAGACGTTCCGGATTTTAAGCACAAACTTTGGGATCACCTGCAAATTATCTCAAAATTTAAAATTGATGTTGATTCGCCCTACCCTTCTCAAATAACAGAAACCGTTAATTTTAAGCCAGAGGCTTTAACGTACCCTCAAAAACGTATTAAATACAAGCATTATGGCCACACCGTGGAAATGATGATTAAAAAAGCAAAAGAAATGGATGAGCCTGCCAAAAGGGATCACATGGTAAATTCTATTGCTAATTTTATGAAAATGGCCTATGTGGTTTGGAATAAAGACCATGTTGCGGACGAGCAAATACTTAGCGATTTAGTGCACCTTTCTAACGGAGAACTTGACGTTAGCAACGTGGTTTTAAATAAGGTAGATGTTAAACCAACCGTAAACACCAATCCAAGGAGTGCTTCTCAAAAAAGCGGCGGACGCAATAACAATGGCGGTGGTCGGCAACAAAACAATAACAAGGGCCGGCAGCAAAGAAACTACAGCAATAACAATGGCGGTGGCCGGCGCTCAAATTAACCTAACATCAAAAATTCAAAAAAACACCAATATATATGAATGCATTTGAGATTCGTGGAGGCAAACCCTTAAAGGGCGAAATTATACCTCAAGGAGCAAAAAATGAAGCATTACAAATTTTAGCAGCCGTATTACTTACGCCAGAAAAAGTAACCATAAGCAATATCCCTGATATAAAAGATGTAGTAAAATTAATTGAACTATTGGGCGATTTAGGCGTTGATGTAAAAAGAATTTCAAAAGACACCTACGAATTTAGGGCAGCCAACATCAATCTGGATTTTTTCCATTCGCAAACCTTTAAATCAAAAGGTGGAAGTTTACGAGGCTCTATTATGATTGTAGGCCCTTTACTAGCCCGATTTGGAAAAGCAGCTATACCAAAGCCCGGAGGTGATAAAATTGGTCGCCGCCGTTTAGATACACATTTTTTAGGTTTCGAAAAGTTAGGCGCAAAGTTTAACTACAATGCAGAAACTGGTTTTTTTAATATTGATGCCAGCCAGTTAAAAGGTACCTTCATTTTATTGGATGAAGCTTCGGTAACTGGCACCGCTAATATTGTGATGGCAGCGGTTTTGGCGAAAGGTACTACCACCATTTATAACGCCGCTTGCGAGCCTTATTTACAACAGCTTTGCAAAATGCTCAACCGAATGGGCGCAAAAATAGCTGGCATTGGCTCTAATTTGTTAACCATCGAAGGCGTTAAAGAATTAGGTGGAACAGAACACCGTTTATTACCAGATATGATTGAGATTGGCTCTTTTATAGGTTTAGCCGCCATGACGGAATCTGAAATAACCATCAAAGATGTTTGTTACCAAGAGTTGGGCATTATTCCAGATGTTTTTAGACGAATAGGTATTCAATTTGAACTCCGTGGGGACGATATTTACATCCCATCTCAAAAAAATTACGAGATTGATACC
The DNA here is from genome assembly GCA_036379295.1 of Pelobium sp. Classification (GTDB taxonomy): domain Bacteria; phylum Bacteroidota; class Bacteroidia; order Sphingobacteriales; family Sphingobacteriaceae; genus Pseudopedobacter. Next base: position 29,089 of record DASVGY010000141.1, read on the forward strand.
TTTATAGATGGCTCCATTTTAACAGTTGCAGATGCGCCTTGGCCAGGCTTTACGCCAGATTTATTGTCAATTTTACTAGTTGTTGCAACCCAAGCAAAAGGTTCTGTTTTAATTCACCAAAAAATGTTTGAAAGCCGTTTGTTTTTTGTAGATAAACTTATTGATATGGGCGCACAAATTATTCTTTGCGACCCACACAGAGCTACGGTTATCGGGTTAGACAAAAGATACCAGTTAAAAGGAATTGAGATGACCTCGCCAGATATTAGAGCCGGCGTATCTTTATTGATAGCAGCGCTGTCAGCATCCGGAAGAAGCATTATCCATAACATTGAGCAAATTGAACGCGGCTACCAGGATATTGATACAAGGTTGATAGCACTTGGTGCAGATATAAGAAGAATTTGATTTGTAAACTCTCCTTATTGGAGAGTTTTTTGTTTGTAACAAATTTATTCTACAATTACCAAAACGATTTTGACCATGCTGCGTTAAAAACCACAGATGGCCTTCCGCCGTACATAATCCTATATCAATATTTAAAACGAAATGAGAAAAATCCAGAAAATAACCGCAGCCTTATTGTTATCCGTAGCAACGGTTGCCTGTACCAACGGTGCACAAAAAGCTAACAACACACAAGAACTTACGCAAACAGAGCAAAGTGTTGCGGAAAGTAAGGTAAACCATTCGGCTTACGAAAAACTATTGCAAGCGCATGTTTCTGATAAAGGTGCAGTTGATTACAAAGGATTTGCCAAGGATAAAGTTTCGCTAGAAAACTACCTTAAAAGTTTAGGTTTGGTTGACGTAGCTAAACTATCAAAAAACGAGCAAACTGCTTTTTGGATTAACGCTTACAACGCCTTAACCATTGACTTAATCGTTAAAAATTATCCGGTAAAGTCAATTCAAGATATCGCCAGCGGCAAACCGTGGGATCAAAAACTAGCTTACAAGCTCAACGGAAAATCGCTTACTTTAAATGACATCGAAAAAAAGATTTTACTAGGGAGTGATTTATTTGATGCCCGAATCCATTTTGCTGTAAATTGCGCAGCGGTATCTTGCCCAACTTTATCAAACCACGCTTTTACGGGAGATAACGTTCAGAAAATGTTGACCGAAAACACCAAAGCAGCCTTGGCAAACCCCAAGTTTAATAAAATATCGGCGGATAGCGCTGCATTGTCAAAGCTTTTTGATTGGTATAAAGCAGATTTTGTAAAGGCAGAAGGAAGCGTGGTAAACTTTATTAATAAATATTCTGCTACAAAAATTAGTGATAAAACTAAAATCACCTATATTGATTACAATTGGAGCTTAAACGGCAAATAGCAAACAAAATTAGCCTCAGTATGAAAATTGTAATTATTGGTAACGGAGTAGCTGGCATTACTACCGCCAGGCATATCAGAAAACAAAGTGACCATGAAATTTTAGTGATTTCTGCTGAGTCTGATTATTTTTTCTCTCGAACTGCACTCATGTACATTTACATGGGGCACATGAAATACGAACATACCAAACCTTACGAAGACTGGTTTTGGGAGAAAAACAGAATTGATTTAAAAAATGCTTTTGTTAAGCAGGTTGATTTTGAAGCGAAAATTCTGAAAACTTCTGATTCGGAAGAAATTAGTTACGACAAATTGGTGATTTGCACTGGCTCTGTACCCAAAAAGTTTGGATGGCCTGGGCAAGATTTGCAAGGTGTGCAAGGTTTGTACAGCAAGCAGGACGTGGAATTGATGGAGGAAAACACTAAAAACATCAAAAAAGCGGTAATTGTTGGTGGTGGATTAATTGGTATCGAAATGGCAGAAATGCTGCATAGCCGTAATATTGAGGTTACTTTTTTGATTAGAGAGACACATTACTGGAATAGCATATTACCCACTGAGGAAGCAAACATAGTGAGCCGACATATCCACGAACATCATATCAACTTATTGCCAAACACAGAATTGGAAGAGGTTTTGGCTGATAGCAATGGTCGCGTAAAAGCGATTGTAACAAAAGACGGAAAAACCATTGAATGCCAGTTTGTAGGGTTAACAACAGGTGTAACGCCTAATATCGGTTTCTTGGAAAACTCAAATCTGGAAACCGATAAAGGTGTTTTAGTGAATGAATTTCTAGAAACTAATATTCCAGATGTTTACGCTCTAGGCGATTGTGCGCAATTCAGAAATCCGAAAGAAAAACATCCGCCGGTAGAACAACTTTGGTACACCGGTAGAATGCAAGGAAAAGCGTTAGCGAAAACTATCTGTGGAAATAGAACCGCTTACGATAGAGGAATTTGGTTTAACTCTGCTAAATTTTTAGATATTGAATACCAAACTTATGGCTTAATGTTTAACCAGCCAGCCGAAGATGAGGATACTTTTTATTGGGAGCACCCCAACGGAAAAATTTGTTTCAGGGCTAATTTTAGTAAAGTTGATGGAAGCGTAAAGGGCTTCAACTTTTTTGGAATGCGCTTTAAACAAACCGTAGCTGATACTTGGATTAGAAACGGAGACCACATTAGCACCTGCATTGCTAATTTAAAAGACGGTTTTTTTGACCCCGAGTTTAGCAGCAGCCATTATAAAAAAATAGTGGACCTTTTTAACAATGTTTACCCCCAGCACCAAAAAGCGCTTTCTAAAAAAAAGTTTTTAATTTTTTAATCCGATATAAAAGAAAACATGAAAATCATTCAAAAAATCGGACTCGCCATATTTTTAATTTGCTTTGCAATTTTCCTTTCACTGCTAGGCGTTGGGAAGTATCAATTGAGCGAAAACAGTTTCAAAATAGCCGTAACAGATAGCAAACAACAAGCTTTATTATTGCCTAATCTTAAAGAAATGATGGGCAAAGAATACAATAACAACATTAATTTTATTGCCGATTTTAACAAGGCAGTTGAAAAAAGCAATCAAACACTTGCTAATGAAGGTAAAACCGAACAACTCATTAATACCGATTATACTTTAACAATTACCAAAAACAGCACCGTCGGTTTTCTTAAAGAAAACCAAATGCTTTTATTTTATATATGCTTTATTGTTAGCGCATTAGGCGGTGTTATTTATATGGTTGCTAATTTATTCATCCATCCGGTTGCAGGTATAAAAAATAACAACATTTTTAAAACAGGCATTACCAATCGTGGCGCAATAGCCATTTTGTTTAGCGTTTTTCTGATTGCGTTCTACATCTTCTTGTACAAAGCGCCGGCTTATCTAAGTAATTGGATTTTTTTGGTTGACCCCTTAAGTTTCACGCTCACCGGCGGCGAAGCAAGTCAGTGGTTTTTGTATGGATTCCTTTACTCGCTGATTATGCTAACCATGGGCATTAGGATTTATGTAAAGTATCGCCACAATAACTATGAAATTGTGAGAAATACGTCCGTCATCTTTTTTCAGTTGGCCTTCGCGTTTATGATACCTAACATTTTAACAAAACTACAACTCCCTTCCGCCGACTTAAAAAACATGTGGCCTTTGGATTATAGCTTTTTCTTTGATTATCATTTAAACACCCTTTTATCAGCAGGAAAATTAGGTTATTGGATGTTAGGTTGGGGGATATTTTTGTTTGTTGTTGGCGTACCGGTAATGGTTTATTTTTTTGGTAAGCGCTGGTATTGTAGCTGGGTTTGCGGTTGTGGAGGCTTGGCAGAAACCTTTGGAGATCCTTTTAGGCAACTTTCTGATAAATCTTTAAAAGCTTGGAAATACGAAAGAGTGATAGTACACAGCGTTTTGGTTTTTGCCGTGGTAATGACTATAGCCGTTTTATATACATTTTTTACCGGTGCTTCAACAATTGTTGGGATTAACACTTACGCCATCAGAGAAGTTTATGCCTTTGCGATTGGTTTTGTATTTGCCGGGGCAATTGGAACAGGTTTTTATCCCTTAATGGGAAGCAGGGTCTGGTGTAGGTTTGGTTGTCCTTTAGCAGCCTATTTGGGTTTGGTACAAAGATTTAAATCAAGGTTTAGAATTACTACAAATGGTGGGCAATGCATTTCTTGCGGTAACTGTTCTACCTATTGCGAAATGGGAATTGACGTAAGAGCTTATGCGCAAAAAGGAGAAAACATTGTAAGAGCATCATGCGTGGGTTGCGGCGTGTGTGCCGCGGTTTGTCCGCGAGGTGTTTTAAAATTAGAAAATTTAGCAGAAGAAGGAAGGTTTGATATTTATACCAGACCAGAAGAGCAGTAATGGTAGAAGAATTAAAACGCAAGGTGTATGTAATTATCCCTGCTTATAACGAAGAAAAGTCAATAGCTAAAGTTATCAACGATGTTCCAAAGTTGGTAGTTGCAGAGGTTATTGTTGCCAATAATAACTCAACAGACCGTACTGCATTTGAAGCAGAAAATGCCGGTGCAACAGTAGTTTTTGCTGCAAAATCTGGATATGGAAATGCGTGTTTAAAAGGTATCGAATATTTAAAAGCAAAAGCTCAACAGCAAGATATCATCGTTTTTTTAGACGGCGATTATTCAGACTATCCCGAAGAAATTCCGAAAATAATTGTACCAATACTTAGCAATAAGGCTGATTTGGTAATTGGCTCTAGGGCATTGGGCTCAAAAGAACGTGGCTCAATGACTTTACCGCAAGAATTTGGCAATTGGCTGGCTACTCATTTAATTTATTGGTTTTATAAGGTAAAATTTACCGATTTAGGTCCATTTAGAGCAGTGAGTTGGGAAAACCTTACGTTGGTTAATATGCAAGACAAAACCTACGGCTGGACGGTTGAAATGCAAGTTAAAGCCGCAAAGCTCCATCTTCGGTGTATCGAAGTTCCTGTAAAATACAGAAAAAGAATTGGAGTAAGTAAAGTATCCGGCACAGTTAAGGGCGTAGTTTTAGCGGGTTACAAAATCATCTGGACAATTTTTAAAAACTTGTAATTTTACAGAAGCAATGATTTGGCAAATTATAATTCTGGTTTTATATGTTGTTTCGCTTTCAGTGATTTTACTTTTTAGTGTCGGTCAGGCTTGCTTAATTTACTTTTACCTAAAATCTAAAAAAGAGACCCAGAAAACCTTATCCATCCCTAAAGAGCTCCCGCTTATAACCGTTCAACTCCCGTTGTTTAATGAATTGTACGTTACCGAACGATTGATTAATGCAGTTTGTGATTTAAGCTACCCAAAAGATAAACTAGAAATCCAGGTTTTAGACGATTCAACTGATGAATCTTTTACGCTGGCGCAAAAACTGGTTTTACAAAAAAAAGCGCTGGGTTTTTCTATTGAGCACATCAGCAGAGAAAAAAATATTGGCTTTAAAGCTGGCGCACTGCAAAACGGCTTAAACAAAGCCAAAGGAGAGCTCATTGCAATTTTTGACGCCGACTTTTTGCCAAAAAAAGATTTTCTGCAGCAACTTATCCCCTACTTTGCCAATCCTAAAATTGGAATGGTGCAAAGTAGATGGGGACATATTAACAAAGATTTTTCTGTACTTACGCAGGTACAGGGCTTTGGTTTAGATGGACATTTTACCGTTGAACAACAAGGGAGAAATTCGGCCAACCTTTTTATGAACTTTAACGGAACGGCTGGTATTTGGCGCAAACAATGCGTTGAAGAAGCTGGCGGCTGGCAACACGATACACTTACCGAGGACCTGGATTTAAGTTACCGAGCACAGTTAAAAGGCTGGGATTTTAAATATGTTGAACATATTACAACCCCGGCAGAACTTCCGGTTGAGTTAAATGCGTTTAAATCTCAACAGCACCGTTGGACTAAAGGTGCCATAGAAACCTCTAAAAAAATGATTTTCCGGGTTTGGCAGGCAGATATAGCCCTAAAAAGGAAAGTGTTTGCCAGCTTGCATTTGCTAAATTCTTATGCGTTTTTCTTCATATTTTTAGCTAGCATTTTAAGCGTTCCGGTATTAATTATTAAAAACAACACCCAAATTCCAGAGGTTTACTTCCAATGTTTATCTGTGTTTATTGTCGGTTTTTTAATTGTAGCGCTGTTTTATTGGGTTGCAAGTTTTTCGAAAAACAAGCCTTACGGTTCATTTTTAAAACTATTTCCTATGTTTTTATCGGTGTCGTTAGCTTTAAGTTTTCACAACTCAATTGCAGTGTTAGAAGGTGTTTTTAATTTCAAATCAGATTTTATACGCACACCAAAATTTAATATCCAAAATTTAAAAGATGGTTTTAAAGGCAATATTTACGTACAGCAGCAATTATCGAAATCATTTTATGCTGAATTGTTTTTATGCCTTTACTTCTTGTTAGGCATTATTAGTGCTTTTTATTATCGAGATTTCGGTTTATTACCATTTCACGTGATGTTGTTTACGGGCTTTTGTGTACTTAATTTTTACTCGTTAAAAAGCGTTTGGTAGAACACAATTGATAAATTTTATTGCGTTAACGATAGCAATGGATACCGGCCTGTAGCCTAAGGCCATGTGGCGTATGAATGGATAGCGTGTAAAAACGCCCAAAAAACCCTTAAAACAAAAAGGCCTGCAATCCGTACACTGCAAGCCCTTTTTTATAATTCAAAAGCGCTATTTAACCATAAACGGAACCACAATGTTTCCCCACATTAACTTAACTTCGCCAGATTTTTCGATTTTAAAGGTCATCTTTTCGGTTGCCTCTTTGGCAGTAGTTGCATTTACTTTTATGCGTAAGGCATCATCTGCCTCGTTGTATTTTGTACCCCATTGGTCCCACGTTTTGTTAAAAATAATGGTCCATTCTTTTTCTCCTGGGATGCTGTATAAACCGTATTTCCCGGCTGCCAAGGTTTTTCCGTTGACCTTCACGTCTTTATTTACCTCAAAAACGGTCGCTTCGTTTGCTCCGGTTCTCCAGATTTTGCCGTAAGTAGCAATTTCTTTTCCAATGGTTCGGCCTTTTACAGATGGTTGGCTGTAATCGATAGAAATAGTTACGCCAGATTTGGTAGTTTCTGTAACTTTTGCCGGCGGACTTAGTCTTTTAGTTTTGTCTGTTTGTGCGTTTACCTTTGTGGCTGCAAACAAAACAAACAAGCATACAAAAATTGAAAGTTGTTTTTTCATGATGATTTTTTTTGTTGTTTAATAAAAGTTAAACGCCATTTTAATAATAATGTTTTTATACGGATGAAAAGCCAAGAAAAACAATTTGTAAAGCTTAATGTTTAAGCTTTTGGATTGCCGTTTACGTTTTTGCTTTACTACATTTGCACACAGTTTACCCTTATTACATTTTGATGAAAATTAAATTTTTGCGCTTCTACCTTTTTCTGTTATTATTTACTGCTGCCAGCAATACTATATATGCACAAAAAAATTATGTGGTAAATGGCGTAATTAAGGATGAACGCACCGGCGAAACGTTAATTGGTGCTTCGGTACAAGTTAACGGCATTTCTTCTTTGGGTACGGTAAGCAATGCTTATGGGTATTATTCTTTGAGTATTCCGGCGGGCGTTTACCAAATTGTTTACAGCTATGTGGGTTATAAAACCATTAAAAAAGACATAAACGTAACGGCTAATTTAACCCAAAACATTGCTCTTTCTTCTGCTAATGAGTTAAATGAGGTTATAGTTACCGAAGAACGGCGAAATAATAACGTTGAAAACCCTTTAATGGGCGTTCAAAAACTAAACGTAAAGGAGATAAACAGCATACCAGTTTTATTTGGCGAGCGAGATATTTTAAAAACCCTGCAACTATTGCCCGGAATAAAATCTGCTGGCGAAGGTAACAGCGGCTTTTATGTTAGAGGAGGCTCAACCGACCAAAACTTAATTTTATTAGATGAAGCACCTGTTTATAACGCTTCGCATTTGTTAGGTTTTTTCTCAACTTTTAATTCAGATGCGATAAAGGATGTTACTGTTTATAAAGGAGGTATGCCAGCGCAATACGGTGGTAGGTTGGCTTCTGTTTTGGATATAAAAATGAATGACGGAAACAAAAAAGAATATACCGTAGAGGGCGGCCTAGGTTTAATTGCCTCGCGGTTAAAAGTGGAAGGACCGTTAAAAAAAGACAAAAGTTCTTTTATGGTTAGCGGTAGAAGAACCTATGCTGATACGTTTTTAGCTTTTTCGCCCGATACGAGTGTAAGAGGAAGCAAACTTTATTTTTATGATTTAAACGCTAAAATGAACTTTATCTTGGATAGCAAAAACATCCTTTACCTTTCGGGATATTTTGGTCGTGATAAATTAGGTTTAAAAAACAGTTTCGGTTTTGATTGGGGAAACACCACGGCAACTGTACGGTTAAATCATCTTTTTTCGAACAGGCTTTTTTCAAATACATCGCTCATTTACAGTAATTACAATTATTTAATAGAAAGTTTGTTAGAAGATAACGACTTTAACGTTAAATCTTCTATCAAGGATTTTAACTTAAAGCAGGATTTCCAACTTACTGCCAACAATGCCCACGAGGTTAAGTTTGGTTTGAACGTTATTCACCATACTATTTCTCCCGGAAAAATTACGGCGAGTGCAGCCTCAAGCGTTAACCAAAGTCAGATTGAAGAGCGCAAAGGCTTAGAATTGGCCGCTTATTTTTCTGATGAATACAAAGTTAACCCCAAGCTAAGCCTAGCCTATGGTTTAAGGCTTAGCAACTTTGCTGCTTTAGGTAGTGGCACCTTTAAAACTTACGATATTGATGGTAATACAACTGGAACAACTTTTTACAAAGCAGGCGAATTGGTGAAAAACTATTTAAACCTTGAGCCACGCTTATCTGCGGCTTTTCAATTATCAGAAAATAAATCTATCAAAGCATCTTTTACCAGAAACACCCAAAACTTGCACCTAATGTCTAATTCAACGGCAACATCACCAACAGATTTATACATTATGAACAGCAATAATGTAAAACCAGAAATTGCCGACCAGGTTGCTTTAGGCTATTTTAGCAATTTTAAAAACGATAGCTACGAATTTTCATCAGAGATTTACTACAAAAACATGAAAAACCAAATTGAGTACAGAAATGGAACCGATTTGCGTGGAAACCAAAATGTAGAAGCTGATTTGCTATTTGGTGATGGACGAGCTTACGGAATTGAACTATTTTTGAAAAAGCGATTTGGCGATTTTAATGGCTGGATTGGCTACACACTAGCTAAAACCGAAAGGCAGTTTGCCCAAATTAATGATGGAAAATGGTTTAATGCCAAGCAAGACCGTACCCATGATTTATCTTTAGTGGGCATTTACAAAGCCAGCCCACGTTGGACTTTATCTTCTACATTTGTTTACAGCACCGGAAATGCGGTTACCTACCCAAGCGGAAAATATCAATTAAATGGTGAAACCGTTTTTTACTATTCAGAAAAAAATGGCTACCGTACGCCAGCATATCATCGGTTAGATTTTTCGGCAACTTTAGAACCAAAAATAAAGCCCAACAGGAAATACCAATCGAGCTGGTCTTTTGGAATTTATAACGTTTATAACCGAAAAAACGCTTTTTCAATTGATTTTAAGGATGACCCTGATAACCCAGGCAGAACGCAAGCCGTACAAACTTCGTTGTTTGGCATTATCCCTTCTGTTACCTGGAATTTTAAATTTTAAGCCATGAATAAACTTAAGCTTTTGTTTTTAGCATCAGTTGCACTAGCACTAAACGCTTGTGAAAAAGTGATTGATATTGATTTAAAAAACACAAAACCGGTAATTGTAATAGAAGGAAACGTGATTGACGAGTATGTGGCTCAAAAAGTTAAGATTAGCCAAACGAAACCTTTTACCGAAGATAATTCCGTTGATGCGGTTACAAACGCTACCATTACTTTAAAAGATGTTACGCTCAATAAAACTTATGATTTTAGCGCTTCGGATGCCGAAGGAAATTATTTCTCTGAAAAATTCAAAGGAATGCCGGGCCATGTTTATGAACTGAAGGTAAAAAGCGATAATCAGGAATACGTGGCTCAATCAACCATGCCGATTAAAGTTCCGTTAGATTCCTTATCAATAACAGAAGTTTCTTTTTTTGGAAATACACGAAAATACTTAAAAGTAAATTTTGCCGACCCTGCTAACTATCAAAACCAATACAGGTACGTAATACGCGTAAATAACGCTTTAGTTAAAGGTTATTACGTTGATTCGGATAGGTTTAATAACGGAAAATATATTGCCAACACCATTTTTACAGACGAACCAGAATTAAAAACCGGAGACACCATTAAAGTGGAATTTCAATGTATTGATATGAATATTTATCGCTACTTTTTTGCCATATCTCAAATAAGTGGAAACGGTGGCCCGCCTACCGCACCATCAAATCCGGATTCTAATTTTAATAACGGCGCATTAGGATTTTTTAGCGCCCATACCTCGCAAACAAATACCGCAGTTATCAAATGATAGCTACGCCTGAACCTGTGTAAAACTGTTTGATGGCATACAGGTTCAGGCGTCTGTTTACCTTTTTATTTTATCGATAAACGTTGGAATATGAGAAAGATAATCTTCTTTATTTCCGATTGTTTTTACAAAAGCAGTACCTACGATGGCACCGTTGGTATATTGGTTGGCCCTTTGAAAGCTTGCTTTATCAGAAATACCGAAACCTATGATCAACGGATTTCTCAGGTTCATTGCTTTAACTCTTTTATAGTATTTAGCAATTTCATCTGATTGGTTTAAATCTTTTCCGGTAGTTGCCGATGAGGAAAGCAAATAAATAAAGCCTGTTGAAAGCTCGTCAATTTTACGGATACGCTCTTCGGAAGTGTTTGGCGTTACCAAAAAGATATTACTCAGTCCGTTTTTGATAAACTCATTTTTGTAAAGTTCTTCGTACTCGTACAAGGGCAAATCAGGAACGATGACGCCATCAACGCCCGCTTCTGCAGCGTCTCTACAAAAATTTGCAACACCGTACTGCAGCATCGGGTTTACATAACCCATCAACAAAACAGGAATACTTACTTGCGGGCGTAAATCTTTCAATTGCTGAAAAAGCACTTGTAAGGTCATACCGTTTTCAATAGCAACTTGCGAACTGTGTTGTATAATTGGTCCATCGGCAACAGGGTCTGAATAAGGAAACCCGATTTCTAAAAAATCGGCACCAGCTTTTTCCAAAGCCTGCGCAATTTTTAAAGTCGCCCCAATTTCTGGGTAACCAGCGGTATAATAAATAGATAATATGTTTTCTTTCTTCGTTGCGAAGAGTTTATTTATTCTGTTCATTTGTTTAAG
>DASVGY010000142.1:0-2761 GCA_036379295.1 Pelobium sp.
TCTTGGTTGAATCCTCCCTTAACCGCCATTCCGATGAGAGCAACGAAGAGGAACCTATTAGTTCCGCCCGCTGAACTGAGTTATTGCATAAGAACAAACAGATCTCTCCAATCGTCGAGACTCCGCGGTAAGCCATTCGTCGCAGTTGAATCGTTCCTTAACCGTCATTCCGAACGAGGTACGAGGAGGAATCGGTTGGTTTCTCCGGTGAACAGTGGGAGTGCAAAGAAACAAACAGATCTCTCTTCGCTAAGGCGAATCGAGATGACGGGGGTAAAACAGCAGCGCCCACGCAGCAAAAGCAAAGACCAAAGTACACCGATAAATTCGGCCTTGGCCTTTGCGGTAACGAATGACCAAAATTAAAGCACCCCCTTCGTAGCAAAGGGCGCAGCCGAGAGTTTTTTGTTTACTTTTTTGCGGAAAAACCTGCGAAGCATGCTTGAATGCCTAATGAGTAAAATAAATAAAAATGAAAAAAGTAAATGCCATTGCCCGGCATGAGGGCAGGCAAGCCAAGAGCGCAAGGCTCTCGTTACAAAGAAGAAAAAACTCGCAATAAGCACAAAATTATGGCACAAAAAAATCGCAAAACCCAACGCTCATCTTTAAATTCACAATCAATTTAACAACAAACAATATTTTTCATATTTTTGACAAACTTTCCGCAAATGAAATGTACAGGCATTGATATCTTCCACAAAACAAGAACAAGCATCAACATTTCAACCCGATCCAAAAATTTTTAGCTAAAAACATGAAGTACAAAAGAATCCTATTAAAATTAAGTGGCGAATCATTAATGGGCGAGCAGTCTTACGGGATTGATAATGCCCGTGTTTTGCAATACGCAGAACAAATTAAAGCCATTCAATTATTAGGTATAGAAGTAGCCATTGTAGTTGGAGGCGGTAATATATTTAGAGGTTTAAGTGCCGAAAAATCTGGTATGGATAGGGCACAAGCAGATTATATGGGTATGCTGGCCACGGTAATTAACTCTATGGCTTTACAAAACGCTTTAGAAACGCTGGGAGTTTACACCCGATTGCTATCGGCAATTAAAATGGAACAAATTTGCGAACCTTATGTTCGCAGAAGAGCTATGCGACACTTGGAAAAAGGCCGCGTAGTTATATTTGGTGCAGGTACCGGAAACCCATATTTCACCACAGATTCTGCAGCAGCTTTAAGGGCGATAGAAATTAAAGCCGACGTAGTATTAAAAGGTACCCGAGTAGACGGTATCTATACCGCCGATCCAGAAAAAAACCCAAGTGCTACCAAGTTTGAAACTTTAAGTTTTGATGAGGTGTACGATAGAGAGCTTAACGTGATGGACATGACAGCTTTTACTTTATGTGATGAAAACAACCTTCCGATTATTGTTTTTGATATGAACAAAGAAGGTAATTTAATGAAATTGATGCAGGGCGAAGCTATTGGCACCCTTGTTAAATAGGCAGAAATCGGTTTTTTTGCAAAGTAGGGGCTAGGCCTTAGGCGTCTGAAAAATGTTTGGTAGTTAGATTAAACTTGTTTAAATTTTAAAACAATGAACGAATTTATAAAAATGGAACTTGATGATGCGAAAGTATCAATGGATAAAGCAGTTGCGCATACTGACGCCGAGTTTCTAAAAATCAGAGCCGGTAAAGCTAGTCCGGCCATGTTAGATGGTATTGTAGTAGATTATTACGGCGCAGCAACCCCCTTAACGCAGGTGGCCAATATCAACACGCCAGATGCCCGTACAATTGTGGTACAGCCTTGGGAAAAATCAATGATTGGCCCGATTGAAAAAGGAATTATGGAGGCCAACATTGGCCTAAACCCCCAAAACGATGGGATTGTAATTCGCTTAAATGTGCCTATCTTAACAGAAGAACGAAGAAGAGACCTGGTGAAGCGGGTAAAAGAGGAGGCAGAAGCAGGGCGTATTGCCATCAGAAACATCAGAAAAAACACCAACGAAGCCATTAAAAAATTAAAAAACGATGGCGCTTCAGAAGATGAAATCAAACTGGGCGAGGCAGAAGTTCAAAAACTAACCGATAGCTTCATTGGCAAGGTGGACCAACTGGCAGAGTTAAAAGAAAAAGACGTGATGACCATTTAAACAAACCTTTGGTGATTTAATTATTACAGCTATTTGTTACGTTACGCCTGATGCTTTTTGCGATAAGATTGGCGTAACCAGCACCAATAAATTTATCACATTAGCCAGCAGCACCAACAAATTAGATAACATGAGCAAATTCGTTTTGATGGGATTGTTTTTTTTCCCCTTGGTGGTTGCCGTACTCACCGTTAAAGATATTTTGGAAAACCCTAAATTAGCAAACAGCGAAAAGTTGATGTGGATTGCTGCAGTTATCTTATTGCCTTTGGTGGGCGCAATCATCTACTTCTTTTTCGGAAAATCCAAACAATTATAGTTCTCTTACGGGGCTGTGCTCGCCAATCTATCAAAATAAGAACCCGATGCCAAACTTTATTTCCGCTAATTTGTCTTACTATTTAACAAAGAATTTATTACTTTGTATTAAACCAGCTAAATAAAAATGAAAGTACAGGCGGGCGAGCTTTTATCTACCATTAATTACCCATCAGACCTTAAAAAACTGAATGAAAAGCAGTTGGCGGAGGTTTGTAAAGAGCTAAGACAATATATCATTGATGTAGTTTCGGTAAATGGCGGCCATTTTGGCGCTAGTTTAGGTGTGGTAGAACTCACTGTTGCGCTTCATTATGTTTTAAA
>DASVGY010000143.1:0-2400 GCA_036379295.1 Pelobium sp.
AATTGGCGATTTGCCTTTTTATATTAATCACGATTCCGCTGATGTTTGGGCGAATCCGCATTTTTTTTCGCTGCTACAAGATGGTGCTATCTACAAAATGGCGGGCGTTCCGCCTGATTATTTTTCTGCCGATGGCCAACTTTGGGGAATGCCAGTTTATAATTGGGAGGCGTTACAAAAAGACGGATTTAAGTGGTGGCTCAACCGTATTGCTAAAAACCTAGAATGGTTTAATTTACTTAGGCTAGATCATTTTAGGGCGTTCTATAATTTTTGGGAAGTGGACGCAAGCGAATCTACCGCCGTTAACGGGAAATGGAACTTTGCGCCCGGCGCCGAGCTTTTGCAGTTGTTAAGTAAAAGTTTTCCGGAAATGCCCTTTATTGCCGAAGATTTGGGAGATGTGCAGCAAGAAGTTTTTAAGTTAAGGGATGAGTTTAGTTTGCCCGGAATGAAGGTTTTACAATTTGCTTTTGGCGCAGACATGCCGGTATCTCCCCATATTTTGCATCACCATTCGCCCAATTTTATTGTTTACACAGGCACACATGATAACAACACAACTAGGGGTTGGTATAATCAAGATCTATCTTCGGCAGGTAAAACCCGTTTAAACCGATATTTTTCTCAAGTAGTTAGCGAAGAGCAGATTGCGGCGCTGCTCATCAAAGCCGCTTATGCCTCGGTTGCTAAAATTGCAATTATCCCGATACAAGATTTGCTGAATTTGGGCGGCGACTGTCGCACAAATATTCCCGGAACCGCAAAGGATAATTGGAGCTTTAAAATCTTATTTGACAGCTGTAACAGTGAACTTGCAAGCCAGCTAAGGCACTCTGTAACGTTATACAACAGAAACGCATAAAATCAAAATTAAAACCGGCTTTTTTTTAACCCTTAAGCAGTTGCTTTCCTCAAAAAAATGCCAACAGCTTTGTTACATTTCTGTAATTGCTTACGTACAGGAACAACGGCTGCAAGCAATTTTTTTAACGCAATGTGGTGATTAAGTGTAACATTTTTATCATCAAAACATCTAATTTATATTGTTGCATTTTAAAAAAACAAGGTAAAAGCAGCCTGTTAGTCAAGCTTAAGCAATTTTAATCAATGAAAATAAAAGCTTTAATCATCGATGATGAGCCGTTTGCTATCGACGTAATAGCTAATTATTTAACCAACTTTGAAGAAATTGAAGTGGTTTCTAGGTGCAGTAACGCCGTTCAGGCTTTTACTTTTTTGCAAAAAACGCATGTTGACTTAATTTTTTTGGATATAAATATGCCCGGCCTAACCGGGATAGAGTTTTTGAAGAGCATGAAAAATCCGCCAAAGGTGATTTTTACTACTGCTCATCAGGATTATGCGCTCGAAGCATTTGACTTAAATGCCGTTGATTACCTGCTTAAACCAATACCTTTTGATAGGTTTTTAAAGGCTATTGAGAAAGTTTTTGAGCTTTTTAAATTAAATGTAAATGCCAAACCTGCTTTAGCTTACCAAGCGCCACAGTTACCAAGCGAAACCGTATTGTACCTACGCGTTGATAGAAAAATGGTTAAACTGAGGGTTGATGATATTTATTGGTTAGAGAGTGCAAAGGATTATATTAAGATAGCGCTTAAGGATAAAGTGTTGGTAAGCAAACAAAAAATAAGCGTTTTGCAGCAATTGTTGCCAGAAGAAAAATTTCTTAGGATACATCGCTCATTTATGGTGGCTATTGATAAAATAGACAGTTATAACGCTTACAGCATTGAAATTTTAGGGAAAGAATTGCCCATTGGCAGAAACTACAAATTAGAGAGCCAAAGACAATTAAGGGTGCTTAGTTAGTTGTTTTATTGTATAATGGGTGTTAAAACCTCATTCAATAAGTTCGGTTATGGTAAATTTTCGATCAATTTGCCTCGAATTTTTATTAAAGGGTAAAGCAGCAGGTACAAAAAATTTACAAGGCTAAGCCTCAGCTTTGAAAGCCTAAAAGACTTTTGATGTTTCTTTAACACGTAAACTGTGGTAACAATTCCCGGCACTCCATTCTTGTTTGTTTTGCCATTATTGGCAAGTTTAAACATGGTTTCTAAAAACGGCTTTGTATCTAAAGCCGGGTAAACTCGCCAATTCACATTGCATTTAGTAGTACCGGCATTCCACATACTGTGTTTTTGTTTTGGTAAAATTTCTATTTTATCTCCTGCGTTTAAAGTTTTTAGCGTGTTGTTAATGCGTACGCAAAGCCGCCCTGATAAAACATTAAATAACGTGAGTTTTGGGTCTATCGACAATATCCAGCCCAAGCACTGCCGTTAATTGAGCTTTTATTCGCCCTTGGCGGTTGCGGAAATGATGAAGAAATAATAGCACTGCCTTTGTAGCAACCGGCGCAGGCGAGAGTTT
>DASVGY010000144.1:0-8115 GCA_036379295.1 Pelobium sp.
TCTTTAGATTGTTTACTGGTAGTGGTAAAAATACATTTGTAGCCTTTGATAATAGCTGCAATGGCCAAGCCCATCCCGGTATTTCCAGAAGTACCTTCAATAATTGTCCAGCCGGGTTTTAGTTTCCCCTCCTTCTCTGCAACTTCAATCATTTTAATAGCCATACGGTCTTTTATAGAGTTGCCCGGATTAAAGGTTTCTATTTTGGCTAAGATAGTTGCATCAACATCAGCAACTAGTTTGTTCAGTTTTACCAAGGGTGTGTTACCAATGGTTTCTAAAATGTTATTATACCACATGTTATAAAGTTAATCAAATTCGCACTTTAGCCACAGTATTTTTTAGTTTTAAGGAAAGAGAAAAATTATTAAGAACGATAAATTTGCGCTAACGATTGAAACGATATCCTTTTAGCTTTTTCTGCTAAAAGATTTAGTGTAAAGCGTGTTAAAGCGCCCAAATTATTAAAAAATAAAAAAGCCATTCCTGAAATTGAAATGGCTTTACTTAAAATAAGATTGGTAATTAGATTGATTAGATAGACTTGATGATATCTCTTAAACCTAAAGCTTTGATGATAGCTCTGTATCTGTTAATGTCTTTTTTGAAAAGGTAAGCCAATAAAGCTCTTCTTTTACCAACTAATTTTTGTAGTGATAGTTGCGTACCGTAATCTTTTTTATTCTTTTTTAGGTGGCCGGTTAAATGTGCAATTCTGTAAGTGAACAATGCTACCTGACCCTCGGCAGAACCTGTGTTGGTTTCTACTTCGCCGTGTTGTTTGAAGATTTCTTTCTTCTTTTCTGTACTTAAATACATTCTTGAATAATATTAAAGTTGCTAAAATTTATTTTTTAACAGGCTGCAAATGTAGGTTTATTTATTTATTATTCAAACAATTAGTCTGCAAAATTATCAATATCCAAAGTCCAATTGTAACTGCCGTAAGCTAAAGATGGATTGCTATCCTGCGGAATTAAATTAAACTCTTTTAATATCTTTTTAGTACCCGATTTACCTCCAAAATCGCCTCTGAACCAGCTTGTTAAGGTTGAGGTTGTAACTACATCTTTGCTTTTATCGTATGCTGTGTGGTTAGTTAAGTAAACCTTAGCGGCATTTTGCAATTGCTCATTCACGGTTTTTGCATAATATATTCTTACTGGCGGGCAACTTTTTGCACCGCAATTAATTGCAAAGTGAATACGATAATCGCGATGTTTAACTCTCAAATGACGTTCAAAACTTGGCGGAAAAATTTTGCCAACATAACCTAAACCAAATTTGTATTGAGATTTTCTAATCATTCCGTTTTCGACATCATCAAAGCTGAGCATGTGGCCTGCTATATTAATCTGTTTTTTCCCAAAAAAAGCTCCCCTATCTTTAAACAAATCTTTGTCCTTTTTAAGTATGGCAATAATGTATCCGTTGTAAACATTTATCCAAAATGCTTTCCGCTGCTCATCTAAGGTCAAGGTTTTTTCCAACTCGTCTTCCGTAGCGTTAGCCAAACTTTCCTGAATATCAGCTACGGCTTTGTTTGCCTTTAAATTTTTTAGCAAGCTTTCTGAAAGTTGGTTAAACTTTGTAGTTTCAATGGGCTTATCACTTTCTTTGGGGCGTTGAATGCCGCAACTGGTAATATTTGCTACAACAAATAGCGCAATCAGTAATTTCATTATATTTCTCATTTTTAAAATCTTATTTGCTTATAAAGACGTAATTTAATTTAACTTGGTTTTTTATTTTTACTAATTCTTGAATGAGCACAGGTTCCGAAATGTTTTTAAGTATTATTATTCCAACTTTTAATGAGAGCGAAAACATTCAAAAACTCATCCATCAACTACAATTATCTAACCACAAAAACAAAGAAATCATCATAAGCGATGGCGGAAGCACCGACGATACCGAGTTAAAGGTAAAAGCTTTAGGGGTTACTTTTTTAAAATCACCAAAAAAAGGCAGAGCGCAACAACTTAATTTTGCGGCTAGTAAAAGCAAAGGCGATATTTTATACTTTGTACATGCAGACACTTTGCCGCCCTTAACCTATTTTGAAGATATTGAACATGCTGTTGCAGATGGCTTTGCAATTGGATGCTACCGCTTTCAGTTTGATTCGAAGAAGAAGATGCTAAAATTTAACGCCTATTGTACCCGTTTTGACCGGTTGATGTGCCGCGGTGGAGACCAATCTTTATTTATAACCCGAAAATTATTTAACGAGTTAGGTGGCTACTGCGAAGCGCATAAAATAATGGAAGATTATGACATTATTATTAGGGCCAGAAAAACGCATCAATTCAAAATTATCCCTAAAAACGTGGTGGTTTCTGCCCGTAAATACGATTATAACAGTTATTTTAAAGTGAATTTTGCTAACCTATTAGCTTTTTTGATGTATTACGCTAAAACAGACCATGACCGTATTATTAGGGTTTACAAAAAGTTATTAAATCATCCTAAAAGCGAGATGAAATATTAGTTTATGAGAAAAAAGATTTGTGGGATACAACAGATTGGGATAGGTTGCGCTGATATTGCAGAGGCTTGGAAATGGTACCGTAAATATTTTAAAATGGATGTTCCGGTGTTTGAAGATGTTGCAGAAGCAGCCTTAATGACAAGATACACCGGCAACCGTGTACATAAACGCCATGCCGTTTTGGCGATGAATATGCAGGGCGGGGCAGGTTTTGAACTTTGGCAATTTACCGACCGTAAGCCGGCTAAACGAATTATTGATTTACGCCTTGGGGATTACGGAATAAACATTATAAAGATTAAGGCTAAAGACGTTGCGAGAACATTCGAATTTTTTAAATCCGAAAACTTAGAACTTAAAAGCGAGTTATTGACATCGCCAGAAGGAAAACTGCATTTTTACCTTTCAGACCCTTATCAAAATTTATTTGAAATTGTAGAAAGTGACACTTGGTTTACCACCGATGATAATTTAACAGGTGGTGTTTGTGGTTTAGGTTTAGGTGTTTCAGATATTGATGCTTCTTTAGAACTTTACAGCAATGTTTTAGGCTATGATGAGGTAGTGTATGATAAAACCGCGGTTTTCGCAGATTTAGCTTTGATGGAAGGTGGTGCGGGTGAATTTAGACGCGTTTTATTGCGGCATTCAAACACTAAATCAGGCGGCTTTAGTAAGCTTTTGGGTGCCACAGAAATTGAACTGATGGAAAGGAAAGATAAACTAGGGAGCAGAATTTATCAAGGCCGTTATTGGGGAGATTTAGGTTTTATACATGTTTGCTTTGATGTGATTGGAATGAATTTATTAAAGCAAGAATGTGCAGAAGCCGGGTTTAATTTCACGGTTGACAGTCAGGACAGTTTTGATATGGGCAAAGCTGCGGGTCATTTTTCTTACATTGAAGACCCAGATGGCACTTTGATTGAGTTTGTAGAAACCCACAAAGTACCTATCCTCAAAAAACTCGGTATTTATTTGAATTTGAAAAATAGAAATAGAGATAAAAACCTGCCTGATTGGATGGTAAAGCTTTTGGCTTTGGCGAGGGTTAAAGATTAAGGGCTGAAACAATATCCGCTCTTAACAATCGTAATTCTTTAAAATCATTAGCATTTTTTAAACCTGCCTTTTGCTGCTTAAAGATATTGAAAGCTGAAAAACTGCAATAGTAAATCAGTATTAAAACGGTGATAATTGCTAATGAGAAAGCATAGTTATTGAGTGTTAAGTTTAGTAAGCAACTTATCGCGAAAATATAAACTGGGTAAATAAATAGTGATAAAACCATCCTTACCGAACTTTTAAATTGTTTTTCCTTGATTTTTGTGTTTACTACGTTTTTCAGCAGTTTAGAAGGTAAAATATTAAGCCAATATCCGATAAAATAAAATGGAAAAAGCAAAACCCATTTTAAAAAGGGAATCCGTTTTTCCGTGATGGCTTTATCTTCAATTCCCTCCAATTTCAACTTTTGAAAGTAATGAAAAACCTGTTGCTCAATCTTCTTAAATTTTTTGAAGTCATTGGTTTTTAGACTGCTTAATTTCTCCGCCAAGTTAATCTGGCTTTCTATAAAATCGATACTTGCGGGCGAGATTGAATTTCTCTTCAACAACAAAACACCTTCATAAAATTCATCGTCCGCGTTTTCCGGGATGTAAACCATTTGCTGCTTTAGCGCATCGTGAGTCTTAAGCATTAATAATTTATTGAAGGCAAACTCATCATGTTGCGTAGTTTCTCTGACCTCCTCTATAGAAATTGGTTTTAAAAAATTCAAACTTGCATCGGTGTAAAACTCGTCAGGCTTACTGTAATTTATAGCGACGGGTAAAACTTGTAAGTTTTGGAGCGGGGTATTAAAAGCTAAATGCACAAAACCTGTTTTAAAAGCTCTTAAACGTTTTTCTACAATGCAATTTCCTTCCGGAAAAATCACAATTGCGCCGTTGTTTTCCAACACTTTTCTACATTTCAAGAAGATACTTTCGTTGTTTTTGAGTGCTTCTCTACCGTCTCTTATCCTGTAGATGGGCATCATGTTGAGTTGTGCGAAAAACCATTTCTTAAATGGCGTATTAAAAACATCTGCCCTTACCAAAAAATGTAAAGTTCGCTTACTGTTTATGGCAATCAAAATGGCATCCATAAATGAATTACCATGGTTTGCACAAATAATTAGCGGCTTTTTTACACCAATATTTTGGGGATTGTAAATCCTGACCTTCTTAAAATAAAAATAACAAGTAAGTTTGACAAGGTAATAAAACAGCTGATAAACCATATTTCGATAAAGCTTAAAGCTAATAATTCTTGTCGGGTCTTAAGTCAATTTATCCGATAGCTTTAAGCAACTCAGTTAAATAGCGAATTGTTTCGCTTTAGCTAATGCACTACCCAAGCCATCAACATTTTTACCACCAGCAGTCGCAAAAAATGGCTGACCGCCACCACCACCGTGAATTTCTTTTGCCAATTCCCGAACGATATTTCCTGCATTCATTCCTTTTTCTTTAATTAGATTTTCGGAAATCATCACCGTTAATAACGGTTTGCCATCAATTTCGGCAGCTAAAACCAAGTACATATTTTCAACAACATCCTTTAATTGATAGGCTAAATTCTTGATAGCTTCTGCATTCGGCAATTCTACTTTTTCAGCGATAAAGTTGATGCCGTCAATATTGTTTGCTTTTGCTTTTAATTCGTCTTTTAAGCCAGAAGCTTTTGCCAAAACAGCTTTTTCCACTTCCTTTTTTAACTTGCTATTTTCTTCTACTAAAGCTTCAACAGATTTGGCCAAATCTTGAGGATTTTTCAATAGTTCTTTCAATTGCTTTAACAATTCATCTTGCTCGTGAATAAAAGCTTCCGCTTTAATCGCTGTAATAGCCTCAATTCTACGAACTCCTGCTGCTACTGCACTTTCGGAAATGATTTTAAAATAACCGATTTGCCCAGTAGCAGGAACGTGAGTTCCTCCACATAATTCTTTCGAATATCCTTCTCCAAAAGTGATTACACGAACAAAATCTCCATATTTTTCTCCGAATAAAGCCGTTACACCACTGTCTAAAGCTTGTTGGTAAGCAACGTTTCTTTCTTCTTTTAAAGCGATGTTGGCTCTTATTTTTTCGTTCACAATTCCTTCAATCTCTCTAATTTCTTCGTCCGTTACTTTAGAGAAGTGCGAGAAATCGAAACGTAAAACATTTTCGTTGACCAATGAACCTTTTTGGTTCACATGTTCGCCCAAAACCATTTTTAAAGCTGCATGTAAAAGGTGCGTTGCCGAGTGGTTGTTTTCTGTAAGGATTCTTTTTTGAGAATCAACCTTAGCAACAAATTGTGCATCCAATTTATTCGGTAACGCTTCCACGAAATGAATGAATAAGCCGTTTTCTTTTTTGGTATCAATAATCTGCACTTCTTCGCCCTCTCCTATCAATAAACCAGCATCACCAACTTGTCCGCCGCTTTCTGCATAAAAAGGTGTACGGTCTAAAACCAACTGATATTGCTCTTTTCCTTTTGCAGTCACCTTGCGGTATTTTAAGATATGAGCGTGGGTTTCTAAATCATCGTAACCTACAAATTCGGTTTCGTCGCCATCTGCAACAACAACCCAATCTTCTGTATCTACCGCAGTTGCCGCTCTTGAACGGGCTTTTTGTTTTTGGAGTTCGGTTTCGAAACCTTGCATATCTACAGACAGCCCTTTTTCACGAGCCATTAATTCTGTTAGGTCAATTGGAAAACCGAAAGTATCGTACAGCTCAAAAGCTTTCTCGCCACTAATCTCATCCATCTTTTCGAAACGGTTAATTCCGTTTTCTAAAGTACGCAAAAAACTATTTTCTTCTTCTAACACCACTTTTTGTACAAAATCTTTCTGTACATAAAGCTCGTCAAAAACACCTTTAAATTGGTCTGCCAATAAAGGGACTAACTGATTTAAGAACGGTTCTTTTAAGCCGAGATACTGGTAAGCATAACGAACCGCTCTCCTCAAAATCCTACGGATAACGTAACCTGCTTTATTGTTGGAAGGCAATTGTCCATCTGCAATAGCAAAAGCAATTGCCCGAATATGGTCTGCCATTACCCGCATGGCAATGTCAGTCTTCTCTTTTGCACCATATTTAATTCCAGCTTTTTCAGCGATGAACTGAATCATCGGCTGGAAAACATCGGTATCGTAATTAGAAATTTTGCCTTGGATGATACGTACTAAACGCTCGAAACCCATCCCGGTATCTACATGTTGTGCTGGCAATGGTTTTAAGCTTCCGTCTTTTAAGCGATTGAATTGCATAAAAACGTTGTTCCAAATTTCAATCACCAAAGGGTCATCCGCATTGACTAAACTTGCACCGCTTACTTTTGCCCGCTCTTCATCGCTTCGGCTATCAAAATGAATTTCAGAACAAGGCCCACAAGGACCAGTTTCGCCCATTTCCCAAAAATTATCTTTTTTATTGCCTAGCAAGATTTTTTCTTCATCCACATATTGCTTCCAAAAATCATAGGCTTCTTGGTCTTTAGGTAAACCTTCGCTTTCATCACCTTCAAAAATGGTTACATATAAACGGTCTTTAGGTAAGCCGTAAACCTTGGTCAGCAATTCCCAACTCCATTCAATGGCTTCTTTCTTAAAATAATCGCCAAAGCTCCAATTACCCAGCATTTCAAACATGGTATGGTGGTAGGTATCAATCCCCACTTCTTCTAAATCATTGTGTTTACCAGAAACACGCAGACAGCGTTGGGTATCAGCAACTCTTGCGTACTTTATAGCTGCTTCGCCTAAAAACAGGTCTTTAAACTGGTTCATTCCAGCATTGGTGAACATTAAAGTAGGGTCGTTTTTAACTACAATTGGTGCCGAAGCTACAATCTGGTGACCTTTACTTTTGAAAAAGTCTAAAAACTGCTGACGAATTTGCTGTGCCGTGATACTCATAAGCTGCAAATATAATTAGATTGTGGATTTTAACTAAGATTTAAACAAGCAATAAAATATTTTTTGAAAAGCGTTGAATCGAGCCTAAAATAGCGAAAAAGCATTGCTTTGGCTTCAATAAAATCAAGAATTTTTTGGAGTAATTGTCAGGAAAAAAATGGGCTAGTCGTTTCTATCGCACCGCTACAACTTCTTACCCTTGCTGCGTTCCCACCCTGGGGGAGTTCAGAAGGAGCTGGTCGTAGATGACTAACCCGGCGCAAAGGTATTATTTTTTAACAGATTCTAAAAAAGCAAATTATAATATCTGCTAAGCCACTGATAATCAAAATAAAATTATTTTTTCTTCTTTTTCTTCGGTCGCTTTTCCGCAGCTTCATTTTCGTTAATTAGCAATTGCCAATCGTTCAAATGCCCTTCAGAAACTGCCAGTGTTTCCTCGTATTCAGTTCTTTTAATGCTCATTACCTTAATTGGTTGCGTTAAATAAGTTTCAATTTCTTCCAAAATTGGCTTTTCTTCCTCGCTACAAAAAGAAACCGCATTCCCGCGATTGTTTCCTCTACCGGTACGCCCAACCCTATGCACATAATTTTCTGCCACATCTGGCAAATCATAATTTACCACATATTCCACACCCTTCACATCTAAACCCCGG
>DASVGY010000145.1:0-4476 GCA_036379295.1 Pelobium sp.
AGCACAACCCAAACCAACAGCCAGCGCCACCGACCCCCAAGAACCCGAGCCACAACCACGAAAGGAAGAAGAAACAGCAACACCACGAGGGCAAGCACCAAGAGGAAACGCCACGAGCAAACCACCACCCGAAGCGCACCAAGAAACGAGCGCAGAGGAACGCCGAGCAAACGAGGCACGACACACCCGACCGCCAACAGGAAAAGAGGAAACACGAAAAACAGAGGCAGAGGGAAAGGAAGAACGAACCAAACTGTCAACCCCCGAAGCACAACCAACGGCAACGGGAACAGAGAGCGAACCCAAAACAGACAAAAAAGAACGACAAGAAGAGGAAGCCGAAGAACCCGAACGGCGAGAACCTGAGAAAGCCACACGGGGAAAAGAACCAACAAAAGAAGCAACTGAAACCATAACAAAAACGATTAAATGACATCCCCTTGAACATTTGATTGTTTTTGTGGTAAAGTGCTAAATGCAGTTGGTTTTTTCCGTGTAGCTTTTGGGTAAGCCGTTCGGGTATTATTCGGCTTAAAATATGCCGTGCTTTTTTGCCGTTTTGGAGGCTTCGCCTTTTTTATATTAAGTATGAAACGTAATTATTGGAAAAGGGGCGTAATTATCGAAAAAATGCAGAAAGAATCGGCTTTTAATCAGTAAAAACGGGATTTAAAGCTAAAAAATCTGCCGAAAAATCAGTAAAATAGGCTTTAAACGATAAAATTTGATTAAAACCGAGCAAAACAGATACTAAAAACACGCTTTGCGTGAAAAAACAGCAACCTAAAAACTTGTGCTGAACAAAGTTGAAGTAAGCAGAAAAACCAAAACTCAAAACCCCCTGTAAGCAAGAAATGGTGGGGGTTGGTTGGAAAGTTGACGAAATAGCAGAATGGCTTGCATGGAGCGAGGTTGGTGGGATATTTGGGAGTGTTGATAAGTTTTTGAAATTAATTGACAATTGAAACCATTTTAATCGGTTTTGAAAAAAAATTAATTTTGTTGGTGGTTAGTAAGCATATCTCACGATGCAATCGTGCGAGAGGGAGGGGTATTGAGCAAGTTTGTGCTTTTTGGAATTGTAAATGTTAATGAATCTGCATAGCCAATATCTCCAAAAAAACCATCCGTTTTTGCTTCAATCTTGTACGTAAAACCTCTTTCATAAGTACATATTGGTTTGCTGTATCCACTTGTCTGTTTAAATAAATAAACTTTAGATTCCCCTTTTTTACCAGCTACTTTCATAATAAAACTTCGACAAAATACATTTCCTTTTGTATCAATTTCTTCTATAAAAACAGACTCAATTACATTTCCACTTAAATCTGTTATGCTGTAATCTTTCATGTTTATAGATAGGTTCACTGGATTTGAACAATTCCCGAATAACAAACATAAAATAAATAAAAGTAAATAGTTGTAATTTTTATTTTTCGTTTCCTTATCCATATTTATTGTTGTGCCTTATTTTTGTTATTCTCTTTCTTGCTATTTTCTGATTTAAACTTCCTTACTAAATCTATTAAAGTGTTATATGCAGAATGGTATGCGTCTTTATTACCCGATTTCATAGCTTGATGAGCTTTCTTAAGGAGGTCTATAACTTTGTTGCCAATACCTCCACTTTTCTTTTTATAGTACTGACTATTAAAAAAGTCCATAAACAACGTTTGCTTTGCATTTGCCTCTTTCTCTAAAGGGATTTCATCATGAGTTGACATCGAAGATTTATGATTAAGTTTTCCTTTAATCCATGTTGATCCAGCTTCCATGCCGTATAAAATCATCCAGTTAGCCTTAGCTTCTTTATACTTTTGATTATTTTTAAAGTGGTCTCCAAATAAGGATCGGAATTGCTCTACATGGACTATTTCATGAGATGTGATGTTTAACCAAGCAGTCCCAGAAGCATTCCTGTAATTATTTGTATAGTTAATTTCAAATCCTAATGTAATGGCACCACTTTTATAATGTGTGATTTTATCATGTATCTTTTGATTAATCTGCAGGTTTGCTTCAGCTCCTGCCATCCAATATTGTTGACCATACAACTCCGCAAACATACCAATTACTGCCAATGTTAATTTGGTAGTTCCATTTGACCTCCTTGTAGCAAAATAAGCTGGTTCCAACCCATCCAAATCAATAGCCATAATAGGCGTATTTCCTGCAAACTGGTAAGGTGTGTACCATGGAAAACTACTTGCTTTTGGGTCAATCGAAAGGAAACGCCCAACACGAGGGTCATACATTCGTTTTTTGTAGTTATAGCTATTCCCCCTGCCTTTCACGGCGTCATCTCGCTCCATACCATTAAACCCATAATCATAACTGCTATGTCCTTTATTTTTAGTTTTTTTCGATGCCAAGCAATTTTTAAAACCGCTTTTATCCAGTTCACTAAAATAATCGTTATGTAATTTAAGACAACCCAATTTTTTAGATTAAAATGCTCTGATTTGTTATAAAATTAAGCTAAATTTCATTTCCTGTGACCAGCTTTGCAAAAAAAACGGTTTGTAGAAGATTAAAATCGAGTATTTGGGCATAAAAAAACCGCTCTAAAATGAATTAGAACGGCTTTTTTAGTCGAATAGGTAGTTTTTCTAATCTTCGCTTGTCGGTTGCTCTAAAAAGGCTTTATTTAAGCTGTAAATTGCTCCGTTTTCAGTCTTCCGCATTGTGAGGGCTTCTGCTTTGTAAAGTCGGTAAAGTAGCCTGTTTAATTGCTTTTTATTGTAGTGGGTTTGCTGGGCAAGTTCTTTGGCGGTAAAACGAAAATCGGGCGAAAAATCTAAAAGCTGTGCAAACAACTCCCACATTTCCGCCCGTTCTCTTTCGTGTAGGTTATTATTATCGGTAGGTAACATTTAAAACTGGTTTTTCTCGCAATCGAAAACTCTTTTGTCCGCTTATTTCTTTGACAAATTCAATTTCTCGTTCCAAAATAAGCAAAGCTAAAATCCGGTGAATAAATGCGTAATTGTAAAACAATTCTTGTGCGATGATTTTGGGCGTAAAGGTGCGGTTCTTAAACTTGACTTTGATTAAATCCAGTATCTTGTTTTTATTCTTGGGCTTAATATCCGAATAATCAGATAACTTGCGCTCTCGCATTAGTTTAAAGGCTAAATAAAAATCATTGTCATTGGTTATAATCGTAGTTATCTCGTTTGTAAATTGAGCATAACGAAATTTGGCAAATGTTTTTACAAATCCGAGAAAAATATCGCTTTCTTCGGGCAGAAATCCTGCTTGTATCTGTTCTAAATAAAGGGGATTATGAAAAACGACTTTTGTTTTTGAAAATAAGCTACCAAAAAGCGAATTTAAGTAGGTCATTGCCTTTAAATCGAACTTTTCGTTTAAATCGCACGCCTGCGCTCGCTCGCTCACGTGAGGGGAATTTTCTATGTGTCTTCCTACCGAAAAAGCCCCATTTTTCAATAGTTTTAGGGTTGGCAACCCTGTTTTGGCTAACTGTCCAACTGGTTGCTTAAATAAAAAGTCTTTTGTTGCTTGTAAATCCATAATTTTACGGTTTTTAAGAGTTAAAAATTTGAGTTATCAAGCATAAAGTTCGCAAGGAAATACAAGCGAAATGAATTTTAGGGGGCAGAAGAAATGAACAATGGAAAAAGTTGAAATCCCCCACCATTTCTTGCTTACAGGGGGTTTTGAGCACCGCAAAAAAAGAGCCTTAGTTCGGCGTGGCTCACTATATTCTCGGCAACGCACACTATAAAACGGCAAAAATGAGCAGGAAAAATCAGACTTAAACCACTATAAAATAGCAAAGAGTAAAGCAAAACAGCAAAATCCACCCAAAAGAGGCAGAAAAAGGGCAATTAACCACCCAAAAAGAGCCAAATTGAGCCTAAACCAAATTTAAACCAACAAAAACAACCCCAAAAAGGACAAAATTGAGCCTTAAAAAGGCTAAAAAGAGTAAAAGGACGGCAACCGACCGCCAACTAAAAATAGAACTATAAAAATAACACCTAAACGACTAAAAAGTAAGGAAAATAATAGAGCATAATGCTCAAAATAGAGAACTAACCAACTAAACCTAAAACAGCACTTTAAAAGTGCTAAAAATGACCTTTAAACCACCCAAAAAGGCTTTTTAAACGCCAAAAAGAGTAAATAAAAATCAGTCGAATGACCGCTAAAACACTTGTATTGAGTTTATCGAAATAAAGAAAGCTGACCACCAGCAGGAACAGAACGCCACAGCAAGCCACCGCAGGGAGCAGAACCCACACAGCGAAAGCGAGAAGCAAGAGAGCCAAACCAAGCGGAGGAAACGCCAGCAGGCGAAACGACCAGCACAGCACAACCCAAACCAACAGCCAGCGCCACCGACCCCCAAGAACCCGAGCCACAACCACGAAAGGAAGAAGAAACAGCAACACCACGAGGGCAAGCACCAAGAGGAAACGCCACGAGCAAACCACCACCCGAAGCGCACCA
>DASVGY010000146.1:0-2181 GCA_036379295.1 Pelobium sp.
AATTATCACTACCTTTATCCCGTAATCATTAAAAAACGCAAAATAATGGAAGCTACATTAGACAATATTTTAGACGTCACCCTTTTAGAACCACGCCAAAAACATCCCACAATTTTCAGCCGTTTTGATGAATTGGCAGAAGGCGAAAGCTTAATCATCCATAACGACCACGACCCAAAACCCTTATATTATCAGCTATTAGGCGAACGAGGAAATGTTTTCACTTGGGAGTATTTAGAGCAAGGTCCGGTATGGTTCCGCATTAAAATCCGTAAAAACGTAAGCGGCGAAAACGAGGAAACTCTTGGGGAAATTGCTGTTAAGGATTTACGGAAAGTAGATGTATTTAAAAAATACGGAATCGACTTTTGCTGCGGCGGAAAGAAAACCGTGAGGCAAGTTTGCGAAGAAAAAGGATTAGATTTCCACAAAATCGAACAGGAACTGCAACAAATAGATAAAGCACCAATATCCAGAGCTGTACCTTATGATGATTGGCCAATTGATTTCCTTGCCGATTACATTGTGAATACACACCACAGCTATGTTAAAAAAAGCATTCCAGATTTATTGGCTTACACCAATAAGATCATGAAAGTGCATGGTCATGGTCATCCAGAATTAGCCGAGGTTTACGAGCTTACCAGTTCCATCGCTAAAGAAATGACTCACCACATGGGCCAGGAAGAAGAAATTGTATTTGTTTATGCTAAAGAACTCGCCAAGGCTGATAAAAACTCCGTTTTAGATAATGATAAGATTTCAATAATTACGGAAATGGAAAAAGAGCATGATGCAGTTGGAAGAATGTTGGAACGGATTCGCTTCATCACCAATGATTATGAATTGCCAGCAGATTCTTGTGCAACCTATGCGCTTACCTTTAAACTTCTGCAAGAATTTGAGGACGATTTGTTCATCCACATCCATTTAGAAAACAATATCCTGTTCCCTAAAATGGTTAAATTGCAAGATACATTCGCATCAAAAAAATAAATTGTATTGGGTTTTAACCCGATGATTTAAAAACAATTTTGGTAAACAGCCATGGAAAAGATAGATGTAAATTCTAAAATCGGGAAAATTATAAAAGCCAATCCAGCTGCGCTGGAAGCAATTATCAGCATCAACCCGAAGTTAGAAAAACTGAGAAATCCGGTATTGCGGAAAATTTTGGCAAACAGAACTAGCATTTCCATGGCTTCTAAAATGGTGGGGCATAGCGTTGATGAGTTCTTTGCTAAATTAAAACCGCTAGGCTTTGAGATTGACGGAGCAGTTGCTCCCATAGAAATCGAACAAAAAGATGTGCCAGCTTTTGTTGCTGAAATCAGCAAAGAGCAGATTATTGATTTTGATGTTCGTGAATTGCTCACTTCTGGCCAAGACCCGCTGAGCTTGATTTTAGAAAAAGTTAAAACCGTAAAGGCTGGCCAAGCACTCAAAATCATCAACACCTTTGAACCTATTCCGCTGGTTAAAATGTTGGAGAAAAAAGGTTTTTCAATCTACATTGATAAAGTGGCTGACGATTTAGTGGAAACTTATTTCTACAAACCGGCAGAAGCTAAAGACATCACTGAAGAAGCGATTGAAACCACCACAATTAACGGTTGGGGCGCTTTAATCACTCGCTTTAAAGATAAACTGGTAAAAGTAGATGTACGGGAAATGGAAATGCCGCAACCTATGCACACCATCTT
This sequence comes from Pelobium sp., assembly GCA_036379295.1. Classification (GTDB taxonomy): domain Bacteria; phylum Bacteroidota; class Bacteroidia; order Sphingobacteriales; family Sphingobacteriaceae; genus Pseudopedobacter. The sequence continues at coordinate 1,704 of DASVGY010000146.1, forward strand.
GGCTGAGTTAGAAAACTTAGCAAAAGACCAGGCTTTGTTTGTGTACCACAAAAGAATCCCAGTTTTTTTACTGCCCGAATTGGCCGACCAGGGTTTTGAATATCGCATCCAGGAAATCAGCGATGGCGAAGTACACCTTTTAATTTATAAAGACTAACATGTTTATCGCAGGCGCAAATAGTCCAATCAAAAACACAGATTACCGCGTGGTATTGCCTTTTTATGCTTATGCCGCGTTGGCGTTTTTAGTCGCCACCATTTTAATGATGTGCAACGTAAACGCCTTTACCATGCATCATTTCAATGCGAAAGCTTTGGCAATTACGCACACCATGGCATTAGGTTGGGGTACAATGATGATTTTAGGCGCAAGCCACCAATTGTTTCCAGTAATGATTGAAGGAAAACTTCACAGCAACATCCTCGCTTATCTGTCTTTTATATTTGGAGCAATCGGCATCCCCATGTTGGTTTACGC
>DASVGY010000147.1:0-8006 GCA_036379295.1 Pelobium sp.
CATAAGCCTAAAATAATAGAGCTACCTAAAGCAACGCCTAAATACCTTACCCCTAAACCGTAAGTTAAACCGCCAATTCCCCAAAGGGCGCCAAACAAGAAAGTATAAAATAAGATAGTGCCCGATGCGCCTTTAATAATATCGGCAAACCCCGGGATGGTTAAGTAAGCAGCTAGCGGCGGTACAATTAACCACGAGAAAATTCCCCCAACTATCCAGTAGCTTTCCCAAGACCAGCCTTTAACTTTTTTGTACGGGATGTAAAAACTACCCGAGGCAGCGCCTCCGAAAAAATGGTATAAAACCCCTAATAATGCCTGCATAAAATTTTTATTTTGTTTAAGTTATTTTTGGTGATGCTAAGATACATGGCACCAATTCAAAAACTGTTATGAACTGTTATGACGTGGCACAGAATAGGTTTTAGGTGTGGCAATAAAATATACAGCCATTGGCTACGCGGGCTGCAAAAGCAAAAAAATTAAATAAAAGGCTTAGCTTAGTGTTGCAATTTTGATATTAAGCCTTTAAAAAAATATAGATGAAATTGATTGGTGTTGACATCGGCGGCTCGCACATTACCGCGGCTCAAGTAAACAGAGAAAATTTAGAGCTGATTGCGGGTACGTACCAACGAGATAAAATTGATGCAGATGAAAATGCATTTGTAATTATTAAAGCTTGGGCCAAGGTGATTAAGCGTTGCGCAGATGGCGAAAAGGACTTACAAATTGGAATTGCTATGCCCGGCCCATTTGATTATGAAAACGGGATTAGCTTAATGAAAAACCAGGGCAAGTATGATAATTTGTACCAACTTGATGTGAAGGCAATGTTAGCCGAGGAATTGCAGTTAGCTACAAAGCAGATAAAATTTAATAACGATGCTGCCTGCTTTTTACAGGGAGAAATTTTTAACGTCGGTAAAATTGCGGTTAACTCTGTTGGGGTAACGTTGGGCACAGGCTTGGGAAGTGCTTTTATAAGAAACGGAAAATCTTACGATGCAGATTTATGGAATACGCCATTTAAAGAAAGCATTATGGAAGAATATATATCTTCTCGCTGGTTTGTTGCCGAGTTTTACGCAAGAACCGGTAAACCTATAAAAGACGTAAAGCAACTGGTGGAAGAACATGCTGGCGAAGCCATAACTAGAGATTTATTTAAAGATTTTGCTGATAATCTTTCGCAGTTTTTAAGCTACTTTATTAAATTAAAAGACGCGGAATGTGTGGTGCTTGGCGGAAATATTGCCAAAGCAAACGCCTTTTTTTTAGCAGATGTTAAGCAGGCATTGTTGAAAGATTTGGGTAAGGAAATACCACTTTACCTATCCGCTTTAGGAGAAGAAGCTGCGCTGATTGGCGGAGCCAGTTTGTTTAGGTAATTTTGTTTGCTTTTAGTGGATTTTAAGCGATAATATGGTAATGTCATCAGTTGCTTCGTGGTAGTTTCGCAAAACGTCCATTTTATTGATGAGTGCTTTATGCAGGCTTTTTAAATCATTGTTTTTGTGTTCTTGCAAAAAATCAATCAAATCTTCTTCGGTAATCGATTGCTCTTCTTCGCCATCAAATTCGATGATGCCATCGGTATAGTTAAATATTACGGCGCCGTGTTCTAGTTGCAGCTCTCCTTCGTTAATAAAGGGTAGCTCGTCAAAAACACCAATCATGGTGGTGCCTTTTTTTAGTTGAACCACTTCTTCTTTATGCAAAACCAAGGGCGAGTTGTGCCCTGCATTAACATATTTAACCGTTCGTGTTTTATCGTTATAAATTCCTAAAAATAAGGTGATAAAACGATCGCCTTTAGTGTTATTGTAAACAATTTGATTCAGCTTTTCTATTAATTGGGTTAAGGGCGTGTTTAGCGATACCAGTGCCCGCAAACTTGCCTGGAAATTTGCCATAATTAAAGCGGCAGAAATTCCTTTGCCAGATACATCGGCAACGCACCATAAAAACTCGTCTGAGTTCATTTGTATAAAGTCAAAAAAGTCTCCACCAATACTTTGGTGAGGGCGATAAATTGATTCTACATCTAAAAAAATGTTTTTCGGTAAATCCTGAGGAATCAGCATGCTTTGCACCTGCCTGGCCAGTTCTACCTCGCGTTGTAGGCGTTCTCTGTGTAAACGTTCTTTAAAAAGCTTTTTGTTTTCAAAGGCAACAACGATAACGTTAATTAAGGTTTGGATGTAATCAACGCTGTTATCCAGTAGTTTTTCATCGTTTCTAAACTTACCCACCAAAACAAAAGCCAATGCCTCATCTTTGTGGTGTACCGGAATAAAGTAGTCGAAATTGTTAAAAATAGGATTTTCGTGTTCTGATATGTTAACTGGCACTTTTAAGGGCATCAGCTCGTCTGCAATTTGCTGCAATTCTTCGGGCGCTTCCAACTCGCCACCAAAGTTAGAAACACAAAAAAATTGGTCGATATTTAATAGTAAAAGCCTAAAGTTTTTAACCCTTAGGTTTTTTTCCATTATCGTCTCCAGCATTTCTACCAGCGTTTCACTAGGTACATTGCTGTTAATTGCCCGGGTAATTTCTAGTAGCGCACTTAATTCGGCTTGGCGCTTTAATAAAAGTTCTACTATATCTATCTGGGGGTCAGACTCTAATGAATCATGCTTTTGCATTTGTCCGTTTAATTGTGTGCAAATTTAGAAATTTAAATGTACAGAAAGCAACACAAAGTGTCAACTAAACATTTGTATTTTCTGCTTTCAAATCAAACAAATCTCTTAACCCTATAGTAATCAGGTTAAAGGCGTAAACTGTGAGCATAATCATTAATCCGGGAATTAAAGCAAGGTAAGCACCGTCCATTACAATATATCCGTAATGTTCTTTAATCATCCCGCCCCAGGTTGGCATAGGTGGTTGTGCACCAAAACCCAAGAAGCTTAAGCCTGCCTCTAACAATATCGCGGAAGCAAAATTTGATGCGGCCATAACTAAAATTGCACCCATAATATTGGGCAAAATATGAACATAAATAGTCCGCAGGTTTGAGAAACCTAAAGAACGGGCTGCCTCTACAAACTCGCTGTTTTTTAGCGCCAGAACCTGTCCGCGTACCAAACGGGCAACCTCTACCCACATGGATAAACCAACGGCTATAAATACCTGCCAAAAGCCTTTTCCTAATGCAAATGAAATTGCGATAACCAACAGTAAGGCTGGTAAAGACCATAAAACGTTCATCAGCCAACTGATTGCCGCGTCAATTTTTCCTCCGAAAAAGCCTGCAGTAGCGCCTAAAGTTACACCAAGGAGCAAGCTGATGAGCACCGCCATAAAACCTACAGTTAAAGAAACCCTTGCGCCAATAATCACTCGGCTTAATAAATCCCTCCCGTAAATATCGGTACCCAACCAAAAAGTTTTATTGATGATATTCTCTTTTCGGATTTGTGATGAAGTTTTTGCACCAAAAGAACGTAAGTTGATTTTTTTCCATTCGCCACTTTCGGTTGGCCCTAAATATTCGCGGTAGTAAATAAAATTTTTATTGAAACGGTAGGTTGTTATTGCAACTAACTCAAAACGGTTTGCTTGCCCATAAAGTAATTTTGTAAACAAATTCACTTTTTCTGGTTGGGGGTGTTTAGGTATTTTAATAAAGGTAAAGCTGGCGCCGGGTTTTTCGATATTTAATTCTAAATGCATGTCATTTGCCATCGGGCTTTCATCGGGCGTAAGCCAATACCCAAAAATTGCCAAAACACTTACCAATACAATAAAAAACAAACCGATTAAAGAAAGTTTGTTTTTTGCGAAAATATGCCAGGATTTTTTTGTGCTATCGTTCAACATTCATTGTTATTTAACCAACCGGCCTTTCCAATTGTATTTACCGGCGTTGCCCATTATACCAATATAAATTAAATACACCACATGCAGAAAAGTTAAAAAACTAAGCTTGGTAATTAATCCATTACGTTTTACAAAAGCAGTTAAAGGTGCTATAAAAAAGAGTTCTGCGGTAAATTTTATCAAAAATTGTGTACATACCAAAGCCAAAAAGCCAGGGTAAAAAAATGCCATTATAAAATTAAATGCCAGCGAAATGTTAAAAAGCCAAACGCAAACAGCTAAAACTATTATTTTTTTGTCTTTATATTTTACGCTTTTACTGGCCCAACGCCGCCTTTGTTGAATAAATTCTTTCATGTTTGGTTTGGCATGTGTATATACCAAGGCATCGTAATTTTTGCAAAATCCAATTGTGCCCGGGTAAGCGGAAGCAACTTTATGTAAAAAAAGCTCATCATCGCCAGAGGCTAAATCATCAATTCCTGTAAAGCCGCCCAATTTTAAAAATACATCTTTTTTGTAAGCCAGGTTGGCACCGTTGCAGGTAGAGGGCATTTTATTGCCAATTCCGGCGGCGCCTAATCCTATCAGGTATAAAAATTCAAGCGTTTGTAAACGCTCAAAAAGTGTTTTTTCTTGATAGTAAACAACCGGCGAGCTAATTAGGTTGTAATTATTTTGCTGATATAAACCCACAATTGTTAGTAGCCAATTGGCTGCCATTCGGCAATCTGCATCGGTTGCAACCATTAGCTCGCCGTTTGCCAATTTTATGGCCTCTGTAATTGCTTTTTTCTTGTACGAGTTTAGCGGTTTACTTTCGTTGAGTTGGATGAGCTTTACGCCTCTGCCCGCATAGCTTGTGATAATTTTAGAGGTATCATCTGTAGAGTGGTCATCAACAATAATCAGTTCAAAAAGTTCTTTTGGGTAGTTTTGGTTGATGATATCTTCAATGGTTAAATGGATACTTTCTGCCTCATTTCTGGCAGCAATAAGCACCGAAACCTTTGTTTTTGGGTTGATAGAAACAGGCTTATAGGCAGGTATTTTTTGCCACCCGTTTCGTAAAAAAAATAAGAAAGCGGCATACAATAAGGTGAGCGTTAAGGATACAGCGCTAAAGAGTACGATTATCAAAAAATTTCAGTTTAAAAACAAAATAAGAGCCTATAATAGCTGGTATAATTAAATTTACAAACCAAATTAACGCAATTGCCGTCATTATTGCTACATCGTGGTTGGTAATAAATCCAAAAAAGTACGTTGCGGTTAGGCTTCTTACGCCCACATCTAACAAATCTAAAGAGGGTAGGGCAGATTGGATAAAGAAAAGTATAAATACCATTAACGCCGATTTGTACAACGCTATTTCTGGCAACAGCAAATAAATAATTAAAATATATTGAGAGGTAAACACTAAAAAGCGGGCGAGGCTATACAACATTACTTTGCTTAATTCTTTTTGGTGATAGTGATTTAGCACCGCAAAAAAGCGCTTATATTTTCTTAAAAATTTAATGCTGTTTAAAGATTTCTCAATCCAACGGATGTTGAAGTAAAACAGTAAAAAGAAAAAGCAAAAGCCCGCTACCAAAAAGCAAAAAGCAATAAATAGCCAGGTATCTAACGGTTTAAAGTGGTATATAAACCACAATAAAGCCAATGCGCCAGTAACATTGGTTACTACCATTTGTGCAATTTGTCCAACACTCATGGCAACGGCACCTTGTATTCTCCGGCGGGGCGATAAAAAAAATACTCGTCCGCCATATTCGCCGATTCTGTTAGGTGTAAAAATTGCCCAAGTTAATCCACAAAAAACAGATTCTATTGCTTTGTAATAACTAATTTTCTCAACTTTTAAGATTAAGAACTGCCATTTAGCACTTTCTATAAGCCAATTCACCAGCATCAGCAAAAAAACTAAAGCAACTATTGTGTAAACTTTAAGCGGCAAAAGATTTTTAATGAGGGCAGAAAACTGTTGAAGATCATGATGGTTGCTTAGCTTTTGGTAAATAAAATAGCCAGCCAAAACAACCACAATTATTTTTAAGCTGTAACTAACTATTTTTTTTTGCTTTGCCGTCAACAGATGTGAATTTATACAATGTTAAGAATTTACGTTAATATTGCTGCCATGTTAAAAGAAAAATCCAAAGAACGCATTATACTTGGAATAGACCCTGGTACTGCCGTTATGGGTTATGGTTTAGTAAAAGAAACTGGTAATAAAATTGAATTGATAAGTTTGGGTGTGGTTAAAATGACGCATTTGGATGATCATTTTTTAAAGCTGCAACGCATTTTTGAAAAAACAACTACGTTAATAGAACAGTATCATCCAGACTGTATTGCGCTGGAAGCTCCTTTTTACGGAAAAAATATCCAAGTGATGTTAAAGCTAGGGCGGGCGCAAGGCGTAGCAATGGCTGCAGGCTTGGCAAAAGGATTACCAATTTTTGAGTATTCGCCAAAGAAAGTTAAACAAGCCATCACCGGAAACGGAAGCGCCACCAAAGAGCAGGTTGCTGCCATGCTAAAGCAGCTTTTAAACTTTACCGAAACACCAGAGTTTTTAGATGCAACGGATGGTTTGGGCGTAGCAGTTTGCCATTCGTTTCAAAAAATAACAAGCAGCGGAGCTGGTAAATCTTACAGCGGCTGGGAAGCTTTTGCTAAAGATAACGTGAAAAGGGTTAAGTAACTACCGCGGGTTGTGGCAGTGCAGATAATATTTTATCGATATAACTTTGCGGAAAATCGTAAGACCTTGCGTACTCGGCAATACGCAGTACATCTTTTTTATCGGGCACTATACCGTCCTGGTAATGCTTGCAAATAAATGCAAAAGCTTCAATTGGCCCTTCTTGTGTTAAAATGCTGAAAGACGTGAGTTGATATTCTGGCTCGGTTTGCGCTAATTGCTCAAACTTGTTTTTACCAACTTTGTAAATAACGCCAAGCACAAAATCATTTTCGCTATAAAAAAGGTTAGCTCTTGCAGACCCATCAGGGTTTTTACGATTAAATTTTAACACATAATTTTTTAATTCGCCTTTGCCTACAAGTTTTACGGCTTGGTTAATCCTAAACTCAACCAAAGTTTGGTTTAAAGCACAACCATAAGCAAAGTATAAAAAGCTTTCTCCCATTTTAACGTTTCCCTTCCCATTCGGCATAAAATTGCTCCAAATATTGAACCATAAAATCATGGCGTTTTGTAGCAATCTGCCGTCCGTACAAGGTATTCATTTTGTTTTTTAGTAGTAACAATTTTTCGTAAAAATGATTAATTGTTGGGGCAGTGCTGTTTTTATAGGATTCTTTACTTTGATTAATCTGCGGAGCAATTGCGGGGTTATAGAGCTCCCGATTTTTAAATCCGCCGTAGGTAAACGCCCGGGCAATTCCAATAGCGCCAATAGCATCTAACCTATCCGCATCTTGCACTACTAACATTTCTGGCGATGAAAACTTAGCTTGCCCTAAACTGGTTTTGTACGACATATTTCTGATGATCTCTTGAACATGAAGTACGGTTTCCTCATCCACATTTATGGATTTTAAAAAAAGTCCTGCTTTTTGCGGACCAATTTCTTCATTGCCGTTATGGAATTTAGCATCGGCAATGTCATGCAGCAGCGCAGCAAGTTCAACCACAAATAAATTTACGTTTTCTTGCTCGGCAATTTCCTTGGCCGTTTTCCAAACGCGTTCAATATGCCACCAATCGTGACCAGCTTCGGCGTTTTCTAGTTCTTTTTTTACAAAATCAAGCGTGAGTTGTATATGGTGCTGCATGAATCGTTTTCTGATAATACGGCTCAAATCTAGTGCTAATCGTTAATTTATCTAAGGTAAAAACCCATCACCGCATTAATTTGTCGAGCCGTTTTTGCATTTCCTCAACACTAACCTCTTCTTTGTGTGTGTTAATCAGCCACTTATAACCAAAAGGGTCTAAGATTTTTCCAACCCTATCGCCATAGAATTCGTCCATTACATCCATTAAAGATTTTGCACCCGTAACAATTGCTTGCTTAAAAGTTTGGTCAACATCTTTAACGTATAAACTTAAGGTCAATGGGTTTCCACCTAAAGCTAACGGACTTTGAGTTCCCCAATCGGGATTTTCCTCTGTCATCATTAATAAAGAGCCCTCAATTTCTA
>DASVGY010000148.1:0-10126 GCA_036379295.1 Pelobium sp.
GCACAGATTAGGTATCCAATCTTTCCAACCAAAATTAGTAGAAGGTAAAGCTATTCAATTACACCCATTAGTGTGTACTGCGTTTAACGCGGATTTTGACGGTGACCAGATGGCAGTTCACGTACCACTAGGTAACGCTGCGGTTTTGGAAGCCCAAATCCTGATGTTAGCTTCTCACAATATTTTAAATCCGGCTAACGGAACTCCGGTAACAGTACCGTCTCAGGATATGGTTTTAGGTCTGTATTACATGACCAAAGGCCGTAGAACCGAAGAAGGGCACATTGTAAAAGGAGAAGGTCAAACTTTTTATTCTTCAGAAGAAGTAAATATCGCTTATAACGAGAAGAAGATTGATCTCCATGCTTTTATTAAAGTTAAGGCTACTGTACGCGAGAAATCTGGCGAGTTGGTAGAAAAGATAATTGAAACTACCGTTGGTAGGGTGTTGTTTAACGAGGTTGTACCTAAAGAAGTTGGTTTTATCAATGAGCTATTAACTAAGAAATCTTTAAGAGATATTATTGGTGAAGTGGTAAAAATCACTGGTATGGCTGGCGCAGCTAATTTCTTAGATGAAATTAAAACCCTAGGTTTCCAATCGGCATTTAAAGGAGGTTTATCTTTTAATCTAAAAGATTTAAACATTCCAACGCAAAAGCATACATTATTAGAACAAGCCAGGGCAGAAGTTGCCGAAGTTATGGGTAACTATAACATGGGTTTCATTACAAATAATGAGCGTTACAATCAGATTATTGATATCTGGACTCGTATCAACAATAAGTTAACTACACACGTAATGACTCAGTTGACCAACGATAACCAAGGTTTCAACTCTGTGTACATGATGCTTGATTCTGGAGCCCGTGGTTCTAAAGAGCAAATTCGTCAGTTATGTGGCATGAGGGGATTGATGGCGAAACCGCAAAAATCAGGTTCCGGTGGAGAGATTATCGAAAACCCGATTTTATCAAACTTTAAAGAAGGTTTATCTGTATTAGAATATTTTATTTCTACTCACGGTGCCCGTAAAGGTTTAGCGGATACAGCGTTAAAAACTGCCGATGCGGGATACTTGACTCGTCGTTTACACGATGTGGCGCAAGATATGGTAATTAAACACCATGATTGCGGTACTTTAAGAGGGATGTATACTACTGCTTTAAAGGATAATGAGGATATTGTTGAACCATTATACGATAGAATTTTAGGACGTACATCTTTACATGATGTTTATGACCCGGTTACAAACGAATTATACGTAAAAGCAGATCAGGATATAACTGAAGAAATTGCAGCGAAAATTGAAGAATCTCCTTTAGAGGGTATCGAGATCCGCTCTGTTTTAACTTGCGAGGCACCAAGAGGCGTATGTGCTTTATGTTACGGCCGTAATTTAGCTTCCGGAAAACCAGTTCAAATGGGTGAAGCCGTGGGGGTAATTGCTGCGCAATCAATTGGAGAGCCAGGAACACAATTAACGCTACGTACATTCCACGTGGGTGGTACGGCGTCTAACATCGCTGCAGAATCTCAGGTTGTAGCTAAGTTTGATGGTGTTATCGAATTTGAAAACCTTAGAACGGTAACCCGAGCTACGGACGATGGCGACATTGAGATAGTATTAGGACGTTCAGGAGAATTTAAAATCACCGATCCAAATTCTGGACGGGTGATAATGACAAATAACATTCCTTATGGCTCACTCCTATATGTAAAAGAAGGAGATAAAGTGACTAAAGGCGATAGAATTTGTTCTTGGGATCCGTATAACGCCGTTATTATTTCAGAATTTACAGGTAAGGTAGAATTTGAATCTGTAATTGAAGGGGTTACCTACCGTGAAGAGTCTGATGAGCAAACTGGTCACAGAGAAAAAGTGATTATAGATACCCGCGATAAAACAAAAAACCCGGTTGTTAAAATTGTTGACAAAAAAGGTGGTTCTATTAAAGAGTACAACGTTCCTGTGGGCGCTCACGTTGCTGTTGATGAGGGCGATGAGGTGAAAATGGGGGAAATTTTAGTTAAAATTCCTAGAACAAGCGGAAAAACAAGAGATATTACCGGTGGTTTGCCACGTGTAACCGAATTGTTTGAAGCCAGAAACCCATCTAACCCGGCAGTTGTAACCGAAATTGATGGTGTAGTAACTTTGGGAGGAGTGAAACGTGGTAATCGTGAGGTTACTATCGAGTCAAGAGACGGACAAATCAAGAAATATCTGGTTCCTTTATCAAAGCATATCCTTGTACAGGATAACGACTTTATTAAAGCAGGTATGCCGTTATCTGATGGAGCTATTTCTCCTGGAGATATTTTATCAATTAAAGGCCCGGCTGCGGTACAAGAATACTTAGTAAATGGTATCCAAGAAGTTTACCGTTTGCAAGGCGTAAAAATCAACGATAAGCACTTTGAAACCATCGTTCACCAAATGATGCAGAAAGTAATGATTGAAGATGCCGGTGATACAATTTTCTTAGAGAAACAAGCTGTTGATAGGTTTGATTTTGCTTTGGAGAACGACGAAATCTACGACAAAATGGTAGTAGAAGATCCGGGCGATTCCAATGTTCTAAAACCTGGTCAAATTGTTTCTGTACGTAAATTACGCGATGAAAACTCGCAGCTAAAGCGTAAAGATATGAAGCTTGTTACTGCCAGAGAGGCTAGAGCAGCTACAGCAAGCCCAATGTTGCAAGGTATTACCAGAGCATCCTTAGGAACTAAATCGTTCATTTCTGCGGCATCTTTCCAAGAGACTACTAAAGTGTTGAACGAAGCAGCAATTGCTGGTAAACGCGATGACTTATTAGGATTGAAAGAAAACGTAATTGTTGGACACTTGATTCCTTCTGGTACAGGTTTACGTGATTACGAAAGAATCATTGTTGGTTCTCAAGAAGAATACGATAAATTGATGGCCTCTAAAGAAGAGGAAGAAGAAGTTGAAGCTTAATTTAAGCTTTTGCTTAAACAAAAAAACCGCATTTAATGCGGTTTTTTTGTTTAAAATACTTTTACTGAGGGCTTTATAAAATCACCACGCTTACATACATCCACCCTTCAGTTGCTAAGGGGTTCAATTGCGATTTTCGAAAACAGCTTCAATTCTTTTATCTGGAATTAACCACATTAAGGCAGTAAGCGCATAAATTGCTATCGCTAACCAGCTTACCCAAAAAGACGCAATAATGCCGAAAATGTAAATAAGCGAAGAAGTTTTACCCTTTAAATCTTTACCGAGGGCTTTCGCCAAGATTGAGTTGCTGCCTTGTTTTTTAATAATGATTTGCTCAAGTATCCAGTAGGCAATGGAAGCCATTAGTAAAACAAATCCGTACACCGCCAAAGGAATTGTTGCTAAATGATTTTTGCCCAACCAGCCAGTTGTAAACGGTACAAGTGACAACCAAAAAAGCAAATGTAGGTTAGCCCACAAAATTTCGCCGCTGATATTTTTAACGGTGTGCATCATGTGGTGGTGGTTATTCCAATAAATCCCCACATACATAAAACTTAACAGATAACTCAAACCAATTGGAATCAGAGGTTTTAAGTCATTTAAATTAGAACCCTCTGGTACTTTAATTTCCAAAACCATAATGGTAATAATAATGGCCAAAACGCCATCACTAAACGCTTCCATTCTTGATTTATTCATTCGATCAGCTTCTTCTTGTTTATTTAGGTTGTAAGTCCGCATTTGGCATTAAGCTTTCAGCCTTTTGCTTTCAGCTCTCTTTCTCCACCCAATTCCCATCTTCTTTTATAATTTCAATCAGCTCATTTAAAGCGTTTTCAGCGTTCACGTTCTTTTTAACTACCTCTTTGCTTCTGTATAAGGTGATTTTTCCGGGGCCAGTTCCAACATAACCATAATCGGCATCAGCCATTTCACCAGGTCCGTTTACTATGCAACCCATAATCCCAATTTTAACACCTTTTAAATGGTCGGTTTTACTGCGTATCATCTGCGTGGTTTCTTGCAAATCAAATTGGGTCCGTCCGCAACTAGGGCAACTGATGTATTCTGTTTTGGAAATACGCGAACGGGTAGCCTGCAGAATCCCGAAAGAAGTAGAAACCCTGAATTTGGTAGAAACCTGTGGGGCATCTAACCAAATGCCATCGCCTAAACCATCCAATAGCAAAGCACCTAAATCCGTAGCACCGTATAATTGGGTTTTTAATTCTTTTTGTTCTAAGTCTTCTGCTTCATTAAAATGATAGCTTCGTTTTATAATAACTGGCGTGTCAATCCCGGCGTTCATCAATTTAAAAAAGAAAGCTCTTTGGTCTGCCATTCCGTGTTCTTTATTAGTCTCCAAAACAAAAACCAAAGTTTTATCAAAAGGAAGGTTTGCAAAATCTTCACCGTCTAAATCGGTATTACAAACTGTAACTAAGTTTAAAGATTGGTCTTTATTGCTTGCGCTGATATATTCTTTTAAACTGAATAATGGATGGCAATTGGTTTTATCCTTTAGTGTTAACCAAGTTTTATAATTATAAAGCTGTTTTAAATTTCCTGGAAAGTTAAAAGAAGGCAATCCATCGCCCAAATAAGCAAAATCGATGGACTGGTCGCCCATATTGTACTTATCTAAAATTGGCGAATAATTATATCCGGCAGGGGCTAAAATTTGTGCGTCTTTCAGGTTTTGATCAGATAAATCCAAAACAACCCGTGGCACTTGGTGCCCGCCGATAAAAGTGTTCAATTCTGCAGAAGCTCTTTTGTTATACTCAAAAGGAGAAAATCCTTCCGGAATTTCAAAATCCGGTGTTTCCACCACATCCGCCGAAACAGATATTCTTTGCTGATAACGTTGGGCTAAAGCCTTAGCCACCGGGATCTCAAATTCAGGTTCTTCTGTTAAAGAAACCCTAATGGTATCGCCTAAGCCGTCTTCCAGCAAAGTGCCAATCCCCACTGCCGATTTAATTCTACCATCTTCACCGTCACCAGCTTCTGTAACCCCTAAATGCAGAGGATAATTCATCCCTTCGGCAACCATGGTTTGCACCAATAAGCGGTACGCCTGCACCATCACCTGCGTATTGCTGGATTTCATGGAGATGACAAGTTCGTGGAAATCAAGTTCACGGCAAATCCTAATAAATTCCATTGCCGATTCCACCATCCCTTTTGGCGTATCGCCATACCAGCTCATAATTCTATCAGAAAGCGAGCCGTGGTTTGTGCCAATTCGCATGGCTGTACCATGAGCTTTGCAAATTTCCACCAACGGCGAAAACTTCTTTTTTATCCTGGCCAGCTCTTTTTCATAAGCTTCTGGCGTATAATCTATCTCTTCAAACTTCTTTTTATCTGCATAATTGCCTGGGTTTACCCTTACTTTTTCAACGATTTTTGCAGCCAATTCGGCAGCGTTCGGGGTAAAGTGGATATCGGCCACTATGGGCGTGTGGTAGCCTTTTTCGGCCAAACCTTTTTTAATTTCCGCCAAGTTTTGTGCTTCCTTAATTGATGGCGCAGTAATCCGAACATATTCGCAACCGGCATCAATCATCCTTATACTTTGCGCAACGGAAGCTTCGGTATCCATAGTGAAAGCTGTGGTCATCGACTGTACACGGATGGGTTGCGCACCACCCATTTTTATACCCCCAATGTTAACTTCCTTGGTGATAAATCTGCTGTATTGTGTTAATGAATTACAGTATATTCCTTTCAACGCGTTCGCTTTCTCGTCCATCTAGAAAATAAATTTGTGTAAAAATAAGGCTTTTTCTGGTAAGATAATTCGAGAGGGTGTCAAGTTTTGTTAGAAAGCGAAAAATAGGATTTCTGTTCCCGGACTTGGTAGCACAGGATTTAGGATTAACTAGTCAATTGGACTTGGGTGTTTCCACGGGGGTCGGGCTATCCGCTGTAGTTTTTTGTCTCCAAGAAGCCAAAAAAGCTGTCGCTACTATCCCTAACACGGATTTGTTTTTTAGAATTAAATCAAAAAAATAGAAGCAGTGCTAATCAATCTGTTAAGCAGCACTAAATCTTCGATAGATTAGCGGACTACTCTAGAAGTCTAAGTCAAGTAACTTACTCCATTCATTTAAAATTTTAAATAATTGAGCCACTGAATATAAGCTTGGGAGCGAAAAGTCAGTGGCAAAATCTAATTCTTTTGTTTTAACACTGGAGGATAAGCAATTGAAGTAACCAACGCTTGTTTCGCTTATCTCAAAAAGCAAGTTGTCCTTTTTTACTGTAAATTTGTTCATATTTCTTATTAAAATGATTTAAACGTAATGTTAAGGTCTTGGTAGGCGTTCGTCAATATGTAAAAAGAAATAAGTTTTAAAAATCTTTCCCGTAACACCATCATGAAAAACATTAACCGAAAAACAATCCTAATCTCAACAGTCGTAATCCTTATTGGAGCAATGATTTATAATAGCCTTTCTCAACCGGGAATAAAGAATCTGGCAGCGAAATTCAAAGAAATAACGTTTGTAAGAAACGAACAAAACGATGGACCAATTTTGAGGGCTTATGTCGTCACGGTTGATACGGCAAACTTTGTCGATATGAAAACTTATGGCAATTTTATGCCTCACAACAAATACGGAAATACTAAAGTTTACTTTTTTGCTCAAAACAAACCTTTTCCTAAAACGCTCAGTTTGATTACACCGGTTTTTGCTGAACAGTTTAAAAAAAATTGTCTGGCAGTTTACGAGAAGAATGGGATGGGAGAAGTCACTATTAAACCTTTGTAAAGTAGGGTTTTTAGTTCAAACACTTCGTCATGTTGAACGATAGTGAAACATCTCACAAATAAGTGATAAACTCAATTAGAAGGGTCCACTGGCTTGACGTTTCGTACCTCAACGTTACGAGATTTTCTTATCTTAATTAGTAAATTAAAATCAGAACAAATGAACGTTATCGATATACAGGACGAAGCGCATTACAGAAAAGCTTTAAAAAGGCTAAATGAAATTTTTGACGGAAAAATTGGAACACCAGAAATTGACGAATTGGATATGTTAGGTCTGTTAATTTACGACTACGATACGAAGCATTACCCAACAAGAAAGACGAATTTCAATATAGAATGTTGATATGGTCAAGTTCTTTACAACTATTCAACTTTTTTCTTTCGCACAAATCCAATGAAAACCGAATAAATCACACTCAAAATCCCAATCACTAAAAATGGATAGACAATCCAATCCTGATGTTTGGTGTAAAAAGTGAGTTCAGAGTTTAGGTTGATATCCTGTTTAATTACGGCATCTTTCCACCATTCTGTGTGTTGCACCACGTCGCCACGCTGATTAATAAAAGCAGAAATCCCGGTATTGGCAGAGCGAGCCACCCAACGGCGGTTTTCAATTGCTCGCAAACGGGCATAATCCAAATGCTGGTCTTTACCGGTAGTATTTCCCCACCAGCCATCGTTAGTTATTACTGCGATAAACTGTGCTCCTTTGCTTACTGACTGTGCAACCCAATCGCCCCAAATCGATTCGTAACAGATTGCCGGCACCACGCCAATTCCGCTAGAAGCGTATAAGTTGCTTGGTTCCTTTTGAGAACCATAACCGCCAGTTGTTCCTCCAAACTCGGAAAAAAGTGGGCCTAAAACGTTTAACAGAAAAGGGAAGGGCATTTTTTCTACGCCAGGCACCAACTTAGATTTATGATAAAATTGCAACTTTGGAGAGTTCTCAATTGCAACAGCCGTATTGAAACTGTCCCAATAAATTTTGTTCTGTTTATCAAACCGGGCAGATTCGGTTCTTTTATTTTGATAAACCAGATAAGTTTCTGCGCCAGTAATCACTGTTGCGTTTTTAAAACTGTCTAAAAAGCGGTTTACTGTTTTAAAATTCCGGCTTTCTAAAAACGTAGCTTCATCGGTATAACCAATTAAAGCAGTTTCTGGCCAAATAAAAAATTCAGTGTTTACTTGTCCTTTTTCTTTGCTCAGTTTAATCAGTTTTTCCAGCTGTTCTTCTGCTGTGTAAGTGTGGTTTTTGCCGTAAGGATCAATATTGGGTTGCACTACCACCACGTCAGACGGGTTCACTTCCTCCTCATAATCGTTGTAAATAAACAACGAAACAGTTATCGGAAGTACAATCCAAGCTACCAATGCAATTAGAGATAGATTTGATTTTTTGCCTGTCAGCTTAACAACGTCAGCATTTTTACTTTTTAATTTTGAATTTTTAATTTGAGAAACAAATCTGAAAATCAAGATATTACTCACCAAAGTCCACAAAGTACCGCCGTAAACTCCGGTATATTCATACCATTGAATTAATTGTGCAGAAGTTGAAAATCCGTTTCCAAGCGTCATCCAAGGGAATTTTAAATCCCAAGTTTGATGCAAATATTCGTAACTGATCCATAAACCAATTAAACAGATATCAGCGATAAGGGGCTTTGTTTTGTCAGCTATTTTTTGGTAAAACCAGAAACTTAAAGTCATTAAAAGCGCCCCTAATCCGAAAGGAATTAAAGACAAGAGACACGCCGCAATTGTTGGCATTACGGCATTTAAGGAATTAAAAACCCAATAAATGGAGGCGGTATTCCAGACCAAAAACGTTAATCCAGCTGTTAAGAATATCGGTTTTTTGGCTCTTTTACTTTCAGATAATTCCTGCAAAGCCATCATCAGCGGAACTAATGCAAACAATAAAATAACGGAGGTATAGGGGATTGGTGGCCAGGCCAACCAAAGTAAAAAGCTAGAAAGTAAAGCCAGCCAAATGTGTCTTTTCATTATTTATAATATTTTTCGTCTTTTTTGGGCGCTGGTTTATCACTTCCAGCAACCACTAGCACAAACTCACCTTTCAATATATTTTCCTCGAAATGCGTTTTTATCTCTGTTAAAGTTCCACGCACATTTTCTTCAAACATTTTGGTTAATTCTCGAGAAATTGCGGCTTGTCTTTCCTCCCCAAAATACTCAATAAACTCCTCCAAAGTTTTTAATAAACGGTGCGGAGATTCGTAAAAAATCATGGTGCGCTGCTCGTAAATCAAATCTTTTAAACGGCTTTGCCGACCTTTTTTTACCGGCAAAAATCCTTCAAAAGTAAACCGATCATTGGGTAAACCCGAGTTAACCAAAGCCGGAACGAAAGCCGTTGCTCC
Source organism: Pelobium sp. (assembly GCA_036379295.1). GTDB lineage: Bacteria > Bacteroidota > Bacteroidia > Sphingobacteriales > Sphingobacteriaceae > Pseudopedobacter. The sequence goes on from DASVGY010000148.1 coordinate 9,149, forward strand.
GGGTAAACATTCTACCGCTAAATCTTGTTTTAAAACTTCGCGAACCAATAAAAAACCTGGATCCGAAATAGCTGGTGTGCCGGCATCAGAAATTAAGGCGATGTTTTTACCTTCTTTTAAAAATTTAACAATCTCGGCAACGGCCTTATGTTCATTATGCTGGTGATGCGCAAAAACTTTTTGGTCAATCTCAAAATGTTTAAGCATGGGTGCAGATGTACGGGTGTCTTCGGCTAAAATTAAATCCACTTCTTTTAAAATGCGTAAAGCTCTTAAAGTAATGTCTTCTAAATTGCCAATTGGCGTAGGTACCAAGTAAAGTTTGCCGGTCATATCATCAAATTTATCCTTATCAATCTACAATTATTAGAAGTGCAATACGCAATACTAATTGCGCAATACTATATTTGTAAAAATTTATAAAGATGCTGCAAGTTAGTTATATCCGCGAAAATAAAGAGGAAGTTTTAGAGCGATTAGCCGTAAAGAATTTCAACCAGCCAGAACTAGTTGATCAGATTATCCATTTAGATGATCAAAGAAAAAGTACCCAAGCACAAGCTGATGAGCTTTTAGCCAAAGGAAATTCGGCAGCTAAGCAAATTGGCGAGTTGATGCGTAACGGAAAAAAAGACGAAGCGGAAGCCATAAAAGCAGAAACATCAAGAAACAAGGAAGATGTAAAAGCATTGCAGGAAGAATTAGCAATCATTGAGCATGAGTTACAACAAAAGTTGGTGATTTTACCCAACTTGCCACACAGTAGCGTTCCGAAAGGAAAAACTCCCGAAGAAAATGAAGTAGTTTTAACTCATGGAGAACTGCCAAACTTGCCAAAAAATGCTTTGCCACATTGGGAATTGGCAGCAAAATACAACCTGATTGATTTTGAATTAGGTGTAAAAATTACGGGAGCAGGCTTCCCGGTTTACAAAGGAAAAGGCGCTAAAATTCAAAGGGCGCTGATCAATTTCTTTT
>DASVGY010000149.1:0-10629 GCA_036379295.1 Pelobium sp.
CAGAAATTATCCACAAGCAAAAGCCCTAACCACCTAACCATCGAACCACCTAACCACCTAACCCGTCTCTTAAAATCGGCATACTCATACAATGGAAACCGCCTCTTGCTCTTGATAATTCTGATGATGGAATGGTAATAAAAGTGTTTTCCAAAGTTTTGGGGTCTAGCTCGCCACTTTCAAATTTATCCAAAAGTTCTTTTACCGAAATCACTAAAAATCCTTTCTTTTTAAAAGTGTTTAGCGTAGCATCATTTCTGTCATAGCCAATTACCACGCCTTCTTTAATAGCCAATAAATTACAGGCATCGGTCCATTGTTCACGGGCGTCAAACGGGAATTGTTGATTTCCGGAGTAAATAAATTCTGTTTCTGACGTTGAACTTAAATCGTTAACGCTAATATCGTTGAGTAATTCTTCCACTGATTCAAACTTGCGAGGTTCAGTAATTTTACCTTTTGTAAACTGGGTAATTTCTACTTTGTTTTTTGGCGTATTTAAAATCAAGTGGTCTATCGGTTGAGATCCATCACCGCGTTTATCCGCTTTAGCAATAGATTCTAAAATAACCCACATATTCTTTTTTACTTGGGTAAAAACCGTGTCCATGTGCATATAATCACGTTTGTTTGGAATTTTTATCACACTCACTTTTTCAACAACGTTTTTCTTAAGCAGTATTTTAATGGTTTCGCTAATGGCCAAGGCAGATGTTCTTTCGCTGCAACCAATTAATAAATGGTTTTTAGTAACCATCATCACATCGCCACCTTCAAGGGTGTTTCTGTAATTGTTATCTTCTTCTGCAAAAATAACATGCTCAAGCGTATCGGGTAATTCGATAATATTACTTCGATATGCGGCAAACAACGGATGGTTAAAAAAGACGTATTTAGCTAAAAGTGATTCTCTGGCTCTCGCTTTTTTGGCCGGCTTATTTAGTAAAATATGTTTGTTAATTACGGTTCCGATGTCTCGGGTAAAAATAAAATTAGGAATGGGCGCAAAAATCAACTCATTTCTACTGATTGCGCCAGAAATAAATATTTCAGCAAGTTCTACCGCAGAGCGTTCGTTGAGTTCATTTTTGAGTTGATAAGTGCAGTTCTCAAATGCACATACAGCAGAAATCAACTCGCCTTTTATTTTTTCATCGCTTAAAATTTCAGCCAGTAATTGTTGAATTTCTAACACTTTGGTTGACGCATGGAAAGCTGGGTTAGCAGGTTTGTAAAAACTTCTCGAGTTATCTTTATCAATCTTTGCTATTTTTGTTTTTACCTTTTCGGGATCTAAAAAGTAGAGCAAAAGTTTTAAATAATAATCGTACTCCTTTTTCCTAACCGTTTCAAGGTGTACAATATCTTCAAATAGCCAATCCTGTGCTTTTGATGGTACAATGTTTTCTAGTCCGTTATCCGGACTGTGAATGAGCAAGCAGCGCAAATTGCCAATTTCTGAGCTTACGTTTAATTTAAAATCTGATGGTCTTTTCTCCATATTTTATAGCTGTTAGCACAAAGCTATCAGAATTTAATTCAAAAATTAAATAGCTTATAAGAAGATTAGATTAATTATTTTTGCCGGATGAAATTTTTACAACAAGCCATTGTTAAGGCTTTCGCTGCTATTTTTGAAACCGAGATACAGGAAAATCAAATTAATTTAGAACAAACAAAAAAGGAATTTAAAGGTCATGCAACTTTTGTGGTTTTTCCTTTTGTTAAATATACCAAGAAATCTCCCGAGCAAACCGCTAATTTGCTAGGCGAATATATTACCGCAAATTGCGATGAAGTGGAGCGTTTCAACGTAATTAAGGGTTTTTTAAATTTGGTTTTAAGCGATAAATATTGGCTTTCTGTTTTTAAAACAGAGGTTATAGCAGAGAACTTTGGCTTTTTACCCAAAAACGGAGAAAAGGTGATGGTAGAATATTCATCACCAAACACCAATAAACCTTTGCATTTAGGCCACGTACGTAATAATTTATTAGGTTTTTCTGTATCCAACTTGTTGGATGTTGCAGGTTTTGAAGTAATTAAAGCCAACTTGGTGAATGATAGGGGAATCCATATCTGTAAATCAATGTTGGCCTGGCAAAAATTTGGGCATAGCGAAACTCCCGAAAGCGCAGGTTTAAAGGGCGATCATTTAGTGGGAAAGTATTATGTGATTTTTGATAAGCAATATAAGCAACAGATTAGCGAGCTAATTGCCCAGGGAAAAACAGAAGAGGAAGCAAAAAAGCAAGCACCACTAATTTTAGAAGCGCAACAAATGCTTTTAAAGTGGGAACAAGGAGATGACGAGGTGATTTCGCTCTGGAAAACAATGAACGGTTGGGTTTACGCTGGTTTTGATGAAACCTATAAAAAATTGGGCGTTAGCTTTGATAAATATTATTACGAATCTGATACCTATTTGTTAGGAAAAGATATTGTTGAGGAAGGCTTGCAAAAAGGAGTTTTTTTTAAAAAAGAAGACCATTCTGTTTGGATTGATTTAACAGCAGAGGGCTTAGATGAAAAGTTGGTGCGTAGGGCAGATGGGACTTCGGTTTACATTACCCAGGATTTAGGAACTGCCCAGTTAAAATACAACGATTTTAAGGTTGATAAATCAATTTATGTAGTTGGAAACGAACAGGATTACCATTTTAAAGTGCTTTTTTTGATTTTAGAAAAACTAGGTAAAAACTGGGCTAAAGGCTTGTATCATTTATCTTACGGAATGGTGGATTTACCTTCAGGAAAAATGAAATCACGCGAGGGTACAGTAGTAGACGCAGATGATTTAATTGAGGAAATGAAAGCTACTGCCAAAGAAAAAACAGAGGCTTTAGGTAAGGTTGATAATTTTGATGAAGCGGAAAAAGATGCCTTGTACCAAATGATTGGAATGGGAGCTTTAAAATACTTTCTGCTAAAAGTTGAGCCTAAAAAACGCTTACTTTTCGACCCCAAAGAGTCCATCGATTTTCAAGGAAACACAGGTCCGTTTATTCAATATACACATGCCCGTATTAAGTCCGTTTTAAAGAAAGCCAATTTTAGCGATAAAAAAATCGACTACCCAGTAAATCTAACTGAAACTGAGGTAGAACTGGTGCAAAGTTTAAGCAAGTATCCAGAAATTATAGCACAAGCTGCAAAAGATTATAATCCTGCTGCCATTGCCAACTTTGCTTATGATTTAGCTAAGGTTTACAATAAATTTTACCAAACAGAACCCATTTTAAAAGTGGAAGATAGTTTGTTAAAAACGTTCAGGTTGCAGCTATCATTGCATACCGCAAAAACTTTAAACAAAGGCATGGACATTTTAGGTATAAAAATGCCAGAAAGAATGTAAGGGTTAAAATATCCTTACATCTTCAAAGTCGGTAACTTTTTATTGTTAGCCAAAACGAGCGCTAAACCGGCTAATTTAGTTGGTCATCCGGAATGATGTAGTTTTCTGTTTTACTGAATTGCCACCAAAAACGTTTTCTTGGTTTTTCTGTATTGCCAATTTCATTCATCGTGGAAACATCGTATAGGCGTCCGTTTACCATGGTATAAATTATTTTTTCTGAGTTTCTAATATCATCTAAAGGGTTTCCGTTCAACACTACTAAATCAGCCAGTTTACCTTGTTTTAAAGAACCAATTTCTTTATCCATACCAAGGTATGCAGCACCATTTATGGTTGCCGCTTTCAAGCAATCCATCGGTTTCATACCACCTTGTGCCAACATCCAAAGTTCCCAGTGCGCTCCTAAACCTTGTAATTGCCCGTGGCTACCTAAATTAATTTTGGTACCGCCTTTTGAAAGTTGGTTTACAGCTCTTGAAATATCAATATGGCCATAATCACCGTATTCTGAAGTGGTTCTTCGGCGGCTGCGTTCATCGATAATTGATTTCGGCGTGTAACTTAAAAGCTTCTCGTTTTCCCAAACATTGGTTCTATCGTACCAATAATTTTCGCCCCATTGCGTACCGTAAGCAACAATCAATGTTGGTGTATAGGCTGTTTTACTCGCGTTCCAAAAAGTATTAACATCTTTATAAACCGGAAAAACCGGAATGTTATGCTCAATACCCGTATGCCCGTCAGCAATCATCGTCATATTGGTATAAAAACTGGAGCCGCCCTCTGGCACTACTTCCATGTTTAACTCTCGGGCAGCTTGTATAATCTGCTGACGTTGTTCTCTGCGTGGCTGATTGTAGGATTTTACCGAGAATGCGCCCACCGCTTTTAATCTGCGTAGGTGAGATTTTGCATCGTCTAAACTGTTAATTTCTGCTTTAAAATCGCCATCGGCGCCGTATAAAACCGTACCGGTTGAATATAAGCGGGGGCCAACCATTCGGCCCGCTTTAATCATTTCTGCCTGACTAAAAACCATCGGCGTACTGCTTGATGGATCATGTGCGGTGGTTACGCCGTAAGCCAAATTAGCGTAATAAGGCCAGTCTTGTTGCGGCGAAATCCCGTTTTTACTAGTAGGTATATGGGCATGCACATCTACAATGCCCGGTATAATTGTTTTGCCAGTTACATCAAAAACCTTTGCGTCATCAGGTATTTGCACTGCATCTTGTTTTCCTATTTGTTCAATCTTATTTTCGTTGATGATGATGGTAGCATTATCAATCACCTCGGTACCTTCCATGGTAATAATTTTTGCTCCTTTAAATGCAATTCTTCCCTGCGGTTTATCCGAAGGTAACTTTAGCCCAATACTAATTCCGGTGGTGTCAACCGTTTCTTTTTTGCCCTTTGCATCTTCAACTTCATCAATAAAAGGGAAAGCATCCTTAATCGGTTTAGAGAAATATTCAGCACCCAATGTCCAATGAATTACTCTGCCATCCGCACTCCAATGGATATCTGTACCCGCATCTTTAGTTAGCTTTTTTAGTGGTAAGGTTTTGTTTGCTGACGAAAGTTCAAGCGTATTTCCTGTACTAATCATTGGTGTAAGGTAAACGTTAAATAGCTCATTAAATGCCATCCACTTACCATCGGGGCTGGGCACAAAGGCCGTTGCGTAGGTAGAGGTGTACAGTGTTTTTATGTCTCGGCCATTTAAATCACAACTATTAAATGTTTTTTTAGCATTAACGGTTGATTGGTAAAAAATACGGTCCCCTGCCGCATTAAACTGTGGGTTTTCTCCGTTTTTTGTAACAAAATTTGCTGTTCCTTTTTCGGGTGCAATAGTGTAGATGCCAGGATGTTTGCCGTAAGAAAAACCAAGCGTTTCGTTTCCGCTGCCTTTTCTGTAAACAATTAAATCGCCGGTTGCATTATATTTTGGTGTGTAATAAAACCCTCTTTGGTTAGTTACGTTATTAAGCTTCTTTCCTTTAAAATCAAACTTCATCACTTCCCCGCGTAACTCATCGTTCCAGGTTGTAAAAACAACCGATTTTCCATCCGGGCTAAAACTTGGGTCAAACTCCCAATCCGTCCCGTCTGTTAAACGGGTAGGCTCGCCGTTTGGCAAATCTTTAACGTACAAATAACCCGCGGCGTTAAACACTACTTTTTTTCCATCGGGGGAGGTGGTTAGCTGCCTAATCATTTTCACATCAAAGTTGTTTTTAAACACCGTTTGTTCAAAGTGAAGGGCATCTGTAATGGTTTGCTTTACTGCAACCGAAAACGGAATTTCTTCCTCTAACAGCGTAATGGTGTCTACCTTTCTGATTTTTCCTTTGGCGTAAAAAATAAGTGTTCGGTTGTCTGGCAACCAATTAAAATTGGGATAAACGCCAAATATCGCCCAGGTTTCTTGTTGGTCTTTCGATAAATCGGTGTAAACTGGCTTTTCTTCACCAGTATTTAAATCCTGAACATATAAAACAGTTTTTAACCTATCTCTTTTAACATAAGCCATTTGCAAACCATCCGGCGAAATTTGCGGCCTTACCGCACCGCCAGAGCCTCCGGCAATTTTTTCTAAACCACCATCAGAAAAGGTTAGTTTCTTAATCGCATATATTTCTCCATTTGGGTCTTTGTTATACCTAAAATAAGGGCCATCGCTTACGTCTTCGCTAAAGTAAACCGACTTGCCATCGGGTGCAACCCACGGTTCTCCCAAATCTTGCTGATCGTTCTTTCTTTCTGTGAGCCGTACGCCATCTAAACCGCCAGAAATATGATACATCCAAAGTTCGCCAGCACCTAAAGAGCGGCGGGCAGTAAAGTGTTTTCTTGCAATCAGATATTTACTGTCTGGTGTCCAAACTGCGTTATTTAATAGTCTAAATTTTTCTTTAGTGATTTGCCTTTGGTTGCTTCCGTCAAGGTTCATCACCCAAATATTATCTGCGCCATCTTTATCACTGGTGTAAGAAATATATTTTCCGTCGGGCGAAAAGCGTGGCTGTATTTCGTAAGCCATGCCGCCGGCTAACAAAGTAGCTTTTCCGCCTGTAACTGGCATTCTATAAATATCGCCCAGTAAGTCAAAAACAATAGTTTGGCCATCGGCACTCACATCTAAATTCATGTAAGTTCCTTCATCGGTAGTAAAATTGATGGTTTTACTTGCGCCAAGGGGTTTCTCTACGTTCCATTTATTGTCTTGCGCCATAGCCGAAAGGGATAACGCCAAAAAGAAAGCGCCGAAATAAAGAGTATTTTTCATTCTGTGTACTTAAACAATCCGCAATTTATAAAAATTAACTTTTTGAGCTCAACGTTAAGTTTAGCCAATCTTTTTATAATTAGCTCCATTGATCAATAAGCGTACTAAAAATTGTAGATAGCAAAGCTCTTGGGCAAAAATCATAAATATTCGCTTTCTTTGTTTAAAGCATTTATGTTAGCTAAGGATATTTTAAAACAGTTTTGGGGTTATGATGAATTTCGGCCTTTGCAGGAAGAAATTGTTAATGCCGTAATGGCTGGAAAAGACACTTTGGCCTTACTGCCCACTGGCGGCGGAAAATCCATTTGTTTCCAGGTGCCGGCAATGGCAATGGACGGAATTTGTATCGTAATTTCTCCGCTAATTGCTTTAATGAAAGACCAGGTTGAGAATTTAAAACATCGCGGAATAAATGCGGTTGCAATAGTATCTGGAATGGGTAAGCGAGAGATTGATATTGCGCTAGATAACTGTATTTATGGCCCGGTAAAGTTTTTGTACCTATCGCCAGAGCGTTTACTTTCTGATTTAGTTAGGGAACGGGTTAAGTACATGAAAGTTAATTTGCTGGCAGTTGACGAGGCGCACTGTATCTCGCAGTGGGGTTATGATTTTCGGCCGCCGTATTTGCATATTAAAGACTTTAGGGCAATACATCCAACTGTTCCGGTTTTAGCCTTAACAGCCTCTGCAACCGAAAAGGTTCAGTTAGATATTGTTGAGAAGCTAGTGTTTAAAGGAAACAATATTTTTAGGAAAAGCTTTGAGCGCCAAAACCTAAGTTACTCGGTTATTAATCAAGAAAATAAATTACAAAAGCTTTTAGATGTTTGTAATGGCGTTGCCGGAAGTGGAATTTTGTATGTAAGAACAAGGAAAGATACGGTAGAGTTGGCAAAATATTTAAACCAACACCAAATACCGGCACAATATTACCATGCCGGATTAGATTTGGATGAGCGAGCCGAAAAGCAAACCGCGTGGATTAACGACCGTGTTAAAGTGATGGTGGCTACCAATGCATTTGGGATGGGCATTGATAAACCAAACGTTCGTTTTGTGGTGCACTATGAAATTCCGGAAAGCTTAGAAGCTTACTATCAGGAAGCGGGTAGGGCAGGCCGCGATGAGCGGAAGGCTTATGCCGTGGTGTTGTTTCAGCCAAGAGACCGCATCAGTTTTGAGAAACGATTTGAGCAAAATTTTCCGTCGCCAGAGGAAATTAAAAAGATATATCATTTTATTTGCAATTATCTCCAAATCCCTTTTGAGGCAGGTGAGGGCATTACTTATGAGTTTAACCTGGCAGATTTTTGCACTAAGTTTCAATTAGATGTTGTAAGCACCATTAGTGCGATAAAGTTTTTAGAACATGATGATTATTTTGTGCTCAATGAAAGTGCACTGATGCTTTCGAGGCTTCAATTTGTTGTAAATGGAGAGGATTTATACCGTTTTCAAGTTGAAAATTCAAAGTTTGATGGCTTTATTAAATCTATTTTAAGGGCTTATGGTGGCGCTTTTGATCAGTTTGTGAACATCAAAGAAATGGAGATTGCTAAAAAAAACAACCTTTCTAAAAATGCAGTAATTAAATACCTGCAAGAGTTGGATAAGCTGGAAATCATTAGTTACCAACAGCAAACCAGCCAGCCCTTATTAACTTTCGTAAAACCTCGTATTAAAACCGAAGACCTGCGGGTTGATAGAATATACTTTGCAGACCGTAAAGAAAATTATAGGCGAAAAATGTTGAGCACTTTAGCTTATGTAGAACAAGAGAAGTGTAGGAGCATACAGATTTTAGAATATTTTGATGAAACGGACGCTAAAAAATGTGGGATATGTGATATTTGCTTAGCAGAAAAACGGAGTAAAATCGCAGACCTCGAAACACAGATGACAACGGACATCCTAAACCATTTGAAAAATCGTAGATCAGACACTCGCCAATTATTATCAGCGGTTAAAAAAGGAAACGACAAAGAAAAGTTGAGTTTACTAAGAGTTTTGTTGGATGCTGGAGTGATAAAAAAAAGTGATAAAGAGTATCATCTTTAACGTTTTTGCAGATAGTGAAAGTAATAGAGTTTATAAACCGCTGTTAATAAAGTAGCACCGATAGGGATGTTTAAAAATAATAATTCCCGAGATTTTCTTAAAATTTCTTCTAGCCGGTAATTAAGTAAAAAAACCACCCTGTACCTTTTTAATTTTTTGTAAACAGCAGAGACATTAACTTCATCTTCTAATCTCCAATCTTTTTTTTTGATGATTAGAAAGTTTAAATTTCGGAGTGCTTGCTCCATATCCTTAACAAATTCTTCATTCGTTTTAAGCTGGATATGCTTTACGGGGTTATCAATTTTTTTTAGCGCAATGCCTAAACGTTTTGCACCTAAACCAAACAGAACGTCTTCATAGCCGTAACCTTTTAACTCATCATCAAAGACCAAAGAAGAAAAAACAGCTTTTTGAATTAAAAAGTTATTGGATTGAAACTGCGATTCGGCATATTGCTCAACCTGGCTACCATATTTATAATGCAGAAAGTAATTTGGTTCGGGTGTTTGTTTTGCATAAATTCGGCCGCCATAAACTATTGACTCGCAAAGGTTATTTAAATAGTTAAATATAAAATTGGTGTTAATTAATTCTGCATCGGCATCTAAAAATAAGAGGTATGGGTACTTTGCTTTTGCCGCTAATAGGTTTCTGATAGCAGACCGACCAATATTTTCCTTTAGAAAGTAGATTTTAAATTCTGGCTGTTTAAAGTTATTTAAATAATCTTTTTTGCTGTTTGTTGATGCGTCATCAATAATTATAATTTCAAAATACACACCAGCGGCTTTACACTGCAGGTAAAGGCTTTCAAATAATTTAGGATTAACAAAATTATAATGTGGAACACAAACAGTTAGCATTTTAAACCAGAAACATTAAAAGCCTCTAAAAAGAATTAGCATCCGCTTTATTTCTAATAAATTGAATTGCCCGCAACTTACTTTATTCCAGCTTAAAGCCATAGCTTGGTTTTTAGATATTTATTTTGTGAAATATAGGAAAAGAGATGAGAAATTAAAAGGGATTAGGAAAAAGTAGCCCAGGAGGTTAAAAAGGAGTATCAAGACTTTATACAGATTTTTATTCGGGTGCAGAATTTTTAGATACTGCATACCGATTAGAGGGCGACCAAATACACGAGACTTACTCGGGAAGATGCACTTTGCATTTTTATCCCATTGAATCAAAGAAGCATTAGGCTTTATGATGGGTTGGATAAAATAAATTTAGAAGCACTTAGCAGTTAGTCTGTTCTTAATTCTCTAATTTAAAAAGAAGACGGGTCGAATTCTATTTTATCATCTGAATTTAAAATTAAACATCCTCTCGCATCTAATTCACGAATGACTTCATGCATATTCCTTTTGTCAGCTTGTGGGTCAATCTTAATTATATGATTCTATAACTCATTTTTATAAAGTTGATACTGCCCTTTACTTTGTTTCTTTTGGGCGTAATTTTTCACTTCTTCTAGCAATTCATTTTGGGTTTAGCATATTATTTTTTTTTAATTGGTTTCTTTTCTGTAAATAAATCTACTGTGTATTTTTCATATAATTCAAATAAAAATTCCATCCGTTTTGCTTCGCTTAAAAAAGGTTGAGAGCGATATGCTAAGTCAACGGCTTTATCTAGCTCGTTATGTGCCTTAGTTAATTGAGCTGGCATTGTAAGCGGATTGTATAAATCAGCTAATGAACTGGTAGGAAATAACGCTCTAACGTTTAAAACTTGTTGAGCTTTTTCCTCTATTGATTGTACATGCTTTTCGTTTGGCTTTTCTGGCCATGGGAAATTGTTATATACAATATCTTTTGAGTATCTAAATCGACTTTCTAGTCTTCCACACACAGATTTAACCCATGCCATGTGCATTAACGACATTAAAACTCCAAAATGATATAATTTT
>DASVGY010000150.1:0-6886 GCA_036379295.1 Pelobium sp.
TAAATATTGTTGATAATATATTATTCTAACTCATTTCAAACAAACTTCTAAACCCTTCATAAATTTAAGTACACGCCCCCCAACTGTCCGAAGTCTAAGCGAAGCGTATTTTTCCGATCCAATAAAAAGAAGAGTTTCCAAACTCTTTATAAAAACTATACTTACCTATCGCCATAATGCCCCATCGCAGAAAGGACAATTACGATTATGGTAAGATTATCAATTCTATAAATTAATCTATCTTTTTAATTTATTCTCCACAGATAGATATCAAATCAATTAAAAGGATTGTGCGAACGTTTGTTCTAAACAATTTTCATGTTCAACAACATATAAATAAATTTTCATCTCGAGGTTTATTCTGCAATATAATTAATTACTTTTTTTACCGAAAAATATTCCGCTATCTGTAAACTTTTCCTTCGCTTCCACATTAGCGACCTTGTTTTGTCTAACTTTTCCGCTACTTTTTTATAATCATCTAATTCTATAAAACCGTTAATCAATTCTTCGTCTCTTTCTAAATTCCAGCCGTCAACAATGCTTTGATATAGGTACAAACTATTGGTTAACGCTTCTGATTTTTTTGCATCCTTCAGCTCAAAATGATAATTTTCGTCATCGCTCTTGCTTGCTTCTAAAAGTTTACGGGCTTTGGTTAAGCCCTCTCCTAACATTCCGTAGGCAATATTTTCATTAATAGGAGTATCAATAGCCCCTTCTACAATTACATATCGTAATTTAAAATGTGCTCCTAGCTTTATAATTTTCTCTTGCAATAAAAACAATAAACTAATTGCTGATTTAATATTTTTGGCAACTCCTTGAAATTCATCACCTAGTGTGATTGTTAAAGGAGACAATAATAGCGACTTGTTTTTTTGATTAATATCAGCTACAACATTTTGAAAATCAACCATTAATTGCTTTGAATTTTTATCTCCGCTATTGATGATGTCTGCCATAAGGATAATGTAGTCTTTCATAAGTCAATTATTTTATGTCAAATATAGTGAAATAGATAATTTATGTCATATAACATGAAACAACTATGTTTATTTCATAAAATGTGAAACAAACATTTTTAAAAAATCTTGAATAGCAATCAGCTTTACTAATCACATATTTCCTTACAATTCCATACTTTTGTTTTCATGGAAGACCAAACCCCAAAAAGCACTCGTCGTGTTCGTTATAAAGGCACTCATCCTAAATCTTTCAAAGAAAAATACAAAGAACTGACCCCCGAGAATTTTTCTGAAGCGGTAGAAAAAGTGATGCAAAAAGGCGGAACTCCGGCTGGGATGCACCGCTCCATTTGTGTAAACGAGATTTTGGAATTCTTGAACATACAACCAGGGCAAATTGGGATGGATGCGACTTTGGGTTATGGCGGACATAGTTTAGAAATGTTGAAATGTTTAGTTCCTGGTGGGCACTTGTACGCTACAGATGTGGATCCGTTTGAGCTCCCGAAAACAAGAGATAGGCTAGCGGCCTTAGGATACGGCGATGAAGTTTTGACGATCAAGAAAATGAATTTTTCTAACATCGATTTAATTGCACAAGAAGCTGGTCCGCTAAATTTTGTGCTGGCGGATTTAGGCGTTTCTTCGATGCAAATAGACAACCCTGACAGGGGCTTTTCTTTTAAAATTGATGGGCCGCTAGATTTAAGACTAAACCCTAATAGCGGAATTTCCGCGGCAACTTTGCTGAAAAAAATATCGCAAGAAAAATTAGAGGAACTATTTATCGATAATTCTGACGAGCCTTACGCCACCGAAATTTCAGCATCAATTATACAAGCAATAGCAAGAAAACAACAAATTATCACAACTACACACTTGAAAGACCTTATTAAGGAAAGCTTGGATTTTCTTCCTCCTACAAACAGAGCCGAAGAAATTAAAAAAACTTGTCAGCGCTGTTTTCAAGCACTAAGAATTGAAGTAAACAACGAATTTGGCGTATTGGAGAAATTTTTAGAAAAACTTCCGGATGCATTGGCACCCGGAGGGAGAGTTGCGATTCTTTCTTTCCATTCTGGCGAAGACCGAAGGGTAAAAAAGATATTTAAAGCATTTTACCGAGGTGGTATTTTTAGTGAGATTGCACCTGACCCAGTAAGGGCATCGCCAGAAGAAATCCGTGGTAACCCTAGGGCAAGATCGGCAAAATTAAGATGGGCAATTAAGGCTTAAGGCTAAAAGCGAAAAACTTAAGGCTCAATAGAGGCGGTAAATTGCACTTGTTTTAGTAATGTAAAACAGTCCGTATAAGATGTTAAACAATAAACTCCGGGTTTTCCCTTAAAGCGTTGCGCTCAATATTCACCACTTTTAATCTTACTTTTTTAAGTAAAAAATAAAACGCCGCAGCGGTTATTAATCCAATTAGGCTTTGAATCATCAAGGTTTTTTGCGCACCGATATGGTTTGCCAAAAAACCGACTAAAAAGCTTCCGAGAGGCATCATTCCTTGAAACGCCATCGCAAAATAACTAATTACTCGGCCTCTCATCTTGTCATCTACGTGGGTTTGGATAAAACTATTGGAACCCGAAATTTGAACCATCTGCCCAACGCCTGAAATCAAGATAAACACCAAACCCAAACCAAACCACGGTGTAAAAGAAAAAAGCAGTAAACTGCCAGCAAACATAAAGATAGAAAGCACAATAATTTTCGCCAGATTTTTCAATTGCTTGGCACCTGCTAAGTAAATGGCGCCGCACAAAGCGCCTAAACCAATTGCACCTTCTAAGTAACTTAGCGTGGAAGCGTTCCCCTGAAAAACATCTTTAGCGAAAATTGGTAGCAAAGTAGTAACCGGCATCAGAAAAAAGCTAATGCAGGCCATTAATAAAATCATCAGTCTTAAATCTGGTTTAGTTTTTAGGTATTGATAGCCTTCTTGTAAACCTTGCCAAACGTTATCACTTGTTTTTACAATTTCGCGAGGTTTAATCTTAATGGCCAATAACGAACCGATTACAAAGATAAAACTGAGGCTGTTAATCAAAAAACACATCCCCTCACCCACCCACGTAATTAATAATCCGGCCACAACCGGACCAACCAAGCGGGCCATATTCACCATGCTGGAGTTTAGCGCTATAGCATTGGGTAAATCCTTTTTGTTATCAATCAATTCTATCATTAACGACTGCCTAGAAGGGATATCGAAGGCGTTTATACATCCTAACAAAACGCTCAATAAAACAATTCCTGTGGTGCTATAGAAACCTCCCAATATCATTGCAGCCAGCAAGGCCGCTTGCAGCATTGAGGCAAACTGCGTGAATAAAATAATTTTATAGCGGCTATGCCTATCTGTTACTGCACCACCGTAAGGCGCCAAAAGTAAGGTGGGAATTTGGCTGGCAAACATCACCAATCCTAACAAAAAGGCCGAATGGGTTACATCATAAACCAACCAACTTACCGCAAGCCGCTGCATCCATGTACCTATCAAAGAAATGGACTGGCCAGCGAAATACAATTTAAAATTTCGGGATTTTAAAGAGCGGAAAACATCGGAAAAATTTAATTTTGCCATTAATAGATAGACAAATAAATACGTCTTCGGTTTATTTGCTTTTTGTCAAAATGTTGGCTAATCGAAAAACTAACTAACTAACTAACTAACTAACTAACTATTATCCTTTAGTTCGTCTAAATGAGCAACATCTTTTAAATCAAAAGGTGTTTCTTGATAAACAAAGTAGTTTAACCAGTTATTGAAAAGCAAGTTGGCATGGCCTGTCCAACAAACCAAAGGCCCTTCTTTCGGATTGTTGTTTTTGTAATAATTGAACGGCAAAGGAACCGCCAAACCTTTATCTACATCTCTTTGATATTCATTGTGTAGCATTAGCGGCGAATATTCTGAATGCCCCGTAAGGTAAAATTCTCTTCCACCTCTTGAAGAAGCAATAGCAATTCCGGCACCTTCAGATTCTGCTAAAACGGTAACATCTTTTTTATCTGCGATATCTGATTTTAAAATAGTGGTATGTCTGCTATGTGGAATAAAAAATTCATCATCAAAACCACGGAACAAAGGATACCCTTTTTCTGTTGCGGTATGCTTAAAAACACCAAATAATTTTTCTTGCAAAGGCGTTTTTTTTACGCCGTAAAAATGGTACAAAGCAGCCTGTGATGCCCAACAGATATACAGTGTGGAAGTTACATGTTTCCTAGCCCAATCAAAAATACTGGTTACCTCTTTCCAATAGCTCACTTTTTCAAAATCCAACATTTCAACGGGCGCACCTGTGATAATCATCCCATCGTAATAGTTGTCTTTTATTTTGCTAAAACCTGTGTAAAAAGCTTTCAAATGTTTTTCAGAAGTGTTTTTTGACGTATGGGAATCCAAACGCAAAAACTCTACTTCTACCTGCAAGGGGTTATTGGATAGCAGCCTTACAAAATCGGTTTCTGTAGTGATTTTGATAGGCATTAAGTTAAGAATAAGCACACGCATTGGGCGGATATCCTGAATATCTGCCCTTAATTCATTCATTACAAAGATATTTTCTTTTTTTAGAAGCTCTATTGCTGGAAGATTATCGGGTATCTTAACTGGCATATCTTGTTCTATTGTTTTTTTGATGGGCAAAAATATAAAGAATAAATTGTAACCGTAACATCAAATCATTCTGTGACGGTGAGATGGCGGTTTTTTTTGATTAAACACGCTTTTAAATTGATGAATTAAATGGTTAAACAGCCGCTCTTTTGGCAATAATACGCCCACATCCCGCTTTTTTTAAAATCTTAAATTGCGTAGATTTGCCGCACACAAAAACGACAATTCAATTTTTTGATATGAATTATGATTTAATAGTTATTGGCAGCGGCCCGGGTGGTTATGTTGCTGCAATCAGAGCCGCTCAATTAGGATTAAAAACAGCTATCGTAGAAAAAGAATCTTTAGGTGGTATATGCTTAAACTGGGGTTGTATCCCAACAAAAGCGTTGCTAAAAAGTGCTCAGGTTTTCGAATATATAAACCACGCCGCTGATTACGGAATTACCGTAGGCGATGCTAGTGCAGATTTTGACGCCGTTGTTAAAAGAAGTAGAAGCGTTGCGGATGGCATGAGCAAAGGAATTCAGTTTTTGATGAAGAAAAACAAAATCGATGTTATCAACGGTTTCGGTAAAATTAAAAAAGGCGGCAAAGTTGAAGTAAAAGCTGCCGACGGAACCACTAAAGAATATACTGCAAAAAGCACCATTTTAGCTACTGGCGGACGCTCACGCGAGTTGCCTCATATCAAACAAGATGGCAAAAAAGTAATTGGCTACCGCGAAGCAATGACTTTACCTAAACAGCCAAAAAGCCTAATTGTAATGGGTTCTGGCGCTATCGGTGTTGAGTTTGCTTATTTCTATGCAACAATGGGTACAAAAGTAACCATCGTTGAATTTATGGATAATATTGTTCCTGTAGAGGATGAAGACGTGTCAAAACAATTGGCTCGTTCTTTCAAAAAAGTAGGTATTGATATCTTAACTAAATCATCTGTTGAAAAAATTGATGCTAGCGGCGACCTTTGTAAAGTAACTGTTAAAACAGAAGCTGGCGAGAAAGTTTTAGAAGCAGAAATCGTTTTATCCGCAGTTGGTTATACGCCAAATTTAGAAGGAATTGGATTAGAAGAAGTCGGAGTAAAAGTTGATAAAGGTCGTGTTGTTACAGATGAGTTTTACAAAACAAATGTTGACGGCGTTTATGCCATCGGTGATATTGTTGCGGGTCAGGCTTTAGCCCACGTAGCATCTGCAGAAGGAATTATTTGCGTAGAAAAAATTGCAGGTCACCACCCAGAGCCATTAAATTATGGCAACATTCCAGGTTGTACTTATTGCTCTCCAGAAATCGCATCTGTTGGAATGACAGAGAAAAAAGCCAAAGAAGCAGGTTACGAGCTTAAAATTGGTAAATTCCCATTCTCTGCATCAGGTAAAGCAAGTGCTTCTGGCGCAAAAGACGGTTTCGTAAAACTAATTTTTGATGCCAAATACGGAGAATTATTAGGTGCCCACATGATTGGTAACAACGTAACCGAAATGATTGCGGAATTGGTTATCGCTAGGAAACTTGAAACCACAGGTATGGAAATCATTAAAACCGTACACCCACACCCAACCATGAGCGAAGCCGTTATGGAAGCTGCCGCTGATGCTTACGGAGAGGTGATACATTTGTAGTGAATGGTGAATGGTGAATGGTGAATGGTGAATGGTGAAAAATAATATGTAGTTTTATTAAAGTCAAATTAAACTTAATAGAACTACATATTATGTTAAATCTATCTCATAAAAAATTAGAAATATTTAAAGAAAGTAAGTTACTCTGTAAAGAAATTTATTTACTCTGCAAACTTCTACCAGTTGACGAAAGGTATAACTTAAGTCAGCAATTAAAACGAGCCGCAGTATCGGTTTGTTCCAATTTAGCCGAAGGTTCTTCTAGAAAATCTTTAGTGGAAAGAAAACGATATTACGAGATGAGTAGAGGTTCAATCGTTGAAATTGACACACAAATTGAGATTGCAGTTCTATTAGGCTTCGTAGCCGAATCCGATATTGCTCAACTTACCCCTCACGTTATTTCTACATTCAAAATGTTATCAGGAATGATAAATAAAGATTAATTATCATTATTAACACATTTACTATTTCTCACTAACTATTTTCAACTAGCTATTCAAAAAATCATTCACTACTCACCGCTAACTATTCACAATTAGCCACTCAGTAAACGACTCACTACTCAACTATTCTCTAATCACAACTGTCCGTCCAATCAATCATTCACTACTCACTACTTAACTATTCACTGTTATGAAACTCCACACCATAAACAC
>DASVGY010000151.1:0-24578 GCA_036379295.1 Pelobium sp.
GGGCATCCTAATTTCTCCGATAGCGAACGTTACCCCTTTAAAGCCATGTTATGCAACGCTGCCATTGCCTGGCGTTCAGCCGGTGTTGGTAGATGAGAATGGTGCAGTGATAGAAGGAAACGGTGTTTCTGGCAACCTCTGTATCAAGTTTCCGTGGCCCGGGATGTTGCGCACTACTTATGGAGATCATGAGCGTTGCCGGCAAACCTATTTTTCCACTTACGAGAACATGTATTTCACTGGCGACGGTTGTTTAAGAGATGAAGATGGCTATTACAGAATTACAGGTCGTGTTGATGATGTGATCAACGTATCGGGACACCGGATTGGAACGGCCGAAGTGGAAAATGCCATTAATATGTTTACCGATGTGGTAGAATCTGCTGTGGTGGGTTATCCGCATGAAATTAAAGGACAAGGAATTTACGCTTTTGTGATTTTGGATAAGGCCTCAGCAGATGAAGAACTGAGCAAAAAAGATATCGCCATGACGGTAAGCCGAATTATTGGAGCTATCGCCAGACCAGACAAAATCCAGTTTGTAACAGGGCTACCAAAAACCCGTTCCGGAAAAATTATGAGAAGGATTTTAAGGAAAATTGCCGAAGGTGATATGGCTAACGTTGGCGATACTTCTACTCTATTAGACCCGACGGTGGTAGAGGATATTATCAAAGGGAAACTTTAGTTTTTATAGGATTAAGCAATTGAGAAAAATGCAAGGAAGAAAGCCTAAAGACCAATGCGCTCTAGTCCTTGCCCCTTTTTCTTTTTAAAAAAAAACTTTACTGGCATGAAGGTTGGTTTGTTATAAGTAATTAATCTATTTATAAAACCAAAAACACAATATCATGGATAAGTTAGAATTTAAAGGAACGTGGAATGAAGTTAAAGGAAAAGCAAAACAAGCTTATGGCGATTTAACTGACGATGATTTAAAATACGAAGAAGGAAAAGGCGATGAAACCGTAGGAAGACTACAACAGAAGTTAGGTAAAACCAGAGACGAAGTTGTTGATTGGATAAAAAGCTTATAAAAATGATTGCTTTTCAAAAAGATGCCCCGGACTGCCAAAAGTCTGGGGTATTTTTTTGTGTCTAAATTTTGGACAAACAGTAAATCCTAAATTACTTTTCTTAAAGCAAAAACGCCTCCTTAGAGCAACTGAGCTAGTTTTAATTGATTTTAAAATTTTGGCATCGACTTTGATAAAAGATTATTGTCTTTGACGAAGAGACAATTTCATACGTTTAGGTTTAGGTTTAGTAAAGAGGAAGCGCCCATCGTTTCCTCTTTCTTTTTGTGTAATACCAAAAGTAAAAAACGCATGACCTTTGAACACTCTTGCGCACTAAATAACAAAAAAGGTTGCCCACTAAGGCAACCTCTGTAAATAGATTTATTATTTATCTAAAGCTTTATTTCTTCGTCTTTTGCACTTAAAAAATGAAATTCAGTTAAATGGTATGATGATACCGCTTTAACCTTAATCCACTGGTTATATTTGAAAAACCACTTCATCTGTAATGAAATCAATCCTTTTTTTATAAATGCTTCAATATAGGGGTGTACGCACAATGTAATGCCCTTTTCGGCTTGCTCGTTTAATACATAATCCAGGTTGGCCACAATATCGTCCAACAGCATAATACTGGCTTTTATTTCACCTGTACCATCACAGCTAGGGCATTTTTCATTGGTAACAATGTTCATCTCGGGCCTAACCCTTTGCCTTGTAATTTGTACCAAACCAAATTTACTAGGCGGCAAAATAGTATGCTTTGCCCTATCTAAAAGCATTTCCGATTTCAGGTAATCAAACAGATCTTTCCTATTAGGCGCCTTGTGCATATCAATAAAATCGACCACCACAATACCGCCCATATCACGCAACCTTAACTGACGGGCAATTTCTTTTGCGGCCTCTTTATTCACCATAAAAGCGTTTTCTTCTTGGTTTTCTGGGCTCGCAGTCCGGTTACCGCTGTTAACGTCTATCACATGCAAAGCCTCGGTATGCTCAACAACTAGGTATGCACCGCCAACCAAATTTACAGTGCGGCCAAATGAACCTTTAATCTGTTTATCTATACCAAAATGCTCAAAAATGGGCTCTTTTCCTTTATACAGTTTTACAATCTTCTCTAATTCTGGAGAGATCTCGTGTACGTAGGATTTAACTTCTTCATATATGGCGGGGTCGTTTACGTAAACATGAGAAAAATCGTCGTTCAAAATATCTCTCAAGATGGTTGACGCCCTGCCCATTTCTCCTAAAATCCTTTTAGACGGTTCTGTGTGGGGCAACTTTTTCATTAAAGTCTCCCATTTAGAAATAAGGTCTAACAAGTCCTTCTGAATTTCAGTGACACCTTTATGTTCTGAAACGGTCCTGATGATCACGCCAAAGTTGGCAGGCTTTATGCCTTCCACAATTTTTTTTAAACGCGTTCTTTCTGTATTACTTCTAATCTTTTTTGAGATGGAAATAACATCAGAAAACGGCACCAAAACTACAAATCTGCCCGCAATTGATAAATCTGAACTTAAACGTGGCCCCTTTGTGGAGATTGGCTCTTTAGCAATTTGAACGGGTAATAACTGATTTTTTGTAAGGATACCAGAAATTTTTCCGCCCTTATCAATATCAGGTTCTCTCTTAAAATGATCTAATAAATGATCTTTATAAGAATTTCCCCTTACTTGCTTATTAAGTTTTAGTAAAGATTGTACTTGCGGCCCAAGGTCTAAATAATGCAAGAAAGCATCTTTCTCATAACCTACATCAACAAAAGCAGCATTTAAACCGGGCATAATCTTTTTAATCCTGCCCATGTAAATGTCGCCAACAGCATAACTGTTGTTAATTTGTTCTTTGTTAAGCTCTACGAGTTGCTTGTCTTGCAGTAATGCAATTGTAACCCCACTAGGGGCCGAATTGATAATTAACTCTTTTACCAACAGCTACTTTTTTATAAAGATTGTTAAAACAACCTTTAAACCAACAAAGAAAAAATAAAATACAAAACGTTTACGCTAAAAAAATCACGTAAACGTTTTAATGAAAGCTAAAAAGCTTTACCTATTTTTTCTTATGTCTGTTTTTTCTTAAACGCTTTTTCCGTTTATGAGTAGCCATTTTATGTCTTTTTCTTTTTTTACCGCTTGGCATAACTTTGAAATTTAATGTTTTACTTAATTATTTTAATTATTTAATTCTTCGATCTTCCGATCAACAAACTCTGTTAAACTTGGGTCTGCTGCTAATTCTTTACTTTTTTGGTAAGCTAAAATTGCTTCGGGCTTTTGCCCCAGGTTTTCGTAACTTGTACCTAAATAAAACCAGGCTTCTGGGCTTGGCTTAACAGCAATTACTGTTTTAAACCTTTCAACCGCTTTTTGGAACTGGCCCGATTTCATAGAAAACATGCCTAAATTCATATTTGCCTTTTGGTTTTTAGGATCCTCTTTAACTACGCCCAACAAAAGTTGTATCCCTTGCATTGGGTTTTGTGTACCACTAACGTAAGCCACGCCCAGTCCTGTTTTGGCATCTAAGCTATTGGCGTTAAAAGCTAATGCCTTGTTGTATGCGTTAATGGCTTTATTTACCAAACCTAAAGTTACAGTACTGTCTCTGTAGTTTTGGTAACCTTCTGTAAACCTATCCCCAGCTATTAGCCAGTTGGAATAATTAGGCTGGGCAAGCGCAACTTTCTCGTAATAAAATGCTGCGGCAGCAGGCTGGTTCACATCGTCCCATTTTTGTGCAATCTGTTTGTCAATGGCTGCTTTTTGTGCCTCATTAGCTGCGTTTTCTTGCTTTTCTAATCTTTCAATATCAGCTGCAAGACTAGCGCTAATCATTTGCTTTGATACGGACGTAACCATGTCTGCGCTTACCTCTTTGTTCTCCACCGCACCGGCCGTAGCCGAAGACTGCATTCCGGCTTTTTCGCCTTCGGTCTCCTGTTTTACTAAGCCCTTGATATCTAAACTATATAAAAATACCATCAGTATTGCTACTGCTCCTATTGCTATATATTGTTTAGACTTTATCATGATTTTTATGCAGTTACTGCGGCTTTATTGCCATTCTTAACTTTATCAACAAACACTTTTGCTGGCTTAAAACTTGGCACAAAGTGCTCTGGAATAATTATGGCAGTGTTTTTCGAAATATTCCTTGCAGTTTTTTCGGCTCTTTTCTTTACTACAAAGCTACCAAAACCCCTCACATAAACATTTTCGCCTCCTACCATTGCGCCTTTAACTACTTTAAAAAACGCTTCCACAGTTTCTTGTACATCAACCTTCTCTATTCCGGTTTTGTTAGCAATTTCTGCTATAATTTCTGCCTTTGTCATTTGATATATATTCTTTTAAAATTATTATGTTGTGCAAAGATTTCGGGTTGCAAAAGTATCGCTTTTTAATGAGTTTGGGAAATAAATACTAAAACTTTTTATTTCAAGGCTTTATTACGCTACAAATCGCCAATTTGCGTATCTAAATTTAACAAACTAAACCTTTAAATGACGTTTCAACAACAGCTAATTGCCTGGTACAGAAAACATAAAAGAGATTTGCCTTGGCGCAACACAACAGATGCTTATTTAATTTGGTTATCGGAAATTATACTACAACAAACAAGGGTTGAGCAAGGGATGCCTTATTTTGTACGTTTTGCCGAGACTTACCCAACGGTTAAAGCATTTGCAGCAGCAAGCGAAGACGAAATTTTAAAACTATGGCAAGGCTTAGGCTATTACTCCAGAGGAAGAAATATGCTTAAAACCGCAAAAAAGGTTACGGCAGATTTTAAAGGTGTTTTCCCTACCGCTTACGCCGATTTAATTACCCTTACCGGAGTTGGAGAATATACCGCTGCTGCGATTTCTTCTTTTTCTAGTAACGAAGCGAGAGCAGTGGTTGATGGAAATGTTTACCGGGTTTTGGCTCGGTATTTTGGCGTAGCTACTCCTATTAACTCCACAGAAGGGAAAAAGAATTTTCAAGCTTTGGCCGATGAAATATTAGCGATTAGTAATGCGGGCGAACATAACCAGGCGATGATTGAGTTTGGCGCACTGCAGTGTAAACCAAGAAATCCAAACTGCCAGGTTTGTCCCTTTGTAAAATCATGCTTTGCTTACAAACATCAAAAAATTAACGATTTACCTGTAAAAATTAAAAAACTAAAAATAAGAGAGCGCCACTTTAACTTTTTTGTAATCGTGAACGAAAAAAATCAGTTGATTGTTAAGAGGAGAGATAATTCTGATATTTGGGCTGGTCTTTACGATTTACCCGCTATTGAATTTAGCGGCGAGGAACAACCCGTTTCTGACTTTACAAATTGGTTTAAAACACCGCCTGTAATAAAAAAAACCTCACCACAAATTAAACACGTTTTAACGCATCAACGCTTGTTTGCCCGATTTTTAGAAATTGACACTAAAAAAAATAACTTATTGATGCAGGATGGCTGGTTTTGGGCTGATTTAGACGATATTAAAAATTATGGCATGCCCAAATTAATTTTTGAGTTCCTTAAAAAAATCATAAATTGAGTTAAAATTTACACGCCAAAACCATGTCAGGAATTAACAAAGTTATTTTAGTAGGCCATCTGGGGAAGGACCCCGAAGTAAGGCATTTAGACGGGAATGTTTCCGTTGCGAGTTTTCCTTTGGCCACCTCAGAATCTTATAATAAAGACGGAAAAAGAATTGAACAAACCGAATGGCACAATATTGTAATGTGGCGGGGATTAGCCGATGTTGCAGCTAAATATTTGCAAAAAGGCAAATTGGTTTATATCGAAGGCAAATTACGAACCCGTTCTTTTGAGGACAAAGAAGGTCATAAAAAATACAGTACTGAAATTGTAGCAGAGAATTTTACCCTTTTGGGTAGAAAAACTGATTTTGAAGGAAACAACAACCAAAACACGGCTCAGGCTAACTCTAGCGCAGAGCCTGAACCACAAACGCCAAAAGATTTGGGCACTGGGGAATTTGGTAAAGACGAAGACGAACGCGACTTACCGTTTTAATAAGGAAACCCACCGTTGTTTACCGCTAACGGTGGGTTTTGTTCTGCTGCAATAAAAAGTTTAAAAATCGCCGTTTTTAATGTCTTTTTCAATTAGTTGGCCGTAACCAGACACTGTATTTTTTATATCTGCACTTTTCCCTATAAATAAAAATTGTAGCTCCTCAGACGGAAAGTATTTTTCTATTATACCTTTCACCTTAGCGGTGTTAAGTCCGTCAACATTTGCTTCAAAATTATTGACATAACCCTCATCAAAGCCGTAAAAAAACATCTGCGAAAGCAATCCGGCTAGTTGCTCGGAGGTTTCGTATTCGGGCGGGAACTGCCCCTTTACGTAGTTTTTTGCGGATGTTAGCGTTTTTTCATCAATGCCGTTTTTTTTGAGGCGTTGTAATACTTCAACTGATTTATCAATAGTAGGTTTTGTGGTTTTGGTAGCCGTAAAAGTAGAAACGTAAAACGTTCCGGAATTTTTAAACGAATTGAACACACTTCTGGCCCCATAAGTTAAACCAGAGTTCACCCTCAACTCATCATTCAACCAAGAGGTAAAACGGCCGCCTAAAGCAGTATTTATTACTTTTATAGCAACTTCATCTGGGCTGCCACGCTGTACGCCTTTACCGCCAATAAACATGGTGGTTTCTCGGGCGTCATCTTTATTAACCAACAAAACTCTTGGTATTGCGGGGATTGGACTTGCAGCAACTATTGCTACATTTTTACTCTCCCCTTTTTTCCAATCAGCAAAAATTTTTGTGATTTTATTTTGCATTTCTTTAGCATCAAAATCTCCAACAATTGCTATTGCGGCAGTATTTGGATGATAATTATCTTTATAAAAAGACTTTAAATCCGCAGCTTCAATTTTATACACCGAGGCTATTTTGCCGCCTGTTGGGTTGCCATAAGGATGATTCCCGTAGATGAAATGATCCCAAAAATTTTCTATCACGTTTTTCGGGCTTTCTGTAGCCCTTTCTAATTGTTGCAGGTAACGGGCTTTCTCCTTTGCAAATTCCTGCCCATCAAAAACGGGATAAACCAGTACCTCTTTTAAAATGTTTAAAATTTCATCCTGATCTTTTTTTGCGAATTTTACATCAACATTAGCAGATTCTTTTGTAGCATAAGTGTTTAAGCTAGCCCCTAAAAAGTCTATTTGCGCCTCAATTTCTGCCTTGCTTAAATTTTTAGTCCCGTAAGTTAAGCCACCGGCAGTTAAGGTAGCCAAGCCGCTTTTATCGCCATCATATACAGCGCCCGCCGGCAAAATGGCAGAAACGCTAATTGTTGGCACCTCATGCTGCTCCATAAGGTAAACGGTTAATCCGTTTTTTAACTTAAATTTTTGGTACGCAGGTAGCTTAAAGCTACTTTGAGCGTTGCTGCTAAGCGTAGCAACAATAATTACTAAAACCAGCAGTATTGTTCTACTATAATTTTTCTTCATATACTTGTTCAACATACTTTTAACCTATTAATGCAGTCTTTAATTCTCAACGTCAGATTTTAAAACACCTACCGTTCGGTTGCTCTTTTTAAAATAAGTTTGCGCAACTCGTTTGATATCTTCTTTACTAACTAAAGCATACGCTTCTGGCGCTTTAAACATCTTTTTATAATCATTAAAGAACATTTCATAAGTCCCTAAACTGTTTGATTTTCCATCAATAGTGGCAATTGCATCGTAAAAGCGCATCAACAATTGGTTTTTTGCTTTTTGTAATTCTAAATCGCTTATGCCCTCTTTTGCGATCTTATCTATCTGACTGTAAAGGGTGCTTTCAACACTTTCGGTAGATTTGCTTGCGCTCACGGATAAATATATTTTAAATAAGGTTGGGTCAAAACCATCTTCATAGTCTGAAAAAACGTTAGTTGCAAGCTGCTTTTCATCTACTAGGGCTTGGTAAAGTCGAGAAGTTTTTCCATTGGTAAGTATAGCGCTAAGCAGGTTTAGCGCATAATAATCCTTTGATTTTGTTTCGGGCACATGGTAGGCGACCATCATATACGGGGCAGAGACGGCTTTTTGTACGGTAATTCTTCGCTCTCCGGTTTGGGGCGGTTCAACCAAATGAACGGCGGGCGGACTCGGCTGCGCTGGTATTTTAGCCATATATTTATCAGCCAGGCGCTTAACATCTTTTAATTTAACATTGCCAGAAATAACTACCGTACAATTATTGGGTGCGTAGTAAGTTTTGTAGTAATTCTCTAAATCTTCTTTAGTCCAATTTTTTATGTCCTCCTCGTAACCGATAACGCTCCAATGGTAAGGGTGTTCTAAAAAAGCAACAGCATTTACTTGTTCGCCCAGCATCCGCCACGGTGAATTTTCTAAACCCGTACGCCTTTCGCTTAATACCACCTCCCGCTCAGAAGTAACATACTTTGGGTCAATGGATAAGTTTGCAATCCGGTCCGACTCTAAATCAAACATAGTTTCTAATGCGCTTGCCGGAAACCAATCTGTGTAAACGGTTAAATTTTCTGTAGTGTAAGCATTGTTAGAGCCTCCGTTAAATTCCATCGTTCTATCAAACATTTTTGGACCATATTTTTTTGCACCATTAAACATCATGTGTTCAAAAAAATGAGATAAACCCGTGATACCAGGATGCTCATTACGCGACCCGACCTTGTAAAACGAGTACATATTTGCGTTTGGGATGGATGCATCTTCTAACACTAAAAACTTCATTCCGTTATTTAATGTAAAAGTTTTTACATCATCGGCTTTGTTTTGTGCTAAAAGCTGGAAACTGCTAGCAATTAATAATGCGGCTAATATCTTTTTAATCATATTACAATTTGTTATGTGTATCCGAAAAAGAAAAGCGCTGTTTATGGTATTTTGTTTGTTGTAGAACAGCCAAAAGCGATTTTCATTTATTTCGGATTCAAAAGCAATTTATAAAATCGAGATTGTAAACTAAGATCCAATGCACTTTGTATTAACAATTTTGCATTCTTTGAGATTTAAAACCCGTTTAGTCACTAAAATTTTATCTTTGTTAAAAAATAGATTCAATTATGCTTTCCAAAATAAATTTTACGCAAACACCCGCTTACGAATATCTGATTGACCATTTTGTTGACATTTCTGGCATCCACATGAAAGAGCTTTTTGAAAAAGACCCAGAAAGGTTTAAAAAGTTTTCTATTCAGTTTAACGATATTTTTGTTGATTACTCTAAAAATAGAGTTGATGAGCAAACCATAGCCTTATTAATGCAACTGGCTAGGGAGTGCGATTTGGAAAAAGCTATAAAATCAATGTTTAACGGCGAAGCTATTAACGAAACCGAAAACAGAGCTGTTTTACACACTGCATTACGCAACCGCAGCAATACGCCAGTTTTGGTAGATGGTAAAGATATAATGCCGCAGGTAAATGAGGTATTGGCTAAAATGAAAAAATTTTCTGAAGCTGTTATTTCTGGCACTTGGAAAGGTTATACGGGCAAAGCAATTACCGATATAGTTAACATTGGCATCGGTGGTTCTGATTTAGGCCCAGTAATGGTTACTGAAGCGTTAAAACCTTACAAAAACCATTTGAACTTACATTTTGTTTCTAATGTTGATGCAACGCATATTGTAGAAACGTTAAAAAAGGTAAATCCTGAAACTACTTTATTTTTAATTGCCTCAAAAACCTTTACCACCCAAGAAACCATGACTAATGGACACAGCGCCCGTAATTGGTTTTTAGAAAGCGGTGCAACCGAAGCTGATGTGGCAAAGCATTTTGCAGCCCTTTCTACCAATGCCGAAGGCGTTAGTAAATTCGGGATTGATACCGAAAACATGTTTGGCTTTTGGGATTGGGTTGGTGGGCGTTATTCTTTATGGAGCGCTATCGGGATGCCAATTGCACTTTCTATTGGTTTCAATAATTTTGAAGAACTGCTAACAGGTGCCCATGAAATGGACAAACATTTTAAGGATACCGCATTTGAGCAAAATATTCCAGTTGTTTTAGCCCTTTTGGGAATTTGGTACAACAACTTTTTTGAAGCGGAAACCGAGGCAATTTTACCTTACGATCAATACTTACACCGCTTTGCGGCCTACTTTCAGCAAGGTGATATGGAAAGTAACGGCAAACATGTAGATAGAGCCGGAAATAATGTTGACTACCAAACGGGTCCTGTAATTTGGGGCGAACCAGGAACAAACGGTCAGCATGCTTTTTACCAATTAATACACCAGGGAACAAAATTAATTCCTTGTGATTTTATTGCCCCCGCAAAATCTCACAACCCTTTAGGCGAGCACCATAACATGCTTTTATCAAACTTTTTTGCGCAAACGGAAGCTTTGATGAACGGTAAAACAGAAGAAGAAGTAATTGCAGAATTGAAAGGAAAAAGCCAAGAAGAAATTGACACTATTGCACCGTTTAAAGTGTTTGATGGAAACCGCCCAACC
The DNA here is from genome assembly GCA_036379295.1 of Pelobium sp. Lineage (GTDB taxonomy): Bacteria > Bacteroidota > Bacteroidia > Sphingobacteriales > Sphingobacteriaceae > Pseudopedobacter. Next base: position 10,502 of record DASVGY010000151.1, read on the forward strand.
AACTCTATTTTAGTCAAAAAAATTACCCCGAAAGTGTTGGGTTCTTTAATTGCGATGTATGAGCATAAGATTTTTGTACAAGGCGTTATCTGGAACATCTTTAGTTTTGACCAGTGGGGAGTAGAGCTAGGCAAGCAATTGGCTGGCAAAATTTTACCAGAGTTAAAAGATAATGATTCCGTGAATTCTCATGATAGTTCTACAAACGGCTTAATCAATTTGTACAAAGCCTGGAGATAAAGTGCAAACATCCTGCTTCTGCCAAAGATTGGTCAGAAGCAGGTTTCTTAGATTGCCATTCATCAGCAGTAAGTTTACATCAAATAATTATTCGACATCACAATTGATTTTCAACGTCAAATAAAGCGATAAAATCCTCTATCCTTTCATCATCCCGATATGTTCTCCTTTCCAATCTGGAAATAATACCTCGTCTTTATTGATACCTAAATGTTTATCCGCAACTTCGCTAAATACGCTACGAAAATCGGTGGTTACCGCTAAATCTCTTCCATCTTCTAAATTTTCAACCGCTAACTCGTTCATCTTACCGTGAACCTTACCACCAAAAACATCGTTACCTAAGATAAAATTACATGAACCTCTTCCATGGTCTGTTCCACCTGTTCCGTTTTGTTTCACAGTTCTTCCAAACTCCGTCATGGTCATTATGGTCACATCGTCCTGTAATGTTCCCATATCTGCCCAAAAAGCCATTATGCTTTCGCTTAAATCGTTTACATTTCGGGCGAAAATTCCAGTGTCACTACCTTGGTTGAAATGGGTATCCCAACCACCAGATTCTGCAAAAGCGACCTCTAAACCTACATCCATTTTTACCAACTGTGCAATTTGCTTCAATGAGTTTCCCAATGCAGAATTTGGATATTGGGCGTTGTTTGCCGGTTTATAATTTTTAGTATCCAATTTCTTTAGCATATTCATGGCTTCAAAACTATCCTTCCCAGTCTCTTTAAGCAAGGTTTGAGAAGTTTGATCATATAAATCTTCAAAACTTTTTGCCGCCATATTTGCGCCGTTAGGGTTTCCCCTCATCTGAATATTAAAGTCTTGCAAATTACTAATTGCCACGGCGGGGCTTTCGCCATAAAAAGAACGGGGTAAAGATGAAGTTAAACTCACCGCCTGAAATGGTGTTGCCGCATCATGCCCCAGCAAACCAACCGCTCGGTTTAACCAACCGCTTGCTGTTCCTTTATTAAATGGTGTACCAGATTCCATGTAATCTTGCGCATCAAAATGTGAACGCGTATTATTTGGCGAGCCTATGCCGTGTACAATCCCTAATCTACCATCTTTAAAAACCGATTCAAAAGAACTCATGGAAGGATGCAAACCAAATTTTCCGTCTAAATCAATTAGTGGTTTTCCGGGTCCACTCTTTGCCGCAGACATAAATAAGGTTGGTCTGGCGGCTTTCAAGTATTCGTCGGTGAAGGGTGTAACGGCCATTAAACCGTCCATTGCGCCTCGTTGAAAAATACAAACCAAGGTTTTCCGCCGTTTAAATAAACCTGGCTCTTTAATTTGTGCCGCAGCTTGCGTTACAAAAGATGGCAAACCACCCAAGCCTATACCAAAGACAGCCAAACCGCCTGCTTTTAAAAATCCTCTTCTAGAAGTCATGATAAAATTTTAAAATGTAATTACCTTTTTTGAAACTCTGGTGCGCCTATAATTACACCAACAACTTGGGCTAACATGGCGTTATTAGCAAAAGACGGCTTGTTATTTACGCCATTAATGCTGGCTTTTTTCTTTACCGTTGATGGCTCGCTCATCAAAAGTTCATCATCCGTATGTTCCATCGTAGTAGGTGGCTTATTGCTATTTGCAGCTTTATTTACTTTTTGCGCCAAGTTAGGGTCTGTTAAAAAAGGGCTTAACCTATCGATGGTTTTACTGAGGTCACGTTCTGGCAAAATAATTTTTCCGTACGTTTTTAGCGCCGCTTCGCTGCTTTCTGGTTCATGATTATTATTTAAAGCTGCTAAATTAATTTTTACACCTTTGATTTTCTGATCGGCAAGCGCTAAACCAAAGTTCATCCGGTTTAACAAGGCGCCGGTATTGATCCAATATTGACCCTTATCCGGAAAACCTGTGGGTGCTTGGTAATAATAAATTTTTTGACCCATTTTGTTTATCCAACTGTAAAGTTGAAAAGGCTGAGTGATGTCTGCATCTAAAGCTCTAACCGAACTTATTGCTAATTCGAACGGCGATTTTGTTTTTTCGCCCAAAGCACCCTTAGCCCAAAATTCTGGCGAGCTAACCATAGTAATTAACACCTCACTAATATTTCCGTTTTTAGCTAAAAATGTTTTCGCCATTTTATCTATCACGCTCTTAGGCGGATTATCGCTGATAAACCGAACGGCCAATTTTGTGCAAATAAACCTTGCTGTGGAAGGGTGATGGGCCAACATTTCTAACAAAGCAACACCTTCTTGATAACCGCCATTGCCAGAAAACTTATGTCCTAAAACCACTTTGTCTGTTTGGTCATGCCGATTAGGCGTAAACAAAAAGTCGCCATCATGCACAAATCCTCTTTTTGCTAAAAGACCTGCATCCATTTTTGCCAATTGCTTAGCTAAAGCTTCGCCCCCGCCATAATTACCTAAGGGGTAAATGGTCCACCCTGTTAAAACGCCTGCTGCCTGTGTAACATCTGTTTGCGTATAACCCCCATCCACACCAAGTGTATGAAGCTCCATTACTTCACGAGCATAATTTTCATTAATACCCCTACTTTTTGACTTTTTAGGCATCTTTGAACGTCCGTTGATGGTTTCATTGCTAGCCATGCTGCTAAAATTATCTAGATAAAAAAGCATAGCCGGAGATTTTGCGGTGGCTAATAATAAATTATCAAAATCTCCAAAAACATTCGGACGTATTGCATCGCGTTCATACGCCGGAATGTACATTGCACAATCATTTTTAGTAAGCGATACGTTAAAATGATTGAACCAAAAATCTGTTAAAACTTCTTGTAATTGGTTTTGGGTGTAAGCTGCCCGCAGTATTTTTTGACTAATAAACTGGCGATAAAGCTCTTGCAGCGGCCTTAAGCCTTTTTGCTCCATGTAAGCCTGCAATTTACGGCGGTAATCTTTTTTATCACCTGTTTTTACCGAATCCTTATCTATAAATCCGTCTTTGATAGCCATTCTTAATACCTGCGGTGCCCTCGGGAAAAATTTTGCAACCTCGGCGTTAGAAAAATAAATTGCATCGTAATTTTTCAAACGATTCTGCAGATTTTCATCTTTAAAATTAGCTTGTAACTGTTGCTTAAACCATTTATCAAGTCCAATTTTCAGCACTTCATCAATTTCATTAGGTTTTGGTCCGTAGGTAAACCTGTTGAGTAAATGTAACGCAGCTTCCCTATCTGTTAACCCTGCTTTTTTATAAGCGTTAGCAATTCCATCATGTTTTTCGCTAAGAAACGATGAGAGCAATAACCCGCAACTAAGGAGCAACACGGGCAGATAAAAAAATTTGAGGATTGTTTTCATGTAAACGGCTTTATGCTGGTTTGACTTTTAAATATCCATAAGGATTAAAATGGTACCATTTTTTTTGATGGCACAAAAAATCCCGCATCGAATAATACAGGGCCAGAACTACAAAAAAGCTCAAACTAAGCGCCTGTTTAAGCTTTTTTCGTAAGAATATTTATAGATTGTTTTAAGCAAAACAAGACAAATTTATGTAGCGATAGCCCAAAGCTATTTAGAAAAAGCGTAAGCAATCTTGAGCTACATTAAAAACATAAATTTAACGCCGCTGTGACAGACAAGAAGGATAAACAGATGATTAAATGAATTTTAAACAGGCGCTAATTTACAACAAGGTTTTTTAATTCAATTTCTGAAAGAAGATGCAACTTATCTTGCTCATACAGTTTGTAGTAATCCTTTAAGGCTGTCTTTTGGTTATTCTTGTTTTCCAGATTAAGGTAATTTTGCAGGTACAAACCTTTTGCATTTATTAAGCCGTTTATAGCCCTGAAACGATTGCCGCCCTTGCTGTAAGCAAAATAATCCATACTCGAATCTTTATCATCAAACCAAAAATAAAAAACATCATCATGGTGGCTGCCGCCGTTTTCGGCATCAAAAGTTACTTCTATTTGGTGATATAACTTCCCGTTAATTTGGACAGAACGCATAAATCTGGCGTTAACGGCATCATCCTGTAGCTTTAATGGTAAAAAAGCAAAGTAAACCACCGCGTTTAACGCTTCGGCATATTTTACAGAATCTTTTTCAGAAAGAGGTATTACCAAGCCATTTCGCTCTCTCACAAAGCCATGGTTACTTAACTGGTCTTTTATTAAACCGAGGCTACCATCTTTAAAGGTACTTTGGTAAAAAAAAGCACCTTCATTTAGTTTAACCGTAAAATGCTTTTTCCTGAAATCAAAGTCGATAGTTTTTCCGTTTAGTTTATTCATCCCATAAAAAGCGATTGATCTTTTTATGATTGAGTTTGCGCTTTCGCCGAAGGAACAGCCTGATGTAATTATCGATACGGCAACTATCAAAACAGCCAGTATTTTATTATGCATAAAACTAAGGTAAACATGATTTGTTAAAGTTTTAGACGATAACGATCAATTACTCGCCAAACAGCTGCCCAGAGGCAAACACTACGTAAGATTGTATGAGCCAAAAGTCTTTATTAGCAACAAAAAAGTGCAAATACAACTGCTGATAACCGAAAATGATTTTTTTTTGACCGCTGAGCTCAATTAACACGCGTGTAACAATTCCGTTTAAAAAATATTTTTCCGACTTTCGTAAAAAATAAGTCATGACAATTGAAGTAACCGAGCAGGATTCTCTGTATCATAATTTGGAAGAGAAGTCTACGGTAGAAATTCTCCGAGATATTAACAATGAAGACAAAACCGTAGCATTTGCGGTTGAAAAAGTGATTCCACAAATAGAAACGTTTGTGGATAAAGCTGCAGGTGCGATGAGGGCAGGCGGTCGTTTATTTTACATAGGTGCCGGAACCAGTGGAAGATTAGGCGTGGTTGATGCTTCTGAGTGCCCACCAACATTTGGTGTTCCGTTTGAATTAGTTGTTGGGATTATTGCTGGCGGCGATCCGGCGATTAGAAGGGCGGTAGAAAATGCAGAGGACGACGCCGAACAAGCTTGGAAAGATTTGCAAAAATTCAATATCGGGAAACACGATATTTTAGTGGGTATAGCAGCTTCGGGTCGAACTCCCTATGTCATCGGCGGACTTAAAAAAGCTAATGAAGCCGGCTTGTTAACCGCTTGCGTTGTATGCAACGTAGGCACCGAAATCGCTAAAAATGCAAAATACCCTATAGAAGTAGTGGTTGGGCCAGAATACTTAACCGGTTCTACCAGAATGAAATCTGGTACTGCCCAAAAATTAGTTTTAAATATGATTAGCACTACGCTGATGATAAAATTAGGCAAGGTAAAAGGTAATAAAATGGTGGATATGCAGTTAACAAATCATAAGTTGGTTAACCGAGGAATAAACATGGTAATTAATGAAACCGGCGCCGATGAACAAAAAGCAACCGAATTACTAAATAAATACGGAAGCGTGAGAAAAGCGGTGGAAGCCTATTTGGCAAGCCTTCAGTAGAAAAAAATATGCATGAAATAGAGCCTTATTATAAGTGGAGGGATGATTATATAGCAGCAGAAGATGAGCGCTCTCCGTTTTACGAAACTCAATATAGCGAGTTTGAATACGATAAACAGATTTATAATTACCTGTTGCACCCGCAATGGGATTTTTTTGGTTCGCTTACACTTTACCTAAAAATCTTATTTGTAGATTATGACCGCCATTACGCTATTATAGAGTTTATTGGCGAATGGAACGATGCCTTATATAACGATATTATGCTGCTGAAAAGAGAGATTTTAGAGTCTATTATTGGCGAGGGCGTTGATAAGTTTATCTTGATAGGAGAAAACGTTTTAAACTTTCACTCTTCAGACGATTGCTATTATGAAGAGTGGTTTCAGGAAGTGGAAGATGGTTGGATAGCTGGAGTTAATTTTAGAGACCACGTAATTGACGAATTTAAGTCAAACAATATTGATTACTACATCAACTTTGGGGGCGAATTGGATGAACTTAATTGGCGTCAACTGAAACCACTACAGCTTTTTAAAAAGGTAGAGGAATTGCTCACTAAAAGGTTGAATTAATAGCCAAAAATCTACCTAATAAAAAAGTCGCCAAAAATTGAGCGACCTTTTTATCAAAAACCAAAACTATATGACCAAAACAACCAGCGTTGTTGTTATGTGTGACGGGCAAAATCGTTAAAGGTTTAATCTCGGATAAAAAAGGATGGTATTTCAACTAGATGAGCGGCTTATATTTCCGGATCCTACGCTTGCAGAGGATGATGGTTTACTTGCCATTGGTGGTGATTTATCTTTAGAACGATTAATTTTAGCTTACCAAAACGCCATATTTCCATGGTTTAACGAGGGCGAACCTATTCTTTGGTATAGCCCGCCAGAAAGGTTTGTGCTTTTCCCACAAGAGGTGAAGATTAGTAAAAGCATGAAACAACATTTGCGTTCAAGCAAATTTACGGTAACGTTCAATAGAGATTTTGAAGCCGTGATACATAATTGCGCAATTGCAAAAAGAGAGGGGCAGGATGGTACTTGGATTAATAACTTAATGATTAACGCATATATGAACCTCCATAAAAAAGGTTTTGCGCATTCTATTGAAGTTTGGGATGCGGACGAGTTAGTAGGCGGCTTATATGGGTTGCTAATGCACAAAGTTTTTTGTGGTGAATCAATGTTTGCTAAAAAAAGTAATGCTTCTAAAACGGCATTGATATGGCTCTGTCAAAATCAAGATATCAAGTTGATTGACTGCCAAGTTTATACTGAACATTTAGAAAGTATGGGAGCTAGAGTGATTACTAGGCGATCTTTTCTTGACTTTCTGCAACGTTAAACTGCCGCTTAACCAAAAAATCCCCGGTTGAACCAACCGAGGATTTCTATAGAATTTTGTTTAAACCTACTGGTACTGTATGTAAATAGGTTTTGGCGTTAACTTCAACAATTCTTGAGGAGTCATTAAGCGATTTGGTGCTTTCTTTAAATCGTTTTTGTAAAACAATTTGAAACCCACAAACTGAACTGGCTCTGTATATAAGTAGTGGCGGTAGGTCCCTTTTTTTAACTCCGGTTCTCCCCAACCGTCCATGTGCATTACCATCTGCACTTCTTTTTGCTTTTTAATATTTTTGTAATTGGTTACCATTCCTTGCGTAAAACGGTGAACAACCAATATTTTAGCTGGTAAGTTATTTTCCTTTACAAGCTTTGTTAAAAATCCAGATGCGTAATTAATATCCGCAGCATCGTAAGTTCCAATCTTTGTTCCAGGTCTTGCTCCGGTTTTCATAGAAAATTCGGGGTCAATTCCTAAATGAACATTAGGCAATTTCAGGTATTTTTCCAAACGCGGCAGTTCGTTATGAAGATTACTCAAGGCTACCTGAACATCTAAAAACAGAATAGCGTTGTGCATTTTAGCAATTGCTAATGCAGAATCAATTTGGCTATCTGGCATACGATTTATGTAGTAATTATCTTTTCCAGGCGTACCACTTGCAACCGTAGCGATGTAGTGAATAGCCGGGATTGATTTAATTACAGAATCTGCTTTGTTCCATTTATCAACCTCAGCATTCAACATTCGCCACATTTCCTTTGGCGCATATTCTCCTAATGCGCCCATTTTTTTAGAATATAGGTTCCCATAATAAGCAATAACCCGGTGAAAAGGTAAAATAGCTCCGTTAATTGGCAAAGGGTCATTTTTAACTGGCCACTTACCAGTTGTATCGCCATTTGCCAAGTATTTTTGTAGCTGATAGTATTTTGCAGAATCAACTGCTGCGTAAGGGCTTTCTTTTATACCTTCCTCCGGTGCTTCAGCAACCAGCGTGGAATCAGCGTTGCGCTTTGCATTAGTCTGGGAAGTTTTGCCATCTGTGTTACAAGAACAAAATAATGCCGCTGCAACAACAAGCTGTGGTAAAAGGAAGTAATTTTTTTGAGTAAACATTCTAATTAAAATTAAATCGAAAAGTAAGGCTAAGCTTTGGTGTTTTTTAAAAAAGATTTCAACAATTGAACAAACTAAATTTCCCAAAAACACCTAAAGGTAAGTTAATTCCGCTTCTGGCTTTTAAGTAAAGCTCGCCAATATCTAAATTCTGTACTTGTGGGTATGCACCTCTGATTAAATTCTCTACAATTATGGATGAAAAGCCTAAAGAATAAGTGTTTAAAATCAAGAAATGTTCTTGTGGATCTAGTAGCTGAACCACATCACGCATCATTTCCTTAATCAAATCTTCCAGTTTCCACTTCTCCCCTTTTGGACCATGACCATAAGCTGGCGGGTCCAAAATAATTCCGTTGTATTTTTTGCCGCGTTTCAATTCGCGTTGAACAAATTTTAGCGCATCTTCCACCACCCAACGGATATCCTTCAAGTTAGAAACTTCCTGATTTTCATTTGCCCAGGAAACCACCTGCTTTATTGAGTCCACATGCGTAGTATCAGCCCCGGCTGCTTTAGCCATTAATGATGCGCCACCTGTGTAAGCAAATAGGTTCAACACTTTTGGCTCCTGCGTTTTAAATTTTTTGATAGATGAAGAAATAAAATCCCAGTTTACGGCTTGTTCAGGAAAAATCCCTACGTGTTTAAATGACGTTAACGCCAAACGAAATTTGATTTCTACATCCTTGTTTTTGTATTCGATATGCCAACGGTCTGGCGTTTTTGGATTCTTTTTAACCCATTCGCCACTGGTTGCCGACCTCCCCTTAAATTTGATATGATGCAATCTTTGCCATTCACTTTCGGGCAAAACTTTAGTCCAGACAGCCTGCGGCTCCGGTCTTATTAGAATAACATCTCCAAAGCGTTCTAACTTTTCAAAATCTCCACAATCTATCAACTCGTAATCTTTCCAATGCTGTGGAGTAAGTGCTTGTATGTTTGGCTGCATATTTTTTAACGATTGAGGGATTGAATTTTGAATGAGTGAATACTTTTAGTAATGACTGAATTTTTGAATCATTGAATTTTGAAGGATAGAATACTTTTTAATCTTTGTTCCTTGCTCTTTCATCTTCACTCTTTTGAGTATGAACTTTTCTCCTAATGAACTAATTCAACTAATGACTAATGAACCAGTGACTATTGAACTATTTCTTCAACAAGGTTTCCATCAGTTTAGTAGCGAAAACAAATTCGTTGAGTTCTTTATTATCGGTGGATGTAATTTCGTCTTTAGAACCTTCCCACCACTTTTCTCCCTGGTGCAAAAATAAAATATGTTCACCAATTCCCATCACCGAGTTCATATCATGAGTCACAATAACTGTTGTTATTTCGTATTCTTGCGTAATTTCCGACACTAGTTCATCAATCATGATGGAGCTTTTTGGGTCAAGGCCCGAGTTTGGTTCGTCGCAAAAAAGATATTTCGGACGCATCGCAATCGCCCTTGCAATACCTACTCTTTTCATCATACCGCCAGAAAGCTCCGATGGATAAAGCTTGTTTTTTCCAGCTAAATTTACCCGTTCTAAAACAAAATTAACCCTATCTAATTTTTCTCCCTTAGACTGGTTGGTGAACATATCAAGCGGGAAACGTATGTTTTTTTCTACAGTCATCGAATCAAACAGCGCAGATCCTTGAAAAAGCATCCCTATCTCTTTACGAATTTCAATGCGTTCCTGCGTATCCATCTCTGTAAAGTCTCTACCATCATAAATTACCTTTCCGCTATCAGGCTCATGTAACCCAACCATATTTTTCATTAATGTGGTCTTCCCAGATCCCGAACTTCCAATAATCAAAGACGTAACACCGGGCTTAAAATCTGCGGTAATTCCTTTCAGCACCTCATTATCCCCAAACCTTTTAAAAATATCTTTAACCTCAATCATAATAAAAGTTGTGCAATAACATAATCAGAAATTAAAATAGCTATACAGCTAATTACTACCGCTTTGGTGCTTGAATTACCAACCTCAATAGCGCCTCCATTAGTAAAAAAGCCTTGATAAGCAGAAACCGTGGTGATGATAAACGCAAAAATTAAAGCCTTAACCATCGCTACCACCAAAGTAAATGGAATAAAATCAGTTGTTAAGCCCTGTACAAATTCTGCTGCCGTAACCGCACCAGAAGCCACCCCCGCCAAATAACCACCCAAAATACTCAATGCAATCGCTACAATCACCAATAGCGGAATCATAATTATTCCGCCAAGCAATTTGGGTAAAATCAAATAACCAGGCGCATTAATACCCATAATCTCTAAAGCGTCTATTTGCTCGGTAACCCGCATGGTTCCTATTTGAGAGGCAATACTACTGCCAACCTTACCCGCTAAAACCAACGAACAAATGGTTGGGCTTAACTCCAGAATAGTTGAATCTCGGGTAATACCACCAATAATAGATTTCGGAATTAAATCGCTGGTTAACTGAAAAGCTGTCTGTACGGTAGTTACCGCCCCAATAAAAATAGAAATAATGCTGATAATCCCTAAAGATCCTAAACCAATATCTACCATTTCCCTAAAAACTTCATTTTTGTAAATGCTCATTTTTTCTGGCTTTCTAAAAACCGCCTGTAGCATTAAAATATATTTCCCGAAATGATAGAATACCATATATGTCTAAATTTTTGTAAAAATAAGCTTTTTTATCAATTGCAATTATTAAACCTAAATTGCTTAAAAATTAAAAAAAGATGAACATTATAATAACAGGTGCAACAAAAGGAATGGGTAAAGCTACGGCTTTAGAAATGGCAAAAAATAATCACAATTTAGCTTTATGTGCCAGAAATCAAAATGAATTAAATGCCTTAAAAAAAGAATTGCTTGCCATTAACCCTACCATTGATATCCTAGCCGTTAAAACAGATTGTAGCAAAAAAGAAGAAGTTGCCGCTTTCGCTGATAAAGCCATTGCTCATTTTAAAACCATTGATGTGCTGGTAAATAATGTAGGCTTGTTTGCTGCTGCCGAAATTCTGGAAGAAAAAGACGATATGCTAGCTGCCCACTTCGAAATTAACGTGGTAGCACCTTATATCCTCTATAAAAAAATAGCTCCATTAATGGTTAAAAAACAGTTTGGATACATCTTTAACATCTGTTCGGTAGCCAGCGTACAAACAATCGTTACCGCTGGCTCTTACTGTGTAACAAAATCGGCATTACTTAGTCTTAACAACATTATGAGAGAAGAAACCAAACCTTTTGGAGTTAGAGTAACCGCAATTATACCCGGTTCAACACTTACTTCATCCTGGGATGGCACAAATATTTCTCCGGATAAGTTTGTTTTACCGAGCGACGTGGCTACATCAATCAACAATATTATGCAACTAAGCAAAGGCGCAAATGTTGACCAACTGATGATTACGCCACAAAAAGGACAAAATTAATGTTTTAAGAAATGGAAAAGAGATTAACAAGAGACCCACAAGATAAAATGATAGCAGGTGTGGCTGCCGGAATTGCGCATTATTTTGAGTTAGATGTTACCTGGGTGCGGGTTGCTTTTGCTTTAGCTGTTTTCTTTGGGTTTAGCGGAGGTTTAATTTATATCATTTTGTGGATAGTTGTGCCAGAACAGTCCACGCCGTCCTATACATATACAGACTATCGCACAGAGCCAGAGATGCCATTTCAACCTACGCACCAACGCAAAAATTCAGGTACAAGCTTGTTTTTTGGCTTTTTATTAATCGTTTTAGGAGGATATTTCTTGTTACAAGAATTTGATCTTTTGCCCTATTGGTTTAGCCTCAGAAAATTGTGGCCCCTAGCTTTAGTGATGTTTGGATTGCTAATATTATCGAAGACCAAAAAGACTAAGCAACCCATCAAAAAGCCTGACGAGCCAAGCCCTGATGATAGTGAATTTACAAACAAAACTGATGAAACCATCAACCTGTAGCTTATGAAAGCGAGCAAAATATCTTGGGGAATTATCCTCATCTTTATTGGAACTGTTTTTCTACTCGAAAATTATGGCCTTATAAATTTTCACTGGACTTACGTTTGGCGCTTTTGGCCGGTAATCTTAATCATTATTGGCATTAACATTATTTTTTCGCGTTCTCAAACTACAATGGGTAAATTATTGGTAGTTTTCACCACAATTGCCGTATTAAGCTTACTGGTCATCGCAAATCTAAATGCTCCCAAAAACATAGGCCACAATTGGTCTTACAATTTTGACGATGAGGATATCGAGGTTTCGACCGATTCTATTAACACCTCAGTTTATCAGGAAGACTATGAAAGTCGTTTTAAAACCGCAACACTCAACATCAATGGAGGTGCAAGTACCTTTACCATCAACAGCGGCAGTGATAAACTTTTTGAGTCGGCCACGCAAAAAAACAATAGCCGTTACTACCTACGTCGAACCGATGAAGATAGCACAGTAGTCTTAAATTTCAACTCAAAAGATCAAAACAAACAGTTTGATTTTGACGATGCGGAACTCAGTAAAGTCGAAATAAAAATTAATCCAATGCCTTTGTGGAATATTAACCTAAACATGGGTGCAGGAAAAGCCCACTTCGATTTAAGCAATAATCGCATAAAAAGCGTGAACATCAAGGGCGGTGCGGCTGACTTTAAGGTAAAGATAGGCTCGCTTTATAAAGACGTAAATCTATCGGCAGAAACCGGAATCGCAAAAGTAAACATCTTAATTCCTGCAAGCTCTGGCTGTAAAATAATCACCAAAACCGGACTATCTGCTAAAAACTTTCCTGGTTTTAATAAAGCTGCAAACGGAACCTTTACATCCCCAAATTATGGCTCTGCCGGTAATAAAATCACAATAAGCTTAAAAGGCGGGCTGAGCGACTTCGAAGTTAACCGTTACTAACTCTTAATGGATAAAAAACTTTACTATTTAGTAATAGCCGGAAAACCCGCCGGACCCTTTACCATAGATCAACTTAAGTCTCAGCCAATCAAGCCCGACTCTTTTCTCAAAACGGACGAGATGGATGATTATAAAGAAGCTCATGAAATAGCGGAAGTAAGAGCCACCTTGGGTTTTTCAGAAGAATTTACCGCTCCCCAATATAAAGCGGGATTCGATTTGCGTTTGTTAGCAACCGCAATCGACTGGCTTATTGTGTTTGGTATATTTGCGTTTTTCGAACTAATCTTAGCTCTGTCTCTGGCAGACCAATCTGCCACTCAACAGAATATTTTAAGCGGTCTTTTGCTTTTACCTTTCCTTAAATTGTTCTATAATATTTACATGGAAAACTATCAGCAAGCCACCATCGGAAAAAAATTACTATCTATTAAAGTGACCGACACACGTGGATTAACACCATCTTTAAGGCAACACATTAGCAGAAATTTCGCAAAAATATTAAGCACACTTCCATTTTTTGCAGGCTATTTCTATCTTTTCTTAAACAAAGAACAACAAACATTACATGATAAACTAGCGGAAACATTAGTGGTTAAAGACAGGTTAATTTAGCAATCAATTATAAACATCACAAAGATATTAATTATCAGGGCGTAACCCTCTGCCTCCCGCAGCGGCCATTCAGCAGGGTCGGGCTATCCGCTCATACTCCACAGGCCTTATCCACAAGGCCGGTACCCGCTGCTATCCCTTACGCGAAGTCACACTCTGCACAGTTCCCCGGCCAGCGTGCCGCGCCCCCACAACAGCCCGCCGTTATCCCGCCACAAAAAAGTACGGGCACAAAAAAGCCCCAGTCTTCCGGACTGGGGCTATGGCCTTAGTGCAAGCCTGCTTAGTTAGTAATAAACGGTTTCACCGCCAAGCTTACATAATAAAGACCGGCACCGACCTACTCTCCCACATGTTACTGCAGTACCATCGGCTCTGGCGGGCTTAACTTCTCTGTTCGGAATGGGAAGAGGTGGACACCGCCGATATAGGCACCTGAATATCTT
>DASVGY010000152.1:0-11599 GCA_036379295.1 Pelobium sp.
TTGGGGAGTGATTAGCCGTTTAGTTAGTCTCACGTTTAAGTTGGTTAACCTGATTCTCCCTCCAGAGGGAAACACTTTGTGGCTAAACTTTATGCGGTAAATCAGCCTTTTACTTTGGGTCAGGAATTATTAAAAAGAATCAATAGTTTTTTAAGGAAAATTCCGCGTTAGGGATAGTAGCGGATACCGGCCTGTGGCTAAGGCCTGTGCAGTATGAGCGGACAGCCCGTTAAAACGCCCAAATCGAAATCGTAAAAAATGTGAAAGCCAACTAACAAAACCAAACAAACCAAATTCCCAAACCAATGTTTATATTTGTGTGTTCATGAATATCAAATCCATTTTAGCGCAATACAAAACCGACGAGCGGGTGCTCCAGTTAACCAAAGCGCTACAAAATAAAGCCTCACGCATTCAACTGAAAGGATTAATTGGTTCTTTGGATGCTTTTGTGGTGGCCGCTAATTATTTTTTGAGCCATAGAAATATGGTTTTTATTTTTCCGGATAGGGAGGAAGCCAATTACTTTCAGGCAGATTTGGAGAGTTTGATGGAAAAGGAAGTGCTGGTTTTCCCTTCATCGTACCGAAAATCATTTGATTTTACCCAAACAGATTCGGCAAATGTACTGATGCGGGCCGAGGTTTTAAACGAGATAAGCCACAACAAGGAGTTCGGGCATTTGATTGTGACCTACCCAGAAGCGCTTGCTGAAAAGGTGATCGACAGAAATGCGCTGGAAAAAAACACCTTGGAAATTTCTGTCAACAATAAGCTGAGCATTGAGTTTATCAATGAGTTTTTGATTGATTATGATTTTGAACGGACTGATTTTGTGTATGAACCCGGGCAATTTTCTGTACGGGGCGGTATTGTTGATATTTTTTCTTTTTCTCATGATTTGCCTTACCGCATAGAGTTTTTTGGCGACCATATCGAAAGCATCCGGACCTTTGAAATTGAAAGTCAGCTTTCGGTAGAGCAGGTAAAAACCATTACTATTGTTCCAAACGTACAAGCTAAATTTTTGACCGAAAGCAATATTTCTTTGCTGGAGTTTATTGAAAAAGATGCGGTAGTTTGGTTTAAGGATGTGCAGTTTACGTTGGACGTAATTAAAACCGGCTACAAAAAATCTGTGGAGCTGTGGAAGGCCTTATCTGTTGAGCAAAAACAGCAAAACCCCGATTGGATTGACCCAAAGTTTGCGTTTACAGATGATAAAATGCTGGCTTCGCAACTGGGAGATTATCCGATTGTAGAATTTGGAAAGCAGTTTTTTTACCACGCTACGGAAACCATTAATTTTGATGCCCGCCCGCAACCTTCGTTTAATAAAGATTTTACTTTGCTGATGCATAACCTTCAGCAAAATGAAGATCAAAAAATAGCTAATTACATTTTAACAGATTCATCTAAACAGCAGGAGCGTTT
Source organism: Pelobium sp. (assembly GCA_036379295.1). Taxonomy (GTDB): domain Bacteria; phylum Bacteroidota; class Bacteroidia; order Sphingobacteriales; family Sphingobacteriaceae; genus Pseudopedobacter. Next base: position 1,435 of record DASVGY010000152.1, read on the forward strand.
GTTCGCGATTTTTGATGACCTAAACAAGTCGCTTAAATTTAACCCAATCAATGTTTCTGTAAGGGAAGGTTTTATTGATCACCAACAAAAAATTGCCTGTTATACCGATCACCAGATTTTTGATAGGTATTATAAATATAAGCAAAGACGAGGCTACACTCGCTCGCAATCCATTACTTTAAAAGAACTTAGGGATTTAAAACCAGGCGATTTTATTACCCATATTGACCACGGCGTTGGAAAATACGCCGGCTTGGAAAAAGTGGAAGTGAACGATAAAGTGCAGGAAATGATTCGTTTGGTGTATGCCGATAACGATTTGCTGTATGTAAACATCAACTCGCTCAACCGAATTTCTAAATATGCGGGCAAAGAAGGTCAGGTGCCTAAAATGAATAAATTGGGCACCGATGTTTGGGACAAGCTAAAGAAAACCACAAAAAAAAAAGTTAAGGACATTGCCCGCGACCTGATTAAACTTTACGCCGTTCGTAAAGCGCAGGAAGGGATGGCTTTTTCGCCCGATACTTATTTGCAGAACGAGCTGGAAGCATCGTTTATTTATGAGGATACGCCCGACCAGGAAAAAGCTACGGCTGATGTAAAAAAGGATATGGAATCGCCCAACCCGATGGACCGTTTGATTTGCGGTGATGTGGGTTTCGGGAAAACAGAAATTGCCATTAGAGCGGCTTTTAAGGCAGCTACAGATGGAAAGCAAGTGGCTATTTTAGTGCCCACCACCATTTTGGCGATGCAACATTACAAAACCTTTAACGAGCGTTTAAAAGATTTCCCTGTCCGTACTGATTACATCAATCGTTTTAAAACCACCAAACAGGTGAAAGATACTTTAGAGGATTTAAAAGCCGGAAAAGTGGACATCATCATCGGGACACATAAACTGGTCAGTAAAGATGTAAAATTTAAAGATTTAGGGCTTTTGATCATTGATGAGGAACAGAAATTTGGCGTTTCCGTTAAGGAGAAATTAAAGCAGTTTAGGGCGAATGTAGATACCTTAACGCTTACTGCAACACCAATTCCGCGTACTTTACATTTCTCTTTGATGGGCGCTCGCGATTTATCCATCATTCAAACGCCACCGCCAAACCGGCAATCTGTGCAAACGGAACTACACGTTTTTAACGAAACCTTAATTAAAGAAGCCGTAGAATTTGAATTGGATAGGGACGGGCAGGTTTTCTTTATCCATAACCGAGTTGCGGATTTACGACAGCTAGGCGGATTAATTCAGAAACTGGTGCCAAAAGCCAAAATTGCTATTGCTCACGGTCAGTTGGAAGGCGATAAGCTGGAAGACATTATGCTTGATTTTATCGATGGCAAATACGATGTTTTAGTCGCCACTACGATTATTGAAGCAGGTTTGGACGTACCGAATGCTAACACGATGTTGATTAACCACGCCCATATGTTTGGTCTCAGCGATTTGCACCAGATGCGAGGCAGGGTTGGGCGTTCCAATAAAAAAGCTTTCTGCTATCTGCTAAGTCCGCCTTTATCTACTTTAACCTCCGAAGCAAGGAAGCGTTTGAGTGCCATTGAAGAGTTTTCTGATTTGGGAAGCGGTTTCAACGTGGCCATGCGAGATTTGGATATCCGCGGTAGCGGAAACCTTTTAGGCGCCGAACAAAGCGGTTTTATTGCCGAAATTGGTTTCGATATGTACCACAAAATTTTGGATGAAGCCATTCAGGAATTAAAAGAAGATGAGTTTAAAGGCTTGTTTGCCGATGATAAACCTCGTCCGTTTGTGAGCTTTACGCAGATTGATACGGATATGGAGCTGATGATTCCAGATGAATACGTGACCAACATTCAGGAACGCTATAATTTATACACCGAATTATCTAAAATAGAAAACCAAACCCAGTTAGATGCTTTTGCTAAAGAATTGCATGACCGTTTTGGCCCTATTCCAAGGCAAGTGCGGGATTTGTTGAGAACCGTTGAACTGCAATGGATTGGAAAGGAAATTGGCTTGGAAAAAATCAGCTGGAAAAAAGGTGTTTTGCGAGGTTATTTTATCTCGGATAAACAATCCAAATATTTTGAAACCGAAGCTTTTGGCAGGATACTCGCTTTTGCCCAACAAAACCCACGTAATGTAAATTTAAAAGAAGTTAAAAATACTTTGCGGATTGCTATCGAAGGAATTAGAAATATTGACGAAGCTATTTTTGCTTTGGAGCATATGCGGGACCCGGTGGTGGTTTAGGTTAATTTTAAATGCCTTTAAGTACAAACCGCAAAAAAACATATCATCACGCTATGTATTATTCAATCGTCAACTTAGCAAGCGCTCTTTATTCGATGAACATCTCGCAAACGCACCAAAACGAATTAAGATTCCATTCCATTTTTACCTAACACCAACCGAATAAAGCCGCTGAAAATAATAGATTTCATTTGCCCGAGTATATTCCTATTTTTGATGCTCAATAAATTTTAAAAAATGACTAATTGGTTTAAAAGGAATGGTATCCATCTGGGTATTATTTTATTTTTTGTAATTCTGTGTTTTGTGTACTTCACTCCCGCTTTTCAAGGGAAAGTGTTAATGCAAAGTGATGTTCAAAAGGCTGGCGCCACGCAAAGCGAGATCATGAAATACAAAGATCTTGATGGTAAGGCTCCACTTTGGACAAACAGTATGTTTGGCGGAATGCCTAGCTACCAAATCTGGTTAAAATATCCTAAAAACATCACCACGCACATTATTGATTTTATCAAAGCTTCTTCGCCAAATCCGGTTGATATTGTGCTTTTATACCTTATTGGCACTTATCTTTTGCTCATCGTACTCGGTATGAGTCCATGGCTGGCAGCAGTTGGTGCTATTGCCTTTGGCTTTTCTTCTTATAATTTTATTTTTATAGAAGCAGGCCACAGCAATCAAGCAATGGCCATTGCGTTTTTCCCTTTCATCTTGGCAGGGGTAATCCTTACGTTGAGAGGAAAATATTGGTGGGGCGCTGCAATTTCATCGCTTTTTATTGCGCTTGAAATCAGGGCAAACCATATTCAAATGACCTATTATTTGTTTATTGCCTTGGTTATGCTAATAGGAATCGAGTGTTTTCACGCTTATAAAAACAAGCAAATAAAGCCTTTTGGCAAATCATTAGGGATACTAACACTGAGTGTAATCCTTGGAATTTTGGTAAATGCCAGTACCTTGTGGACTACTTATGAGTATAGCCAGTTTTCTACCCGCGGAAAATCAAACATCACCACAGATAGTACCCAACCCAAAAATGGACTCACTAAAGATTATGCCTACCAATGGAGCCAAGGCGTTGGCGAAACCATAACCTTACTTATTCCTAATGCTTACGGTGGCGCATCGATGCCTATATTAGATGAAAAGTCAAACGTAGCTAAAGCTTTACAGGGCAAAGGAGCAGATGTTAACCAAGCCGCTGGTTTTGCACAACAAATGCCCGTTTATTGGGGCCCAAAACCTTTTACCTCCGGCCCTTGGTACTTTGGCGCCTTTATTTTGTTTCTATTTATATTTGGATTATTTATTGTAAAAGGAAAATTAAAATGGTGGTTGCTAAGCGCTACTGTGCTAAGTATATTACTTGCTTTCGGTAAAAATTTCAGTCTCATTTCCGATTTGTTTTTCAACTACGTCCCTTTATACAATAAATTCAGATCTGTAGAATTTAATCTGGTTATCGCCAGCCTATGCGTTCCAATTTTAGCTTGCATGGCAGTTTTTGAAGCTATAAAACCAACTGCAGATGTTAAAGAAGTTATCAAAAAGCTAAAAACCAGCGCCTACATAGTCGTTGGGTTGTTAGTGGTTTTACTGGCTGTTCCAACGTTACTGTTTAGCTTTAAAGCAGAAAATCATCAGGATTTCTTACAGCAACTTAACCAAATTGCTGGAGGCGATAGCAGCTTTGGCGCCAGCATCTCCGCCGCATTAGTTGATGATAGAATTTCTTTATTTAGAGCAGATGCCATTCGTTCATTGCTGTTCATCATCGTTGGGATAGGAATTCTTTGGGCGCTAATAACCAAAAAAATTTCGCAGCCTATTGGCTTAATCATTATTGGTGTGGTTGTTTTGGCCGATTTGTGGTCTTTAGATAAACGCTATCTAAACGATAACAATTTTGTGCCGAAAGCAATGATGACACAAAATGCCAAGCCAAGAGAAGTTGATGAATTTATTTTGAGAGATCAGGACCCGGATTTTAGAGTACTTGATTTAACTATACCCACTTTTCAAAGTGCAGATGCAACCGCTTTTCACAAAACTATTGGTGGTTACCATGCAGCTAAATTAAAGCGCTTTCAAGAAGTAATTGATAAGCAGTTTACTGGAAGTATGAACCAGGATGTGTTAGACATGCTGAACACCAAGTATTTTATCACTACCGGAAAAGACGGTAAAACTGCAAGTATGCGGGCAAACAGTACAGCCTGTGGCCATGCATGGTTTGTACAAGAGGTAGAGTTTGTTAAAAACGATGACCAAGAGATGCAAGCAATTAGCTCGTTTGACCCTCAAAAAACAGCCATTGTAAATCAAGAATTTAAATCAGAAATTGAAGGGAAAAACGTGGGTTCTCCGCAAAACGGACAAATAAAACTCACCAGTTACCGTCCGGATTTATTAAAATATGAATATTCTGTCGAAAAAAATGTGGTCGCCGTATTTTCTGAAATTTGGTATCCTAAGGGTTGGAAAATGTACGTTGACGGCGAAGAGAAGTCATATTTTAGAGCCGATTACCTGTTAAGAGCAGCCGTTTTACCTGCGGGAAATCATAAAATTGAGTGGAAATTTGAACCAAAGTCATATTTTTTAGGAGAAAATATTTCATTATTTGGATCTATTCTCTTATCTTTAATTATAGCAATAGCAATCTATCGCGAGATTGCCCGTAAGCAACCAGCTTAAACTAACCAGTATAAAAGGAAATCCCGATTCAAAAAGATCGGGATTTTCTATTTTCGGACCTTTTGAAGGTAAAAACGCTTAATCGTTAGTTTTATTATTTTTGAGGAAATAAAAGCCCAGATTAAAGGCAATTATCATGTGGTTAAAAATCGTGGGCAAAAACCCGTAATACTGGCTAAAAATCCGGAAACGTTCGCTTAAACTTTGGAGGTGCTTTTGTTTCGACATTCCTCCCATCAGGTATTTTGCAACAAAAAAATTTACGTTTACTATTTTACTGGCTTTTGATATGGCATGTAAAACCCAATCAATATCTGCGCTAAGCTGATAACTAAGATCGTAAGGTTTAGTGATAGCTCTTTTAATATAAATCGCCTGATGGCTTACGCTCATCCCATACTTAAAACTGCTTAAAGTTAAGGTGTTCGGTATGCTGTGGCGCCTTTTTCCCTGGCTTTCTAACTTAGCATTAAGCATCTCTGTTTCACCATAATAAATATCTGCGTTGTTTGAACTAGCGAATACATCTTCTACCGTATTAGCGTTGTAAATCTCATCTCCCGAATTCATAAAAAGCACATAATCTCCCGTAGCCAACGCTAAACCCTTGTTCATGGCATCATAAATACCATTATCTTTTTCGCTTAATGTTTTTGAAACTTTTTCGCCATATTTCTCTATAATTGCCAAAGTGCCATCAGTACTTGCGCCGTCAATAACAATATATTCAATATTTGGATACGTTTGATTAATAACCGAATTAACGGTGCGTTCAATACCTGTTACGTTATTGTAAACTACCGTAATTACTGATAGGGTAGGTTTAAAGGGATTCATTACTGTAATTTAAAATGCCCTGGTACAATTCTAAGTGCCGCTTAGCGATAACCGCTTCGCTAAAGTGCTGCATTACCTTATCCCGGGCATTTTTACTTAATGCTGCGCTATCGTTGTGGTTGTAAATCCAATTTAAACCTTCCATAAAATCCTCAGCATCTTTGTATTTTGCCAAATATCCGTTTTTTTGATGGTCAACCATATCTGGTATACCGCCAGTTTCAAACGAAATAACTGGGGTGCCACAGGCCAAACTTTCCATCACGGTATTCGGTAAATTATCTTCCAAAGAGGTAGTTAAAAACGCGTCTGCAGCAGCATAAGCATTTGCCAAAACAGCGTCATCTGCAACTGTACCTAAAAATTTTACCGGTATTTTAAACGGAGGCGGCAATTGGTTGTCTCGGTTCCCAAAAACCATCAAACTTACTTTAGTTGCTAATTGCGGATTACGCGTTAGCCATAAATTTATCGCGTCAATTAAGTATGAAGTTCCTTTATGTGCATCTTTTTTTGAGGGCATAAAGCCGCTTAACAAAACAAAACTATCGGCACTTAAGCCCAAACTCTCTTTAGCCAACAACCGGTCCGAGGGTTTAAAAACATCTGTTTCCAACGTGTTAGCGATATTATAAATTTTTTCCCCTTTTAACAAACCGCTTTGGTTAGCTGCTGCTGCTAACCACTTGCTTGGGCTTATAAACTTTATATTCATCTCATCATAAGCCTGCTTTTTACGCTTCCACGTTTTATGAGAAATATCATCTTCCTCGGCATCTTTTAATAAAGGGCAAAACCCGCATTGATTGATATAATTTTGACAGTCAAACCGCACATGGCATCCTCCAGTGAACGTGTTACTATCATGCATTGTCCAAAAAATGGGTTTCTTTAATGCGCTTAACTTGGCCAAATCCGCAGGATTTAAAAATCCGTGATTTACCCAATGCAGGTGAATAATATCTGCGTTTATTAAGGCCGCATGTTTGTGTATGTCTTTTCCAAAAAAAGAAAGCGAAAAAGGTATTTTTAAATCTTTTTCGTAAAAACGAGGCAAATATCTCTCTGCCAAAATCCTCAACGTAGCAAAAAATTTATCTAAAAACTTTGGGTATAAAGCCTGTATATCACTTCTGTTTCCCAGCTTAATATATGTAAAGAGGTCGCTGTGCACTCCAGCCTTTTTTAACGCATTATTTAACCGGTAACTTGCCCGCCCTGCTCCTCCGTTCCCGTCGTATGTATTCAAATGGATTACTCTCATTAACGTAAAAATACAATTCTTTATCACATTAGGTAAACACAAATCTCAACAGTAGAAACTTTCACAAACGCAAATTATTGAAGAGGGAAAAATACAACTAACCACCCATATTTTTATAGCTGGCCAGTTATGTGTAAAGCAGATTTATAAAACATTTGCTATTGTTAAACAATTCCATTTCATTCAAAGCTCAAAGCTTTCATGCCTTTTTGGTATTTCCACGTTAGGGTAACCTCTTTTATTCAGCGCTGATTTAAAGTTACTTTGGGTCTCCAATTCTCCATGAACCAAAAATATTTTTTTAAGCTCTTCTTTGTCTTGTCCGTTCAAAAACTGGATTAAATCTGACTGATCACCATGTGCACTCATCGATTGTAAGGCAGCTATTTTCGCATTTACCTGATAATACGTCCCAAAAATACTCACAGGGTTCACGCCGTTTTTTAATCTGCCCGCTAAAGAAGAGGGTTCTGCATAGCCCACCAGTAAAATAGTGCTGTTGGGGTCTTCAATATTATTTCTGATATGATGTTTAACTCTTCCAGCTTCTGCCATACCGCTAGACGAAATAATAACCATGGGCGATTTATCCGAATTTAATGCTTTTGACGCTTCAGCATCCTCAATATAGTGTAGGCCTTTAAAATCAAAGGGGTCATCATCTACCTTCAAAACCTCTTGAACCCGCTCGTTAAAATTCCATGGATAAGACTTCACTACCATCGTAGCTTTCTCTGATAAGGGGCTGTCCACATAATATTTCAAATCCGGTAATTTTCCAGCTAATTCCAAACTATTTAAAGAATATAAAATTTCTTGTGTACGCCCAACACTAAACGCCGGAATAATCATTTTTCCTTTTTTTCTAACACAGGTTTCCTCAATCAACTGTAAAAGTTTATCGGCTGCTGGATTGGCGTCCTCATGCAAGCTATCACCATAAGTAGATTCTAATAAAATATAGTCTGCCTGCCTAAAATAATGTGGGGGCTTCAAAATTAAATCTTTGTAACGTCCAACATCGCCACTAAAAGAAATCCGGGTAAGCTTTTCATCTTCTTTAATGTTCAGGTGTACTGATGCGCTGCCAATAATATGTCCTGCATCTTCAAACGATACGGTTACACCGTCCTCAATTTGATAAATCTCACCGTATTTTACTTTCTTAAAAAAAGCTAGCGCCGTAAGTGCATCTTCTATGGTATACAAAGGCTCAAAAAGCTGTTGCCCGTGTTGCTTCCTACGTTTATTTGCGTACCTAATATCATTTTCCTGAATTTTTGCCGAGTCTTGCAAAAGAATTTTACATAGAGCGTAACTGGCGGGCGTACAAATAATATCGCCACTAAAACCCTGTGCAACAAGTCTCGGAATAAGGCCTGAATGGTCAATATGTGCATGAGAAAGAATAACGTAATTAACAGTCTTAGGGTCGAAACCAAAGTCTCTATTCATATCATCTGTATCAGACCCTTGCCCTTGAAAAAGTCCGCAGTCTAACAAAATCCGGGTCCCGTTATTCAGTTGTAATAAATGTTTACTGCCTGTCACCGTTTGCGCCGCCCCATGAAAAGTTATCTTCATAAATAAATTTTAAAATTACTTTAAACAATTATTAAACCAAAAGCATCCCCTACATTTAACTACTTCCACTCATAACACAGCTACACAAAAAGCGCTTAAATAAAAAAAGCTTCCAAAAAAGAAGCTTTTACTTAAACGTTTACAACAACGCTATTTTAAATCGTTTAAAAACTGTTGGTTTAATTTTACGTATTCAGCATTTTTAATTTCCGTAGCTATAGCCAAGCCTTGGGCAGCCGATACTTTTGCGCTTTTTTTATCCCCCATTTTCAACTGGATTTTTGCTTTTTGAAGTTTTATCCAAGGCGCTTTAGTATCCGTCTTTTCGGCCTCACTTATCCATGCCAAAGCCTGCTTTAAATCTTTGTTATTATTAAAATAATATTGAGCCGCTGCTAAATAAGGCTTTTTATCGCCTTGCATTGCCTTTTCGATATTCGCCATCACTCTCGAATCATAATCAACTGCTAACGGAATGCGAACTTGCGTGTTATCCCAAGCCAAATTTAAGTCCATTGACCCCGGCGTAACATCATCAAACGCTATCGTAAAAGTTTCAATCTTTTTTACCGTCTTCAATGGTTTCACCTTTACCCTCAGTACATCATCTTCATCTTTATGCGTATAAGCACCCCATTGGTCTGCGGCTTTATTTAAAACAATTACCCACTCTTTGTCTCCAGGGATAGTAAATAACGCATACTTACCCGCGGCAATTTTTTGACCACCAAAGTTCACCTCGTCTGTAAAAGCAATAGTGGTTGCGCTATTTGCTCCGGTTCGCCAGATTTCATTATATGGCACCAAATCACCAAAAATTACCCTACCTTTTACAAGTGGCCTACTGTAGCTAACAGTAACCGTTCCCAATCCAAATCCTTGTACAATAGTTTGACTAGAGCTAGGCTGAGGCGTTAACTGTGCAAACCCAATACTCGCAAAGCTTGCAAGTAGAAAGCTTAAACTTAATGTTCTAAATATCAATTTCATACTATTTAATTTAACCCGAAAGATAAGCTATTGTCATTTAACTTTTCGCACCAACTCAATTTTTTGATGTAAAGCTTCTGTAAAATTAGCCAAACGCATAACTTCCTTTAAAAAATTTTTAAACCTAATAACGGTATCAGGGCGTAACCCTCTGCCTCCCGCTTAGGCCATTCAGCAGGGTCGGGCTATCCGCTCATACTCCACAGGCCTTATCCACAGGGCCGGTACCCGCTGCTATCCCTTACGCGAAGGCACACTCTGCACAGTTCCCCGGCCAACGTGCCGCGCCTCCACGACAGCCCGCCGTTATCCCGCCGCAAAAAAGTACGGGCACAAAAAAGCCCCAGTCTTCCGGACTGGGGCTATGGCCTTAGTGCAAGCTTGCTTAGTTAGTAATAAACGGTTCTACCGCCAAGCTTACATAATAAAGACCGGCACCGACCTACTCTCCCACATGTTACTGCAGTACCATCGGCTCTGGCGGGCTTAACTTCTCTGTTCGGAATGGGAAGAGGTGGACACCGCCGATATAGGCACCTGAATATCTT
>DASVGY010000153.1:0-3204 GCA_036379295.1 Pelobium sp.
ATAGCAATCCAGAGGTTTCTGTTATGATTCCGGCGTGGAACGAGGCGAACAATATATTTCGTACTTTATCGTCTTTGGCAGCAAGCAACACCAAAAGAAACGTAGAAATTGTGGTTATCAACAACAATTCAACCGATAAAACTCAAGAAGTGCTAGACCAACTTGGCGTGAGAAGTTACTTTGAAGCGCAACAAGGAATTACTTTCGCGAGACAGTTAGGGCTAGAAAAAGCAAAAGGAAAGTACCATTTGTGTGCAGATTCTGATACTTTTTATCCACCTAATTGGATAGATGCCATGGTTGCTCCGCTAGAGAAAAAAGATAACGTAGTTGGCGTTTATGGCAGATATGCATTTTTGCCAGAGAATAGTTACGACCGGCTTTTCTTTTGGGTTTATGAACGCTTTGCGAGCATCATCATCAGATTAAGAAAGCGTAACAGAGAACATATCAATTTTTTAGGATTTAATATGGGCTTTATCACCAGCGTTGGACTAAAAAATGGGGGCTTTAAAGTGAAAAACGTTCGCAAATTTGACAACGCCATTGGTAGCGAATATTACGTAGACGAGTCTGAAGATGGACGAATGGCGGTAAACCTGATGAAAACAGGCGAACTAAAATTAGTTACCAGCACCAAAGCAACCGTTTTCACGTCATCACGCAGGCTAATTGCGGAAGGTGGGATTTTAAAAGCATTTAAATATCGTTTGAAACTACATTCAAAACGTATAACCGAATATTTAAGCGGGAGTAAAATTTGAAACCACATAAAGTACCTAGTAATATCATCACCAAATTAATTAGTCTTTATGTGAGATTAAGATTTGGCAAGCTGCATTGGGATGTAAGATATTATTACAGAGATACTTATTACTGTCAGTTATTGCAATTAAAATACGTTTTACAAGATTATTTTTTCAAAAAAAAATACAAAATAATTTCTTTTAACGGCGAGTTTGCGCCCGAGTTAGAATTTGTAATTCCCTTTGCGTATTGGCACTATAAAAACGGCACTCTGTTAAAAACCGAAGGTGCAAAGTTTACCAGCGAAATGTATTTCTTTTCGCCACATCATCAAGAAGTTTATGATGTGCGAACCAATGAGGGTAACTACAATTACGAAACTCCGCGGATTTTGTACAGCCACAATTACGATATGAAAAAGTGGGAGCAAGTACCTTTTAAAGCCCACTTTAAAAATGATGTTTACGTTTACGATAAGCCAATTTTAGTTGTTGCTAATCGGTATAATACTGAGTGGGACGGGCCACCAATCAGTTATTTTAGTATCGAAATGTTAAAGTTTATTTTTGATAATCTTAGTGAGCATTATCAAATTATTTACAACCGCCCACGTCCAGAGCAAATTACATCTGATACCAGCGAGGTAAATGATTTAAACGAATACGCCTTTATTAAAAAAGAATATCCAAACGTGGTTTTAGCAGAAGATTTGTATCGGGAGAACCTAATAAAAGCAAATAATTTCAACCATTTTCAGATGTGTGTTTACGCCAATGCCGATAAATTTTTATCCATACATGGCGGAACCGCAGCTTTAGCAAGTTGTTTTGAAGGCGAAAACATCATTTTATCCAAGCAAGGGCCCGAGCATCATTTCGGTTGTTTTCAAAAGCTTTTCCCAAAATTGTCCGGAGCAACCATCCATCACGCAAAAAATGATGAAGAAGTCAAAAACTATATCAACCAATTTTATATTCCAGCTTAAGCGATGAAAGGAGAGGGGAATTACTGGTTAAAATCTGGATTGATTAACGTATTGCAAAATGCGGCGAGTGTTCTATTCGGTTTTGGCAGCTTTTTCTTTTTAGTACGTGGCTTATCAGAACATGATTACGGGGTTTGGACCGTTTACATGACAACCATTACTATTCTCAATATTTTTAGAGACGGCTTAATCAGAAATGCTTTAATCAAGTATTTATCCGGCGCAACCGAAGAGGAAAAGCCAAAAATTATGTCGGCAGCATTTACCATCAACCTTCTCATTACTGTGGCTATTGTGGTGTTAAACTTGTCTTTAGGGGCAGTTTTAGCTAGGATATTAAACTCACCAGAATTGGTAAATCTGTTTTACCTCTTTAATATTGTTTACGTTTTAAACGGCGTTTTAACACAGTTCAACTGTATTGAACAAGCTAACTTTAGGTTTCAAGGTGTTTTTGTTTCAAACACGGTTTTTCAGGCAATTTATTTTGCCTACGTTGTGTATTGTTATGTTCTCAAAATCAATATCCCGCTCAACCATTTAGTTTTGGTTCAAATATTTGGCTCGGCCATCGCCATGCTGATAGCATTTATCTACACAAAGCCGTTCTTAAGTTTTGCCTTCGGCATTTACAAAAGTTGGATGGTTAAGCTCTTTAATTACGGCAAGTACGCTTTCGGAACATCCATTAGCTCCATACTTTCTGGCAGTGTTGACCAAATGATGCTTTCCAGCATCATCTCTCCCAGTGCTTCCGGGGTGTTTAACGTTGCGGTAAAAATTGTGAATTTGATAGATATCCCTACAAGTGCAGTCGCAAATATTGTATTTCCGCAAAGCGCAAAACGAATTGAAACAGAAGGAAAAGATGCCATCAAATATCTATATGAAAAATCTGTTGGGACTATTTTGGCCATTTTAATCCCTGGCTTAATCTTTATCTATATTTTTCCGAGCCTTGTTTTGTTTTTATTGGCCGGCGAAAAATATACCGATGCAGTTCCATTATTGAGAATCACTTTGCTATACACACTTTTAATACCTTTCGGTAGGCAGTTCGGAATAATTTTAGATTCCATCGGTAAAACAAAAACAACTTTTTATATAGTGGTAGTTACCGCTACAATAAACTTAACGCTTAATTATTTTTTTATACTAAATATTGGAATTTTAGGTGCGGCCTATGCAACTTTAGCTTCTAACATCGTGGGATTTACCATTGCCCAATATATTTTACGTAAAGAACTGGGTGTAAAGTTTTACCACACTTTTGTTTACGCTTACCGTTTTTATCCCGAATTTTATGTGGCTTTTGTTAAACCACAGCTCATTAAATTTAAAAACAGGGGGAAAGCATGATTGGAGTAAAGTTCGACGGGCGTTTAGGCAACCAACTTTTTCAGTATGTGTTTTTGAAGTATCTGAAACAACGTGAAAAATCAAACACTGTTTTTTTTATAAACCCGCATCAT
>DASVGY010000154.1:0-4385 GCA_036379295.1 Pelobium sp.
ATGAAGGACATTTGCGTCCATAAATCGTTCACTGTATTTTCCACAGGCGTACCGGAAAGAATTAATTTATGTTTAGATTTTAATGCTTTTACCGCTTTAAAAGATTTTGAAGAAGGATTTTTAATGTTTTGGCTTTCATCCAAAATAATATAGTGGAAGTACATTTCGCTCAGCAAAGCGGTATCAACTCTGGTAATGCCGTAAGTGGTAATTACTACATCGTATTTATCAAAAACGGTGATGTCTTTTTCTCTAAAACTGCCAGTGTAGGTATAAACTTTGAGTGTGGGCGTAAACTTTTTAGCCTCGTTAATCCAGTTATAAATTAAAGAAGTGGGCATTATAATTAAAGAAGTGGTGTGGATGCCTTGTGCTTGCTGCTCTTCTTTACCTTTTTGCAAAAGCGCCAATGTTTGGATGGTTTTTCCTAAACCCATATCATCTGCCAGGCAGCCGCCGAAGCTGTACTTTTGTAAAAAGTGAAACCAATTATACCCGGCTTTTTGGTAGGGCCGCAAAATTCCTTTAAAATTAGTGGGCGGCTCAACCTCGTCAATATGGGCAAAATCGGCTAATTTTTGCAGCTTTCTGTCCATGGTGATGTTGGCCAGTTCGCTGTTGGCAAAATCATGCACCAAACCAACATGCAATTTTTTTAATCTCAAGTGTTCGCTGCCTTCAGAAAAGCTTAAAAGGTTACCGTATTGCGAAAACCATTTTTCTGGAATGATGGCAACCTCGCCATTAGGCAAGGTAAATTCTCTTTTTTTATTAAGGATATGATGTTTAAGCTGAATAAAAGGAATACGGAACTGCCCAAACTGAACCATGGCTTCAATATCAAACCAATCGTTTTTCTCATTAATTTCTAAATCAATTTTGCTACTACCAATAATGTATTTTTTGGCGCTGCTATCCTGCGCAAACTCGAATCCTTGCGCAAGCAATTCATCGTGATGCTCGCTAATGAAATCAAAAACAGAAAGGGAGTGGTCAACCTCGTCATCTGAACAAGCTACCTGCAAATGCACAAACAAGCCCGAAGGCTGCTTAAGTCCCATGGCTAGTAATTCTTCGAGCTTGTTTTTTTCCCACGTTAAAGAGCGTTTGATGCGATGGAAAGCATAATCGTCTCCGTTTTTTTCCATCCGTACGCTTACGGCCAAATCATTCCCCGCCGTGAAAGTATAGTTGGCGTACCTAAAAAGCAGTTGGATTTCTGAAACGCCACCGCTTATGTAAACCACTTTTAAAATTGGTGTAGCCTCATGTTTTTCGGTATTGATGGTAAATCCTTCGGCATAAACGTTATGCTTTTCAATCAGCGGGGATACAAATTTTTCGAAATAAGTGGCCTCGGATGCCTTTGGGATAGAAATGTAGCGCTTATTTAAAAATGGCTGTAATTTTTTTCCTTCCAAGGCCTGTTCAAAATCATACAGAGTATCTTCCAGTAAAAGATAAGCGGGCTTGTTGGTAATTATCTGCGCATCCTTAAACATAAACTCAATGCGGTTGCCCAGGTATTTGATAGTAGGAAAATAGCGGGTTTCTTCCTCGTTTCTTCTAAAATGGAACAAAACAGTGGCTGGCTCTTCTGAAAAATGGACCTGCTTTTCTACGGGCCAACCTTCTTTACTCATCAAATAAACTTCTTTTCCACGGACGATCTTTAAAATTTCGGCCAGCTTTTTCTCTAGTTTTGGCCTAACAAAGTTGTACGATTTATCGTCCCAAATTTTTGCGAAAAACTCTGTTGCCCGCACCGTTTTTTTAAATATTTTTTTGATGATTTGGTCTTGCTCAATCTCTTCGCAAAGTTTAATCAACTTGGTATCAGTAGCATCAATGCGGTGATTAAATTCTTCGGCAGTGTGCGAAAATATCCTTTGATGGGTTAAAGAAAATCCGCCGTCTGTATTTAACTGAACGATGTGCGGTTCAATCAAAAATCCAAAATAATCATGCTTAGCCAATGAATAAACCAGTTTAAATGGTTTATCTGTTGCAACTCTTAACATTGTATCAATAAAAAAATTTAAACAAGGTAGCGATAGAAAAAATCTAAAAGTATAAAGAGATTTCGGGATTTTGATGAGTGAACCGGAATTTATTTTTTTGGCTTGGCTTTAGCGTATTTTAACAAAAAAGGAAACGGTTTTTTTCGATGCTCACCGCGTAGAACACGGAGCTCACAGACTTGGGCGCTTTATATGTTTGGTAAACCTTTGCCTGTTTCTTCACAGATCGAAACTTTATAACCTCCATTAAATTAAGTTCACAAAGTCTGCCATGGCTTGTCCGGGGTTTGCAGTACGCATAAAGTTTTCGCCAATTAAAAACCCGTTAAAACCAGCTTTCTTTAATATCTTAATAGTTTCAGGTTCGCTAATGGCACTTTCCGATATTTTTAAAAACTCGGCAGGAATAACTTCCGCCAAGGATAAAGAAGTTTCAATGCTTACCGTAAAATCCTTCAGATTTCTGTTGTTTACGCCAACAACATCTAAATTAGGATTTAGACTTTTATCTAACTCTTCGCGGTTATGCACTTCTAACAGGGTATTTAAGCCTAAAGATTGGGCTAGCTTGGCAAAATTTTCTATTTCCTTTGGCGTTAAGCAGGCAGCAATCAGCAAAACAATATCGGCGCCAATGGCTTTTGCTTCGATGATCTGGTATTCATCCACCATAAAATCTTTCCTTAAAATCGGGATTTCATTTACTTTACGGGCGGCAATTAAATCGTCCTCGTGACCCATAAAAAAATCGTGATCAGTTAAAACAGACAATGCCGAAGCACCAGCTTTTGCGTAACCCGTGGTCACTTCTTCTACCGTAACGCTATCGTTTATAATTCCTTTTGAGGGCGATTTTCTCTTAAACTCGGCAATAATCCCCGATTTGTTTGGGTCGGTTAAAAAAGATTTTAAACTGTAAGTTTCTCTTGAAAACGCTAAAGACTTTTCTAATTCTTTAATGCTTTTTTTGGCCTTCGCCGATGCAACTTCTTCTTTTTTACGAGCTACTATTTTATCTAGGATGTTCATTTTTATTAAGCTGAAGGCTTAAAGCAAAAGGCTTAAAGCGCTTGTAAATCTTAAAATAATATATTCTTCAATTTTAAATTCCGCCTTGAATTACCACACAGGCATTCAGCTTTTGGCTTTAAGCCTTAAGCTTAAGCGTTCAACCAGTTAAAGATCATTTCTTTCCCATTTTCTGTTAACACGGATTCTGGATGAAACTGTACGCCTCGCACATCAAAATCACGGTGACGCAATGCCATCATTACTCCTTTTTCATCGGTTGCTGTAATTAAAAGTTCTGCGGGCAAATTTTCTGATTTTACCGCCCAAGAGTGGTATCTTCCAATTTTAAATCCGCTTTGCAAACCTTTAAACACCACTTCTTCTGGGTCGGTAATCACAATGTTTGTCGCCGTTCCGTGTACCGGTTTTTCTAAATTATATAACTCACCGCCAAAAACTTCGGCTATCGCTTGTTGGCCCAAACATACCCCTAAAATACTTTTTGTTTTGGCGTAAGTTTTAATTACTTCTAAAAGTAAACCTGCTTCTGATGGAATTCCAGGCCCTGGGGAAAGTAAGATTTTATCAAAAGCTTCTACATCCTCAATCTTAAACTTATCGTTTCTCCAAACCTCTGCGTCCTGGCCTAATTCGTTCAACAAATGCACCAAATTATAGGTGAAAGAATCGTAATTATCTATAACTAATATTTTCATGTTTGTTATGGTTTAAGGCTGACGGTGTAAGGTTTAAGGCCTTGCCGCATCATCAACCTAAAGAATATTTTCAATGTTTAGCGCAAAAAGTCTTAAGATTTTTCAAATCTCTTAAACCCTAAACCTTCCACCTTATATCCCCTCTGCTTGTTTCAGCGCATTTCTTAACGCTGCAATTTTGTGGTTCACTTCGTTCAGTTCTGATTGTGGATCAGAATCGGCTACAATCCCCGCACCAGCTTGGTAATGCAATTTATTCGCTTTGCTTAAAAACGAACGAATCATAATGGCGTGGTTAAAATCTCCGTTAAAGCCCATAAACCCAATGGCACCGCTGTAAAAACTGCGTTTGCTTTTCTCGTATTGGTCAATCAGTTCCATTGCCCTGTATTTTGGCGCACCGCTTAAAGTGCCGGCCGGAAAAGTATCAGCAACAATCTTAAATGGGTTTACCCCCGGTTTTAAAGCCCCACTTACTCTGGAAACCAGGTGAATTAAATGCGAATAAAACTGAACTTCCTTATAAGCTTCAACTTTTACTTCGGTGCAATGCCTGCTCAAATCATTACGAGCCAAATCTACTAACATCACATGTTCTGCAGATTCTTTCGGGTCTTTTTCTAACTTTTCCGCAATT
>DASVGY010000155.1:0-6862 GCA_036379295.1 Pelobium sp.
ACAACGATGTTGTATTCTAACCTGCCAGAATCGCCCAGATGCTTTTTAATTGTTTTGCGTAAAAGACCTACATAATGTTCCTCTAACCACTCGTAGAAGAATAAACTTGGCACTTGTATGGTTAACACACTCGCCTCTAACCGTAGCGGAATGATTGGCTCAAACCAGGTTTTGAAACTCTGAGTTGGAATATTATCCTTTATAATTTGCAGACAGTTTTCCCATACACTTGTACAAGTTTTTTCCATTTGATTTTTCTAATATGTTGATTTAAAATGCGATGGAAGTATGGCGGGGGAGCCGACTTCCGAGCATCGAAGATTCAAAAAAAAATCGGTTAAAAAAAACTAAATTTTGAAATTATTTTCAATCACCTCTAAGGCAGAAGTATAGCTTACCGGCTTTGAATTTTTACTTGAAAACACATAATCTATCCTTCCTAAATTTATGCCAGCAAAGCCCACCTGGTTCACCAAAGTTTGGTTACCACTCTTATTTTTGATGCTATCTGGCGATGGTAAAAAAGTGTGTGTATGCCCGCCAATGATAAGGTTGGTATGGTACAGGTTTGAAGCTAAAATCACATCAGATATTTTGTCTTCTTTATATTTATAACCTAAATGAGAAAGGCAAATTACCAAATCGCATTTATGGTTTAATTTTAGTTCTTTTTCGTAATGAAGTGCCTTTTCAAGAGGGTCAAGATATTTTGTGTTGCCATACTGTACAGCATTTACAAGGCCATCCAATGCGATTCCTAAGCCATAAACTCCAATCTTAATCCCTTGCTTTTTGAAAATTTTGTAGGGTACAGATTTGCCGTCCATAGGCGTATCTGTAAAATCGTAATTGGAATTAATGATAGGGAAATTGGCATGAGGCAACTGTTTTACAAAGCCTTCCACACCGTTGTCAAAATCATGGTTTCCCATAATTCCGGCATCGTAACCCATCATGCTCATCATCTTAATTTCCAACTCGCCACCCCATAAATTAAAGTAGGGTGTTCCTTGGAAAATATCGCCCGCATCTAACAACAAAACGTTCTTTTCTTCTGAGCGTATTTTGTTAATTACAGCTGCCCGCTGTGCCACCCCACCTTTGCCAGCGTTTCTACTTCCGTCTAACGGAAAAGGATCAATTCTACTGTGTACATCATTGGTGTGGAGAATGGTCAATTTTTGGAAATCATCTTTTGCAAAAACGCTTTCGCTATTTAAACCCAAAGCAAGTAAAGCTGCTCCTGAGAAACCGGTTTTTAAAAACCGTCTTCTATTTAATCTTGATTCTTCCATCGTTAACAGGGTTTAGTTTTTCTCCGGCTTTTTGTTTTTTATCGAGGTAAAGAAACAATGCGTCTCTTAATTTGTAGGTTAAATCTTTTCTATTAATTGCTCTGCTAAAAATTACGCCGCCATCGCCGCCGTTTGCCATATAATCAGAGGTTAAAACCACGTAATTTTTGGTGATGTCAACAGGTTTTCCTTCTATTTTAATGTTCGTTGCTTTTTTATCATCAATTACGTAAGTGGCTCCGGAAATAGGATCTCCACCACTGGCGGCCATAAAATCGAAAAAATCCTGAATGTCGCTGCCTTTAAAGGTTACTAAAGTAAAAGCGTTTTCAAATGGCATTAATTCAAAAATTTTATACCTATATATCTCTCCTTTAGGTAAAGGAATCCTTAACCCGCCGTAATTAGTATAAGCAAAATCGAAGTTTAGGTTCCAGTCTTTACCGCTTTGATACATTGCATCGGCGAAAAAATTATTTAACGGACCTTCGGGGCGGTCTTTTTGGATTTCTTTTGCAGATATAGCTACCACATCGTTCATCACCGAATCTAATTTTTTACGATAGGGGGATATAAAAGCATCCATTGCTGCATCTGGCTTTATCGATGAGGTTATCGGATAAAGCTGCTTTTCTGTTTTGCTAACATGCAATTGCGGACTGCATGCGCCTAAAAACAGGAAAACAGCAAGCGTTAGCTTTAAAATTGATTTTTGCATTTGGGGGTGTGGTTTCCTAAAAATTTATTATCAACAATAAAAAATAACTTGTTGTGATTTGGTTTTTTTTACTTCACAAATTTGCAGATTCTTTAAGTTGGATAAGCAAAGCATGCATCAAATTTTTGTTACATATACGCTTACGGTTTTTAGTGTTTGATTTTGTAAAATAGTTTTTTGAGCTACAAATCCTGTAAATCGTTTTTTAGCACTAGTAGGGCTAGGTCAAAAGGATTTTCCTCCAACTCATCCAGCTTATTAAAAACCACCTTACTTAGCTCTACAGCCGAGGCATCTGCCGGCAAAACGCCAGTAGAATGGTTAATTAAGCCAATGGTATCATCTTTTACTCGTTTTATAATGTTCCACGCGTTGGCGCTGATGTACAGTTGCTGCGATATGTTATGTTGATACTCTGCTTTTACTTCGGCCAGTACCAAAGTTTGCATTTCCTTTGCTGACATGCCTGGCTGGTGGAGCCTTAGTATTAGGTTTGAAGGATTAACGCGTTCAACAAATAAGGTCATTCTTTCATACGCCTGTAACTTTAAAGGCAAAATATCTTTTACTGTTAAGGTTTTGTATTCTAATGCCTTTAAATTGTAATAGGTGTCAAAATGGCTTTTTAGTACAAAGTAGGCGGTAAAAAAGATAAACAGTCCGGAAAGTGTGTATTTTAACACGTCGAAAAAGAAAACAGAAATATCCATATTACAATGTTAATTGGGGGTAAAATAAGCTTGTTATGAAACAAAAATCTACATTTTCCTGTATATTTGTATATTAAATTATTTTTATGAGTAACACAATAGCAGCCGTAGCGCCAGTAACATTAACAGATGGTGCTAAAAAAGAAATTAAGAAGTTAATGTCTCAACAAGAGCTGGACGAGTCTTTTGGTTTGCGCTTGGGCGTTGAAGGCGGAGGTTGTTCTGGAATGAGTTATGTTTTAGGCTTTGACCAAACCAAAGAAGGTGATAGCGAATATGTTATAGATGGCATTAAAGTTTTTATGCACAAGGCACATGGGCTTTATCTGGCGGGTATGCAGGTTGATTTTCAGCAAGGTTTAAATGCCCGCGGTTTTGTTTTCAATAACCCGAATGCCAGCAGCACCTGTGGCTGCGGCACAAGTTTTTCTGTTTAGTTTTATTTTTTGATTAATAGGATGCCAACTCTTTTGAAAAGGGTTGGTATTTTTTTTGGATACCGCACCTCTTTTTTGTTGAATAGTGGGCCCAAGTTTAAATTTCGGCACAATTTTTATTTTACGTGTTTGGTAAGTAATTTAAGATAATTGTGATGCTATTAGGTGTTTTAGAAACGATTTTAACCAAATTAACTCCTTGGGTTATGACCGCAGTTTACCATATAAATTGCTTAGTCAGGATGTTTTATGGTGTTTAAATTGTAAACATTGATAACACCACCGCAACCAAAGCAGCTTCATATTTGGTACGAATAGTTTATTGTTGATTACTCTCATCCTTTCGCCGCTAATTTTAGAACATTCCTCGGTAGTGTGAATTTATATGATTTAGAATCATATTTTATATAATTTTAAATCATATTTATTTCAATGGATAAAACGCATTATTACTTCGCATCAGATTTTCATTTAGGCGCCCCAAATTATCAAAGCAGCAGAGCAAGAGAAATAAAGTTGGTAGCCTGGTTAGATTTTATTAAAAAAGATGCGCACTCTATCTTTTTAATGGGCGATGTGTTTGATTTCTGGTTTGAATACGCAACGGTTGTACCAAAAGGATATATCAGGCTTTTAGGGAAACTTGCCGAATTAGCCGACGCTGGAATTAAACTTTATTTTTTTAAGGGAAACCATGATATGTGGGTCTTCGATTATTTTCAAAAGGAGTTGAATGCAACGATTGTTAGTGATGAACTTGTTTTGGATTTAGACGGAAAGCGTTTCTTTTTACACCATGGCGATGGCTTAGGTAAAGGCGACAATGCTTATAAACTTTTAAAATATTTTTTCAGGAGCAATTTTTGCCAGTGGCTTTTTGCCCGGTTGCACCCAAATTTTGGGGTTGGGATAGCTAATTATTGGAGCCGTAAAAGTAGAATTGCCGGTAATAAAAAGCAAGAGCATTTACAGAAGGAGTACGAAGAAAAGTGGTTAGCCAATTATTACCAAGAACTTAAACAAAAGTTTGGTGCTGTAGATTACCTGATAATGGGGCATCGGCATTTTCCTATTGAGCTGAAAATAGAAAATGCGAAGTACTTTAATTTGGGCGAATGGGTAAATTTTACAAGCTATGTTGTTTTTGATGGAGTTGATGTTGAACTAAAAAGTTTTGAAACTCACTAATATGATGCGCCTGAAATCTATAAAACTTTTTAACGCTGTTATTGGGTTGCTGCTACTTATTAAAGCAAACGATTTATATGCGCAAGAATATCAATTTATCACCAGAATAGATACTGTTGCCAAAATAGCAACGGTAGATAATTTGGGTAACCTTTTTGTGGTTACGCCAAAAAGCGAACTTTTAAAGTTTAATCCGCAAGGAAAGTTTTTATGGAACTATACCAATAAATCTTACGGAGAAATTTCGCAGCTAGATGTTACCGACCCCCTGCGGGTAATTTTATATTACCAGGCATACCAGCAAGTGGTGGTACTGAACAATAACTTAAGTGAAATAAGTAAATATACTTTCAACCAAAACCCAGAATTACAGATTTCTTTGATTGCATCATCCAATAACAATGGTTTTTGGGCTTACGACCAAATTAACAGAGAGCTGAGGAAGCTTAGCAACTATTTTGTAGACGATTTAAAAAGCGGAAATATTTACCAACGCAACGGTTTTGATATGCATGCTAATTTTATGCTTACAGATGACCAACAAGTATATATTAATGATACTACCGCTGGTGTGCGGATTTTTGACAGGTATGCAAATTTTATAAAGACCGCGGTAATTTTTCCAGAAAAAGGTTTTGATGTGGATGGTAGCAATATTTACTTTACCCAAGATAATAAGTTGCTGGCCTATAATTACTTAACCTTTGAATTAAAAGGAGTTGCGCTGCCAGATTCTTTGGCTTTTAAAAAAGCATCGTTTAGATTTAACCGGCTTATCGTTTTAAGAGAAAAAGATATAACTTTGTGGGCGGTTAAAAAAAACTGAGTTTTTTGTACTGTCTGGCCTACCTAAACCTGATGGAAGCGGATACCGGCCGGGCGGATAATGCCTTGAAGCCGTATGAGCGTACAGCGGGACTGCATTAACCGAAGAGCACAGGACCTGCCGGCTTTTTTTGCCGGCACATTTTCAAAAAATAATATGTTAGAGAAATTAGAAGCGATAAAGCAGCGAAGGGATGATGTAGAGATTCAATTGAGTAGCCCCGAAGTAACGCAGGACATGAAGCGTTTTGCGCAATTGAGTAAGGAGTACAAGGACTTGGGACTGATAGTGGAGCAGTATTTTATTTATCGCGATGTGGTAAGTAATATTGACTCTAACAAAGACATTTTAGCTACGGAGAAGGACCAGGAGTTTAGAGAGATGGCCAAAGAGGAGCTGGAGATACTTATTCCTAAAAAGGAAGAATTGGAAGCAAAGATTAGGTTGATGCTGATTCCGAAAGAGGAAGGGGACGAGAAGGATGCGATTGTGGAAATTAGAGGAGGAACTGGAGGGGATGAGGCTGCTATTTTTGCGGGTGATTTGTACAGAATGTACGTTCGTTATTGCGAGAGTAGGGGTTGGCGTTGCGAAACGCTTGAAGTTACAGAGGGTACCAACGGGGGGTACAAGGAGGTGATTTTTAAGGTGCTTGGTGAGGATGTTTATGGTGTTTTAAAATACGAATCGGGGGTTCACCGGGTGCAACGGGTGCCCGAGACGGAGACACAGGGCAGGGTGCATACATCGGCGGCATCAGTAGCGGTTTTGCCTGAAGCTGAGGATGTGGATGTTTACATAAATCCTGCAGATATTGAACTGCAAACTTCGCGGTCTGGTGGTGCGGGCGGGCAAAATGTAAATAAGGTAGAAACCAAGGTACAGTTAACACATAAGCCCTCGGGCATTGTTGTGGTTTGCCAGATAGAGCGTTCGCAATTGGGAAACCGCGAGCGGGCGATGGAAATGTTGCGTAGCCGTTTGTATGAGCGTGAGCTAGCAAAACATAACGAAGCCATTGCCAGCAAAAGGAAAACGATGGTTTCTACGGGAGACCGTTCGGCAAAAATTAGAACTTACAATTACCCGCAGGGTAGGGTAACGGAACATCGTATCGGCTTGACTACCTATAACTTACCGGCAGTGATGAACGGTGATTTAACAGAGATTTTAGAAGCGCTACAATTTGCCGAAAATGCAGAAAAAATGAAAGAGGGGAATGGCGAATAATTTATTTTAAAATAAATTTTGGACTTAAATCCTTTTGTCTATATTTGCACTCCCTAACGCAAGGAAAGGGGTTTTAAATTGAAAATTTATTATAAGTTTTTAACCAAACGGAGTGGTAGTTCAGCTGGTTAGAATGCCTGCCTGTCACGCAGGAGGTCGCGGGTTCGAGTCCCGTCCATTCCGCTTTTTCAGTATTAAAAACAGTTAAAACCCCTCAGATGACATCATCTGAGGGGTTTTTGTTTTTACCGACATACCAAATTATTCAAATTTTAGCATATAAAATGTGAGTAATTCGGGAGTCATATAAACTGAATATTAGAAACTCCCGAATTAATACATAAGCTATTGATTAACAACATATTCAGTCATTAAACATCTTGATTCCAAGTGATTAATTTACAAAATTTGTGTACTTAATTAATCAAAAACCATGAGAACTACTCTGTCTTTGCTTT
>DASVGY010000156.1:0-9237 GCA_036379295.1 Pelobium sp.
CAAAATTATCGGTTGAGCGTTACGAGGAAATGATTCGCAATCACGACCAGTATTTTTTTGACTCGCTTGCCTTTGAAAACATTGTTGATTATTATATCGATAAAAATGACCCAATTAAGGCTTTACAGGTAATTGAGTACGCCGTTTCTCAACACCCCTTTGCAGCCATATTCCACATAAAAAAAGCTCAGCTTTTTTTGCTAACTAACGAGCTAGATAAGGCATTTGCGGCTTTAGAGCAAGCGGAATTGCTAGAGCCTTCCGAAGCTGACATTTTTTTGATAAGGGGAAACCTGTACGAAAGTTTAGAGCAACACGATGAGGCACTTGAAAACTTAAAAATAGCTTTAGAAAAGGCAGAAAACAAAGATGAGGTTTTAATGCAAATAGCTTTTGTTTACCAAAACATGGGCGATTACGAGCAATCTGTAGTGTATTTAAAACTCTGTTTAGAAAACAACATGGAAAACCAGGATGCGCTTTACGAGCTTGCATTTTGTTATGATGTTTTAGATAAGCAAGAAGAAAGTATACAATTTTACCAACAATACATTGATAGCGAACCTTATTCTTTTGCCGCTTGGTACAATTTGGGCAATGCGTATCATAAACTAAATCTTTTTGAAAAATCAATAGATGCTTATGATTATGCCATTTTAATCAAAGAAAACTTTGCTTCTGCTTACTTTAATAAAGGGAATGCTTTGGTACAGTTAGACCGTTACCAAGATGCAATAGATGTTTACCGCGAAACCTTTGAGTACGAACCACCCAATGCAGATACTTATTGTGCCATGGGCGAGTGTTACGAAAAGCTTGAAAAAATGGACGAAGCCCGTTCTTTTTATAAAAAGGCGGTGAAAATGGATGTGCAAATGGCCGATGCCTGGTATGGGATTGGCGTTACCTTAGATTTTGAAGAACGTTATTTCGAATCATTACATTTTTATAAAAAAGCGCTGAATATTGATGACCAAAACCCCGATTACTGGTTTGCAATAGCCGATGCTCATTATAAATTGGGGAATTTAGAAGAATCTGAGTTTGCTTACGAAAAAGTAGTAGAGGTTAACCCGCTTGATGTGGAAGCTTGGTTAGATTATTCGTCAATTGTATTTGAGCAAGATAATATTAAAAAATGTATAGAAATAATTGCAGACGGAATTAAAAACAACCCAGATTCTGCCGATTTGTATTACCGCTTTGTAGCCTACCTTTTTGCCGATGGCCAGTATAACGAAGCATTAAATCAACTTCAGACAGCGCTAAATACAAATGCCGACAAGCATTATCTGTTGTTTGAATACTTGCCACAGCTACAAAACAATAAGGTAATTATCGATATAATTAATGGCTTTATGCGTTAGCGATTGTAAAAATCTGGTTTTAAAAATCAGTATTTGCTGTTATTTAATAATTTTTTTTGATTTTTGCGGTCGAATATGAATTACAAATTAAACAATCTTCCAGACCGTAGCGTAAAACCTCGGCAAGGCGGATTAACGATGGTAATGGATAAGGGCTTAAGCCTTAGACAAGTAGAAGATTTTATTGAGGTTGCCGGACCCTACACAGATATTGTAAAATTAGGTTGGTCAACTTCTGTTATCACCCCAAATCTTAAAGAAAAGTTAAAAATATACCGCGATGCTGATATTCCGGTGTATTTTGGTGGGACTTTATTTGAAGCGTTTATCATCCGAAATCAGTTTGAGGATTATAGAAAAGTTTTGGATGAATTTGATATGCGCTATGTAGAAGTTTCTGATGGCTCTATCGAGATTGATCATGACGAGAAATGCGAATACATCAGAAAGCTAAGTTCGCAGGTTACGGTAATATCTGAGGTGGGCTCTAAGGATGATAAAAAGATTTTTGCGCCTTACAAGTGGATTAAGTTGATGAAAGCCGAAATCGAAGCGGGCTCATGGAAGGTAATTGCAGAGGCTCGCGAAAGCGGAAATGTAGGCATCTACAGAGACTCGGGCGAGGTAAGGCAGGGCTTGGTAGATGAAATTTTAACTCAAATACCAGAGGAAACCATTATTTGGGAAGCGCCACAAAAGGCGCAGCAAGTATGGTTTATAGAGTTAATTGGCGCAAACGTTAATTTAGGAAATATAGCGCCCGCAGAGGTTATACCGTTAGAAACCATTAGGTTAGGTTTACGCGGCGATACTTTCAACCATTTTTTGAATATGAAGTAAAGAAAATAAGGGAGTTTAATTACTCCCTTTGTGTTTGTGTAATGAAAAAATATGGATTAATAGGATTCCCTCTTGGGCATTCTTTCTCTGAAAAATATTTCACAGAAAAATTTGAAAAAGCGAAACTCAAAAATCACCAATATTCGCTTTTCCCTTTAGAAGATATTAAGGATTTCCCAAAGCTTTTGGCAAAAGACCGAGATTTATACGGGATAAATGTGACCATTCCGCATAAAATTGAAGTTTTACCCTTTTTAGACGAGCTAGATCCGGCGGCAAAAGAAATTGGAGCGGTAAACTGCATCAAAATTTTGCATGGAGACACGGTTAAATCTATGTTTTCTGGCGAGCTCTGCACTTTAAATCCCACCAAGTATAAATTAGTTGGTTATAATACAGATGCTTATGGTTTTGAGCAATCAATAGCACCCTTTTTAAAAAGTCACCATAAAAAAGCTTTGATTTTAGGTAATGGCGGGGCAGCCAAAGCCATTCAATATGTGCTAAAAAAACGTAAAATTGATTATAAATTCGTTAGCAGAAACCCTACAAAAGATATGTTTGGCTACGCGGACTTAACCGAAGTTATTTTAAAAGAATACCACGTAATTATTAATACCAGCCCGGTAGGTACTTACCCAAATGAAGATACTTTCCCAGCTATTCCTTACCAGTTTTTAACCGCAAAGCATTTGTTATACGATTTGGTTTACAACCCAGAAGAGACTTTATTTTTAAAAAAGGGAAAAGAACAAGGCGCAAACATTAAAAACGGGTACCAAATGTTAGTGCTACAGGCAGAAAAATCTTGGGAGATTTGGCAAAGTTAACCCGCTGCAATGCAGGGAAGATAAATTCGTTTATTTTATTTTATTGCAGTGTGTAAAAAATGCTGTTTTTTACCGATTTAAAATTAATATCTTAAGCCAATGAAATATTTCTTCGTAATTTCCATTTGCTTGCTAATTCAGGCCTGTGGGCAAACCGCAGATTACGCTCCAAAACCGCGGGGCTATTTCAGGTTAGAATTTCCGAAGAAAGAATATCAAACTTTTAACGCCAACGCTTACTATGGTTTTGAGTATCCTAAATACGCTAAAATGTATTTAGATAGTTTAGATGGAAACCGGCCAAATTGGTACAACTTAACATTTCCTGGTTTTAACGCTCGTTTACACATTAGTTATTATCCCATCCGTTCAAAAAAAGAGTTTGATGAGCTGGTAGAAGATTCGAGGAAATTGGCGTTTAAACACACAGTGAAAGCAACCGGAATTGATGAGGGACTTATTTCTGAGCCCGAAAATTCAGTTTATGGTGTGTATTACACAATTGATGGAAATACCGCGTCTTCAACACAATTTTTTTTGACTGATAGCGCAAGAAATTACTTAAGAGGCGCTTTGTATTTTAACGAAAAGCCCAGACCAGACTCTATTCAACCTGTGGTCAATTTTATTAAAAAAGATATAGATCATCTAATCAAAACCCTTAAATGGAAAAAACCTTAAGCCAATCTATGAAAAAAACATTTTTAGTGCTACTGTTATTGTCGCTTACTGCGGCAGTAAAAGCGCAGGCTATTTTTCAAAACATTAACCTGGCAGAAAACTTTTTTGCACAGCTTGATTCGGGGAATTACAGCAAAGCCTACGCTTTTTTTGATACTTCTGTACAAGAAAAAATTAAGGTTGAAAATTTAAAAACCTTATGGACGCAAATGGAAGCAAAAATTGGAAAGTTTAAGGCAGTAGATGGCGTTCAAAATAAAATTAAAGATGATTACCAGATTGTTACGCTTAACCTACAGTTTGCCACTGATAATCAGCCGTTTCAGCTTTCTTTTAATAAAGAAAATAAAATAGCAGGCATATTTTTGGTGCCAAAGCAGCTAGAGAACGCTTACAAATTACCCAATTATGCCGATACCACTGCTTATACTCAGAAACTAGTAACTATTAAGTCAGGGGAATTTGACTTGCCCGCCATGCTAACTCTTCCGAAAGACAGCTTAAATTGCCCGGTGGTGGTATTGGTTCATGGCAGCGGCCCTTCAGATATGAACGAGAGCATAGGCCCCAACCGGCCTTTTGAAGATATTGCCGTTGGTTTAGCTAGTAAAGGGATTGCTTCGTTAAGGTATGTAAAACGTACGTTGATTTTTCCGTCGGCCTTTAAAGGGGCGTTTACGGTAAAAGAGGAGGTTTTAGATGACGCTTCTGCGGCTATCAATTTTTTAAAAACCGTTCCGCAGGTTAATCAACAAAAAATATATGTTTTGGGCCATAGCCTTGGCGGGATGTTAGCGCCACGCATTGCGGTTTTAAATCCCACAATTAAGGGACTTATTTTGGCCGCAGCGCCAGCTCGTAAATTGCAGGATTTAGCTATTGAGCAAAACAACTACTTTAATAATTTACAAACAGATAGTTTAAAAAAAGCAAACGCCGCAGCTTTAGCCGCAAATATTAAGCTTTTAAATGATACCAAATTATTTGACGCAAAAACGCCCCAACAAGATTCGGTTGTGTTAGGGTTGCCAGTTTCTTATTGGGCTGATTTAAATTCAATGGATCAGCTTGCTTTAGCAAAGAAATTAAGTCAACGAATTTTCCTTATTCAGGGTGGGCAGGATTTTCAGGTCAGCACTCAGGATTTTGCACTTTGGCAAAAAGCGTTAAAAGGCAAAAGTAACGCTGATACTAAACTATACCCAATGCTAAACCACCTTTTTGTTTTTGTAAGCAGTAAAGGTGATAATAACCAATACGCAAAGCCAGGAAACATTGACCAAACCGTGATTGAAGATTTGGCAAGCTGGATAAATCAGAAATAATGAGATTAAAAGCTTTTGTAAATAATCCTTACCAAGAAAACACCTACATCGTTTATACCGAAGATGGCGATTGTGCCATTATAGACCCCGGAATGTACAATGCGGCAGAACAAAACGCTGTAGTAAATTTTATCAAAGAAAATACTTTAAACCCGGTGATGCTGCTAAATACACATTGCCACATAGATCATGTTTTAGGGAACAAATTTATTTTTGAACAGTATGGTTTAAAGCCACAGTTTAACAAAGGGGAGCTGCCTTTGTTGCAAGCTGTCCCCTCTTACGCTCCGCAGCAAGGCTTTAATTATGAGCTTTCGCCCGAGCCCGAAACTTTTTTACCAGAAACAGGCGAAATTACTTTAGGGGGCGAAATTCTTGATTTGCTTTTTGTGCCAGGCCATTCGCCTGCACATTTATGTTTTTACAGCAAGGCAGATAAGTTTATAATTGGTGGAGATGCGCTTTTTAGGGGTAGCATTGGCCGTACAGATTTGCCGGGCGGAAACCATGCTATTTTGTTAGAAAGTATTGAGAAACAACTATTTACCCTGCCCAATGAAGTGGAAGTATATCCCGGGCATGGACCGCACACCACAATTGGTTTTGAAAAATCAAACAATCCATTTTTTAACCGCTAATACTTGAATACCGCTTATTATATCGCCAAAAGGTATCTTTTTTCAAAAAAAAGTACCAATGCAATAAATATCATTTCGGGGATATCTATGCTGGGTGTTTTTGTAGGAAGCGCTGCTTTGGTGGTTATTTTGTCGGCCTTTAACGGATTAGAAAATTTAGTGGTTTCGCTTTCTAATACCGTGGTGCCAGATTTAAGAATAGAACCAAGTCAAGGCAAGACTTTTAATCCTGATAACCAAACGCTTCGAGAACTAAAAAAAAATAAAGATGTTGCTCTTTACAGCGAAGTGTTAGAAGAAAAAGCTCTTTTAAGGTATAACAACCAGCAATTCATTGGTCAAATAAAAGGTGTTGACTCCTCGTTTTTAAATAACAAGAAGTTAAGGTCGAGCATTGTGCAGGGAACTTTGGCTTTAGGCGATGCAGATAATCCGCTAGCGGTGGTGGGTTCAACCGTTCAATATACTTTAGGCATCAATATTAATAATCCGCTTACCGTTCTGGAGATTTACTCGCCAAACAAAAATACGGTAAACTCATTTAGCCCCGCAGATGAGTTTGTAAGTCGTTACGTAACTCCGGTCGGTGTTTTTGAATCTAACCAGGAATCAGATAACGCTGTAATCATCCCACTTGCTACCGCCAGAGAGCTATTAGCCGAACCAAAAAATATTTCTGCCGCAGAAGTTGTTTTAAAAGACAGCACCCGCTCAAATACGGTGATGGTTGAATTGCAAAAAAAACTCGGTAATCAGTTTACTGTTAAAGACCGAATTCAACAAAATGCATTATTGTATAAAATTCTTAATTCAGAAAAGTGGGCAGTTTATCTTATTTTAACTTTTGTACTGGTAATTGCTACTTTCAACATTGTGGGTTCTTTAACCATGTTGGTGATTGATAAGCAAAAGGATATTGCGGTTTTAAGCAGCTTAGGAGCCAGTAAAAGTATGATTAGACGAATATTTTTGTTAGAAGGTTTGATGATTTCTTTTTTAGGTTGCTTTGTAGGATTGTTTTTAGGCGGTTTGTTTGCGTATGCACAAATGCGGTGGGGATTCATTAGCATGTCGCAAGGAAACATGATAGTAAGTGCGTACCCAATGGCGCTTAAGACAACAGATTTTACGTTGGTTTTTGTTACCGTTTTGGTGATAGCTTTCGCGGCATCATTTATCAGTTCAAGATTAAGCGTTAAAAAATTTGAAACTTTAAAGCAGGCTTTGTAATACTACATCCTCATAGTTTTCTAAATTCTTAACCATCAACTTTACCCCAATCTTTAAACCCAATATGCTTTTTTGAAGGCAGTTTTGGTGTTTCTTCTGTTCGCTCCTGTAATCTATCAATGTAAGTAAAAAGTAAGTCGATGTTTTTATCTTGTCCGTCTTGTTTTTTCATCACTTTTTCCAGTATATTTTTCATTTCCGCAATCTCTATCTTTACCTCAGAATTATCTGCCAACATCTCTCTTATACGAGTAAAGATCCTCATTATTTGGATGTTCACCTGTATAGCCTGCTTGCTGTTTAATACACTTGATAACATCGCTACGCCTTGCTCTGTAAAACAAAAAGGAGCGTAACGCAGCCCTTTTTTATCGTTGGAGGTCACAAATTGTGACCTCCAATTAGCAAGTTCTTCATCTGTCATCTCAAACATGAAATCGTTTGGAAATCTATCAATATTTCTTTTTACGGCTTGTTTTAAAACTTTGGTTTGTACTTGATACAATTTGGCTAAGTCCCTATCCAAAATTATTTTCTGTCCTCTAATAAGGTAAATATGACTCATTATATGCTCATCTATTAATTGAGGCACAAAGCTTTTATTTTCCATATATAAATTATTGCGATGGTCAATTATTGGTTTAGACAAAATTAAATCAAAATCAAGATAATGATTTAATTAATAATTCCTTTCAGAACGGTAATCGTAGTTATAAAACAGAACGTTTTTTTAAAGTGTTTCTGCATTAACGATTGAAGGGGTATCCTTTTTGGTTTTTCTCCAAAAAGATTTACCGGAAAGCGTGTTAAAATGCCCTGAAAAGTTTCAGACTTAAAACCCACCAAAAAAGCCGCTCCCAAAAAAAGAAGCAGCTTCCAAATTCATCGATAAATAAATTTTAATTCCCTCTAATTCCCATTTCTAAACCTCGCAATTCGGCTAAACCTTTCAATCTGCCAATTACCGAGTAACCTGGATAAGTATTGCGGTTAAAATCATCCAAAATTAAATGACCATGATCTGGGCGCATTGGTATATTAACTACCGCTTTACCAGAAGCAGCCCTCTTTTTTTGTTCATTAACTACCGCTTTCATAATAGCATACATGCTGTTGCTACCTTCTAAATGTGGGGCTTCGTAAAAACTTCCGTTGGCTTCAAGCTGAACGTTGCGTAAATGCCAGAAATGGACTTTATGCCCCAAACGCTCAATCATTGCTGGTAAATCATTTGCGGGGTTGGCACCTAAAGAACCGGTACAAAAAGTAATTCCGTTACTGTCAGAATCTACCGCATCTACAATAAATTGCAAATCTTCCTCATTACAAGCAATGCGTGGTAAACCCAAAATAGGGAAGGGCGGATCATCCGGATGGATACACATTTTAATGCCTTCTTCTTCGGCAGTGGAAATAATGCCTTTCAGAAAATACGCTAGATTTTCACGCAGTTCTGCTTTGCCAATTTTACTGTATTTTTCTAAATGTTCATTAAACTCGGGGATGGTAAAAACCTCATCTGTACCTGGCAAACCTGCCATAATAGTTTCGGTAAGTAGTTTTACTTCTTCGGTATTTAAATGCGCCAAATAAGTTTTTGCTTGCGATTGTACTTCTTTGCTAAATTCATTGAATGCTTTGGGGCGCTCTAAAATATAGAGGTCAAATGCTGCAAGTGCAATCGCATCATAACGTAGGGCGACTGCTTTATCTGGCAAGGTGAAACGTAAATGGGTTCTGGTCCAGTCTAAAACAGGCATAAAATTGTAACAAACTACTTTTACACCCGATTTTGATAAGTTTTTGAGCGTGTTACAGTACTGTTCAATATAAAAATCTCTTTCCGATGTTCCTGTTTTAATGCTTTCGTGGATGTTTACACTCTCTACCACAGACCACACAAGGCCAGCATCTTCAATCATTTTTTTGCGCTCTAAAATATCGGCTTCTGGCCAAACATCGCCGCAAGAAATTTGGTGTAAAGCAGTAACCACGCCGGTTGCACCAGTTTGTTTGATATCTGCCAAAGTAACTTCATCGGCCGGGCCAAACCATCTAAAAGTTTGCGCTAATTTTTGATTATCTGTATTCATTTTGATTAATAAAGTCTTCTTAATTGTAAACCGTTTAATATCGGTTTGCTTTTTATCGCTTCAAACTCAACCACTACACCTTTTCCGTTTTTAACATCGATACTGATTTTTGTGGCATAAGCAACTTCTGGAATTAATTCGTTTTTTGTGCCTAAATTATCTAAAACTTTATTACCGTTCACATAAACATTAAAACTTCTTTCGGTGAGTTTATCGTTCTCAGCATCCTTACC
>DASVGY010000157.1:0-5806 GCA_036379295.1 Pelobium sp.
GGAAACATGTTTATAAACTTCGTAGTTAGCAATTTGTAGGTCTGATGTCTCCGTGTAGTTATTTTCAAATAAATGTTCTGGAAAATTTGTAATGTCCATAATATTGTTGTCTTAAAAAACATTTTGGTATGGCAAACATATTAATTTTTATTTCAAAAATTGTTTGCTAAAGTTTGGATGAATAGGTCTTTAGCCTTGCACACAACTTAAATATATGCGCAATAGCCCTTACCTCACACACCTAAATCCCATGTTACTTAAACCCGAATCTTTAGAGCTTTTCATTCTTCTTGCTACTCTGTATCCAGAACAATAACTATCATTACACATGTAAGAACCGCCACGGGCAACCTTTTTTGGGGTGTAAGGTTCGTCTGGGTCATAACTATCCGCTGGCCCTTTTGGGTTTTTTACACCTTCAGGCGAGTTCGACGTTTCATAGTAATCATTTCTGTACCAGTCTGCGCACCATTCCCAAACGTTTCCGGCCATATCGTACAATTTGTAACCATTTGCAGGAAACTGCTTTACAGGCGCTAAATCTTTAAAGCCATCTCGTCCAGAATTTGCATTGGGAAAAGGCCCATCCCATGAATTTGCTTTTGGCTTTCCTAAAGAAACGTTTTCGTTACCCCATGGATAAATTTCATTTTTCTTTCCTCCTCTGGCTGCATACTCCCACTCAGCTTCTGTAGGCAAGCGTTTGCCAGCCCACTTGCAATAAGCGGATGCATCATCCCAACTGATATGTACAACTGGAAAATTTTCCTTTCCTTTAATATCGCTTTTCGGTCCTTCCGGATGTTTCCAATCTGCTCCCGGAACCCAACTCCACCATTGCGAATAATCATTCAAATCTACCGGATGACTTGGAGGAGTAAAAACTAAAGACGCGGCTACCAATTGGCTATCATCCGGCTTCGGTGTTCCGGGAGGTAATTGCTTTTTCAGCTCTTCCCAAACTGGCTTTTGCTCTGCAGTAGTAACGTAACCCGTAGCACTTACAAACTTTTGAAATTGGGCATTAGTAACCTCATGCTCATCCATATAAAAGCCATCAACACTCACTTTATGCTTTGGATATTCATCTTTATCTGCCTGGCTATTATCACCACCCATCATAAATGTACCAGCCGGAATATAAACCATCCCCGCAGTGGAAGTATCTCCACTAAATTTGATATCGATGGTTTTACCAACTTTATCTGAAGTTTGAACAGAATCAGCGGAATTAGACTGTGCTTTGTTTTGGTTACAAGATGCTATAGTTAATGCCAGGCCACTAAAAATCAGAGTTTTAAAAATAAATTTGCTCATTTAAGTTTTAAGATTAATTCATAAAAATAACGATGTTTCCCTACATTTTGTGCAAGGGCTTTAGTTTCTTTCGAATCACGGACAATCCCTCGCCCCGTTACAACAACAAAATCCAAAATTATTATGGTTATTTTGGATTTGATTCCAAAATAATTATCTCATTGCGGACGTTTTAAAACATCAAAAATATATTTCTGGAGAACCACACAACAGCAAAAAATCGATTATATTGAGGAAAAAGGAGATTACTTTTTAGCGGTATAATTCAAATGGAATCCGAAAGTTAAATTTCCAACTACTTTTTTAAAAGCTTGTGAAAACCTAAGTACCAATATTATTTTAAAAGACAATCAATTTTAGTTTTTGATAAGTAGTAGCCTGACTATAAACTAATTAATTAAAACTAACTCACTAACAACTGACTAATCTTCCTCCAAAATTTCCTGTACTCTTCCAACCTGTCCATCATCTAACATCACTTTAATTCCGCGGTGATGTTTTGGTGCGCTGGTTAATAAACGTTTTACAATTCCTTCTGTCAACGCTCCGTTTCGTTGGTCTTTTTTCAACACAATGTTAACCAACATTCCAGGTTTTATATTTGCTCTTACTGTACCGTCCATTTATCAAATAATTAATCTAACGCCACCCAATTCCTCAATTCTGTAAGGGAACCTATCCCCCGGAGAGCCAACAAACATAAAGTTGGGCGGAATGTTCCACTGAGCAGAAAGCTCGTGAATTAAATCTGGGCCAAATTTAGCTTTCATTTTTACAAATTCAATATCAATTTCTGGATACATCCTATCTAAAACACCAATATCCGACTCCAAATTATCAGGTATCAATTCGCCATCCCTTAAAACGGTAACAATTTTAATTTTTTTGGTGTGCTCATTATTTCTGATATAAGTCATCACCTTATTCAAATTTGCAACATTATCTCCTTTGGTAAAAAACACAAATTCCTGCTCATTAATTTTATTAATACTTTTTTGCAGTGCCTTACTCACATAAATAACACCCCTACGAAGGGGAATTTCAAAGTCACTATCTTCTATTCGTTTACGAATAGGGTTAAACAAGTATTGGATAAAATTAATTAAGAACGTTAAAAGCGTGGTTCGGTTCAACATTACCACCAAAAACAGCATGGTTGGAATAAGATATTTTAAAAACACCACAATATTTCTGGGTTGTTCTGGGTCTTCTGGCACAAACAAAACATTACCTAAAATTGCGCAAGCTACTGCCCCAAGCGCAAAAATTAGGGCTGGCCATGCAGCTTTTTCTGGTCGCGGTAGTCTTTTACGCTTTACCTTTAATAACATGTTGCCAATTACAAATAAGCACATTACCGATAAAAACGAAAGCGCATAAACCCCCGCAAGTAATTCAACTTTACCTTTAGTAATCAATAAAACAGATAAACACAGTAAAAAAAACAAAATAATGATACGGTAAGAGCTCCCTTTCTTGTTTTTCTTTAAGAAGAAATTTGGCATAATCCTATCTAAAGTAATCCGCTCTAGCAAGCCAGAAACTCCCACAAAGGATGTTAATACGGCCCCACTTAACACCAATACCGCATCAACAGATATAATTACAGCAAGCCATTCGCCACTACTTACCAAACCAATTTGCGATAGCAGTGCATTGCTATGCAACTTAATTTCGGGTATTGGCATAACACAAATGGCTAAAAAAGCAATTAGCGGATTTAAAATACTTACCACCATCCACATATTTCGCAAAGTTTTTGGAAAAACTCCCTGCTTTTGTTCCTCTACAAAGTTTGCGGAACTTTCAAAACCCGAAATGCCCAGCATAGATGCCGCGAAACCAAAAAATATAGCCAATCCAATACTTCCATAAGTTAACGGACGCTGCCAGTTTTCATAAAGATGTTGAAAGCCGTTCATAAAAATATAAACTGCAATTCCGCCTATGAGTACCACCATTGTAGTTAAATGGAATAAAAATATGCCGATAGCAACCTTAGCAGACTCGGTAATTCCGGAAATAGTAAGTCCTGCAAAAATCAAAAGTACCACCACCGTTGCCAATATTACAGGCAAAGAGGGAATAAGATGAGCCAAATAATGCATGGCCTCATTTGCGGAAATGACGGCGGTAGCCATGTATGATAGCAAGGTTAAACATGCAGCCATTGAGGCCAGTGATTTGCTAGTGGTGTTTAAAAGTGCGTTGTAAGCACCTCCGTTTAAAGGCAAAGCGCCAACTACCTCTCCGTAAATTTTTCTAAAAGTAAAAAGTACTAAAGCCACAATTAAAAGCGTAACCCATGCATACTGGCCGGCAAAACTTATCGCTAGGGCACAAACGTAAAGAACCGAGGAGCTAATATCATTACCAGAAATGGATGTTGATGCTAGCTCTCCCAGTTTTTTTTCTTCTCTCATAAAATGATGAATATTAACAATTTAATTTTTGTTTGCGGTTGATGGTCTTTAAAAGCTTGCGAAAGTTTAAAAATTGCAAATGCCCTTAAATCTCTGCATTTGCCCAAAATAATACTTTTAAATTTAGCCAGCCCAAATCATGTATTAAATTTTAGGCTTTAGCACCAATAAATGTGCAATAATTTTAAAAAATTGATAAAACAGGGCTTTCCTTTATATCGCAAATCAACACCAATGTTCATCACAACTCAAAAAAAGGTTCAAATATTTTACCAAAAAAATCAAATTGGCCAAAGCAAGTTTATTGTACAAGCTACGCGTTTTGTTCATCAGCATAAGATCAACTACATTTTAACAGTTATTAAATTTTACTATTTTTAGCTACTACTGTAAATTAAGCTATGAAAAAACTGTTTCCAATTGTATTTCTGTTCTTGCTTTCCTGCAAAACAACAGAGCAAATCCAAAGTCCGAGAGCGCAATACCAACAACTTTTTGATACCATTCAAATGAGCAGGGTTTTCCCCGATAATAAAACTTTTGTTGACGCTATACCTTTGGAAAAGCCCAAGCAAATACTTAAAACTTATCGTGAGGTTAAAAACGATGAAGCATTTAACCTTAAAACATTTACAGAAAAATATTTTGAAATCCCAACCGCTCATCAGGCAGATTTTAAAACAAACAATTCAGATTTAAGACAGCATATTGATACACTTTGGAAGGTGCTAGCAAGAAAAGCTGATACCGCAACTGTTGGCAGTTTAATTCCTTTGCCCTACCCCTACATTGTGCCTGGCGGACGGTTTAGAGAGGTTTATTATTGGGATTCTTACTTTACCATGCTTGGGCTTAAAGAAAGCGGCAGGGTAGAAACCATCCAAAACATGCTGAATAACTTTGCTTATTTATTAAATAGATTTGGATTTATCCCTAACGGGAACAGGACTTATTACCTCACGAGGTCTCAACCGCCGTTTTTTGCGCTAATGGTTGATTTGTTGGCGCAGCTAAAAGGCGATAACGTTTATACCGAATATCAAGATGAGCTATTAAAAGAATACCAATTTTGGATGCGTGGTGCAACAAATATGAACACTGGTGACGCAGATAAAAACGTGGTAAAGCTAGCAGGCGGAGAAATTTTAAATCGTTATTGGGATGATAGCGACCAACCCAGGGAAGAATCGTTTTTTGAGGATGTAAATGCAGCAAAAGAAACTCAACAACCTAAAGCGGCATTCTATCGAAACATTAGGGCTGCGGCAGAATCTGGGTGGGATTTTAGCAGCCGCTGGTTTGCAGATGGAGAAAATTTAGCCAGCATTCAAACCACAGAAATTATTCCGGTCGACTTAAACTGCCTCCTTTACTTTTTAGAGAAAACAATTGCAAAAAGTTATAAGGTTCAAAAAAACGCAACAGCCGAAAAAAAATACTTGAACATTGCTGAACGCCGAAAAAATGCCATCCTAAAATACAATTGGGATGCAAGCCACGGATGGTTTAAAGATTATAACTTTGTAAACCGATCGTTTACTAAATCATGGAATTTAGCAGCAATGTTCCCGATGTTTGTTAACATAGCCAGCACCGAGCAGGCCGAGCAATTGAGCAAAAATTTAGAAGAAAAGTTTTTGAAATTTGGCGGCCTTATTAGCACATTAAGCAATACTGGCCAACAGTGGGACGCACCAAATGGTTGGGCGCCCCTACAATACATCAGCATACAAGGTTTAAAGAATTACCAAAAACAGCAATTAGCAAAAAACATTGCCGAAAGATGGATTAACTTAAACAAAAATGTATTTAAACAAACCGGCAAACTGATGGAAAAGTATAACGTAGCAGATGCCGACGCATCGGCTGGCGGTGGCGAATATCCGCTGCAGGATGGATTTGGCTGGACAAATGGTGTATTGTTAAACCTGATGAACAGTTACAACAAATGATATTTAAATTTATTGAAATTACGGCGTTACCCTAATTTTGAGCCCGTAAGCATTAGGTTTAACTAAGCTGCATTAGGAAAGTTTAAAATAACAATTGCTATCAGCGCCAACACA
>DASVGY010000158.1:0-25792 GCA_036379295.1 Pelobium sp.
TGCTTGTAATACTAACCAAGCCTATTGGGCAGGTGTATTTAAGAAATTGAGCGTTTTAAAAAATAGGCACAACAAAAAAGCCATCACTTTTTGAGCGATGGCTTGATGACTTTAAATGTGATTATATTAAGATACCTGCTTAAGCAAGTTTAACATTCACTGCATTTAATCCTTTTTTACCGTCTTGTAGGTCAAAGGTAACTTCGTCATTTTCTCTGATTTCGTCAACCAGACCCGAAACGTGTACAAAGTATTCTTTGTTTGTTCCGTCTTCTTTAATAAAACCAAATCCTTTGGTTGAATTAAAGAACTTTACTGTTCCATTGTTCATTGTATTGTATTCTAATTATTATTTAGGCAAATGTATAGATTTAAAATTAATAAACAGCATTATTTTAATTTTTTGATAATCAATAAATTATTAAATAAAAATGGCTGGTCTTTTTTAAAGGCCAGCCATTTTTATTTATGCTGTTTTAATTGGGCTAAAAAGAAAAATCATCATCCGCTTTTTCAACTACATGATCAGGATTAAACTCGTATTTTTTTTCAACAACCTCTTGGTGAGCTTTGATGTATTCTACCGTATCTGATAAGCCCTCTGCAAATTTTTCAAAGTCTTCTTTGTAAAGAAAAATCTTGTGCTTAATAAAAACGCCGTCTTCCAGTCTTTTTTTGCTTTCGGTAATGGTTACATAATAATCATTAGATCTGGTTGCTTTTACATCAAAAAAGTAAGTTCTTTTTCCCGCCCTAACCTTTTTAGAATAAACTTCTTCTCTTTCTTTGTTATCGTAATCTCCCATTGATGTGTTGTAGTTAAAATTTGATGAGTAAATAAAGAAAGAAATAATTAAAGTTCCAAATAATACGGGCATTCTTTAAGATAATTGTTCTTCTTCTAGCAACTGCTTCTCGTACAATTCAAAATAAACACCTTTTTTTGCCATTAACTCGGTATGGTTTCCGTGTTCGGCAATCTCGCCATCTTCTAACACCAATATTTTATTGGCGTTTTTAATCGTTGAAACGCGGTGAGCAATCAGTATGCTGGTTTTATCTTTCATCACCTTACCCAAATTGGTTAAAATTTCTTCTTCGGTTTTGGTGTCTACCGCAGATAAACAATCGTCAAAAATTAAAATCTCGGGTGCTTTAATAATTGCTCTGGCTATAGAAATGCGCTGTTTTTGCCCGCCCGATAAGGTAATTCCTCGTTCGCCTATATAGGTTTCAAACTTTTTATCAAAAGCCATAATATTTTGGTAAACCGCAGCGTTTTTTGCTGCGGTTTCAACCTGGTTCATGTCTAATTCATCTAAACCGAAGGCAATATTTCTGGCAATGGTATCCGAAAAAAGAAAAACCTCTTGCGGTACAAAGCCTGTTTTGCTACGGTAGGCTGCTAAATTAATATGTTGGATATTTTGGCCATCAATTTCAATACTTCCTTGGTCAACATCATACATCCGCATCATCAGGTTGGCAATGGTTGATTTTCCAGAACCTGTTCTGCCAATAATTGCCAAAAGCTCGCCCTTTTTTATCTCAAACGAAACGTTTTTCAAAGCCTTAATTCCGGTATCCGGATAGGTGAAACTTACGTTCTCAAATTTAATATCGCCTTTTACATATAATGGGTTAGGATTTGGATTTAGAATTTCTGGCTGGGTTTTTAAAAATTCATTTATTCTTTTTTGCGATGCGGCGGCCCTTTGCACTAAGGATGTTACCCAACCTAAAGAGGTTACAGGAAAGGTCAATTGTGTAACATATACAATAAATTCGGCAATATTTCCAGAGCTAATTTTGCCCGCCATTACCTGCAAGCCACCAATATAAACCGTAATAATGGTGCTTAAACCCACCATTAAGAGCATTATCGGGTAAAAATAGGCTTGCACTTTCACTAACGACAATGATTCCTGCTTGTATTCTTCGCTTTGGTGCTCAAACCCTTGCCGTATAAAATCTTCTTTCACGTAAGATTTTACCACCCTAATCCCCGAAAAGGTTTCCTGCACAAAAGAAGACAGCGTACTTAGCCTTTTTTGAATTTGTTCACTTTTTTGGTGGATAATGCTATTTACATAATAAATGGTAATGGCCAACAAGGGTAACGGTACCAAGCTGTAAACAGCTAGTTTTAGGTTTACGTTTACCATGGCTACAATAGTTAAAACAAATAGCACAAAG
The DNA here is from genome assembly GCA_036379295.1 of Pelobium sp. Classification (GTDB taxonomy): domain Bacteria; phylum Bacteroidota; class Bacteroidia; order Sphingobacteriales; family Sphingobacteriaceae; genus Pseudopedobacter. The sequence continues at coordinate 2,197 of DASVGY010000158.1, forward strand.
GTATTAATGGTGTACATAATAGCAGGCCCCACGTACATCCGCACCCGGCTAACATCCTCGGTAACGCGGTTCATCAAATCGCCGGTATTATTTCGCCTGTAAAATGCCAGAGAAAGCTCTTGGTAATGTTGGTAAATCTCGTTTTTTAAATCAAACTCTATATGCCTAGATGTTAAAATGATGGTTTGCCGCATAAAAAATAAAAACAACCCGCGGATAATAGCCAGCAAAATTACCAGCCCGCCAAAAAGCAAAAGGCTACTCGCAAAAATGTCGTAAATTAAACTTTGCTTGTTAAAACCATCAAAAAGGCGGTAAAGTGCTATATTTTCTTTCACCAAATCAAAAGCAATTCTGATGATTTGCGCAGGTAATACGGCAAAAAAATTAGATATAATTACAAATAGCGCTCCGGGTAAAAGCTGCCACTTGTATTTATAGAAAAACTTATTTAAATACGCTAGTTCTTTCATTTATTAGGCACAAATGTATGATTTTGTTGTTTCTTAACCTCATAGTAATAAAAACAAGTTTAAACATGAGTATAAGAGCAGCACCTCTGTTTTTGTTTGCTTAATTTCTGATTTGTTGATTTATATAACGGCTGAATTTATAGAAACGATACCTATTTTGGGCGTTTCCCTTGCCTTTAGCTCATGGCCATTTCACGGGTCGGGCTTTACGTTCAAATCTTTTTGCTGCATCCGCCGCCGCCTTCCGCTGCGCTGCAAAAAGGATTTCCACTGCAATCCCTAACGCAAAAAAAATAAAAAGGCCACGCATAGCCAACCTAGCACTTTTGTAAATATCTGTTTTAACAATAAAATAGCTGGACAAGATTTGCTAAAAACAACCCCTCTTGCCTAAAAACACCTCAGCTTTTACAATTGCCACGCCGCTATTTCAAAAAAAAAGCTACTTTTGCGCAGAAATGTAACCATATCGCTATGTCATCAATTCAATTAGAAGAGAACTCTGTATTTAATCAAATGGGCGCCTTTGGGCATCAAAAGGTGGTTTTTTGTAAAGATGATGATACTGGTTTGCGGGCAATTATAGCAATTCATGATACTACACTAGGCCCGGCAATTGGTGGTACGCGAATGTGGTCATACACTACCGAAGCCGAAGCTTTGTATGATGTTTTACGTTTATCACAAGCCATGACTTATAAAGCGGCCATTACAGGTTTAAACCTTGGCGGCGGTAAAGGCGTAATTATTGGCGATAGCCGTACCGATAAATCTGAGGCTTTAATGCGCAGGTATGGCAGGTTCATTGAAAACTTAAATGGATCTTTTATAACTGCCGAAGAGGTGGGCACAGGCACTAAAGATATGGAGTACATCCGTATGGAAACCAAATATGTTACCGGCGTTCCCGAATCCATCGGCGGAAGCGGCGACCCATCCCCGGTAACGGCAAAAGGGGTTTTTATGGGCATAAAAGCATCCGTAAAAGAACTTTTTGGTACGGATAGCTTGGCCGGGAGAACAGTTGCCGTACAAGGAACAGGCCACGTAGGCGAACACTTGGTAAGTTTGCTACGCCAAGAAAATGCTAAGGTTTATGTGAGCGACATTAACGAGGAAGGTTTACGCAGAGTAGCAAAAATGTATGGTGCAGAAGTGGTAAACAACAATAATTTATTTGATTTAGATTTTGATATTTATGCGCCTTGCGCTTTAGGTGCCACCGTAAATTCTGAAACCATTGCAAAAATGAAATGTGGCATTATTGCAGGTTCTGCAAATAACCAATTGGCAGATGAAAAGGCCGATGGACAATTGCTTTTAGAAAAAGGAATTTTGTTTGCGCCAGATTACTTGATTAATGCCGGGGGCCTAATTAATTGCTATTCTGAAATGGCGGGCTACAGTAAAAAAAGAACCATGCAATTGGCAGAAAATATTTACGAAGCAACACGTAGCGTTCTTAAAAAATCAAAAGCGGATAATATTCCAACAAATATTGCGGCCAATAAAATAGCAGAAAAAAGAATTGCAGATATAAAGAAAATAAAAGCAAGTTTTTAGGGGTTGGAGTCGGCGGACGAAAGTCAGCAGTTTGGGTTGATAGTAGGAGTGGAAAGACAAACATGAATAACCCAGCCTACAGGCAACCGACTGAAAACCTCGGACAAACGACAAACAAAACCGAGTAAACCAGCCTGCGGGCAACGGACAGAAAATCTCGGAGAAAAATAAAAAATAAATATAACCGGCTAAAAAAGCCAAATCGTTCTTTAAAATGTTAAACAGAAGACATCTAAGGGTTAAGGTAATGCAAGTGATTTATGCATTTCAACAATCAGAAGTAAAAGACATTAAACAACATGAAAAAAATCTTTTAGCCAGTGTGGATAAGGTTTTCGAGATGTATGTAAGCCTTTTGGCTTTAATTGTTGATGTAGCGCAATATGCCGAAACAGATGCCATAGAAAGAGCCAATAAGCACCTGCCCTCTGAAGATGATTTAAATGCCAATTTAAAAATTTTGGATAATCGCTTTATAAAGCTTTTACTGGCCAATAATGCATATCTCGATGCAGTAAAAAAATATAAAATCTCTTGGAATTTCGACCCCGAGCTGGCAAGATCTTTATTTGTAAACCTGAAAGCTAGCGAAGAGTATAAAGCCTATTTGGCAAAAACGGATGATGATTTGCACAGCGACAAGGATCTGATAAAATTTATTTTTAAAAAAGTTATTCTAAAATCAACTTTAGCACAGCAGGCGCTGGAAGAAAAACACATCAATTGGCAGGTAGATCAAGATGTGTTGCAGGCCATGATTGCGAAAACCCTAAAAAACTTTTCCTCAGAAACCGGCGAGCAAAAGCTGGCACAAATTAGCGCAAATTGGGATGAAGACCGCGAATTTATTTTGGATCTTTTTCAAAAAACCATAGCCTATGATGCTGCTTTTCAAGAATTAATTGGTAGCAAAACAAAAAATTGGGAAGCAGACCGTATTGCAATGATGGATGTTATCTTAATGAAGATGGCTCTTGCAGAGCTGCTTTATTTTACCAGTATCCCTGTTAAGGTAACCATCAATGAATACCTTGAGTTAGCCAAAGAGTTTAGCACCCCAAAAAGTAACTCTTTTATTAACGGAATTTTAGATAAAATTTTAGACGATTTGAAAGAACAAGGCAAAATTAGGAAATACGGCAGAGGCTTGTTATAAAAAACTTATTGTGCTACTTAAAAGCCAATTGCTTAGAAATAAACTTTTTGATTATTTTTAGCCGTCTGAATTTTAAAAAAAAATAATATTAGAAAATGAAAAAAATACTTTTAGGCTTAATAGCAATCGTTTTGGTGAGTGCATGTAACAACACCAATATAAAAAACGAGGCCGCCGGAGATTCATCCGTGGTAGCGGTTGACCCCGCAACAGCGCCAGTGATTAAATTTGAAAAAGAAGTTTACGAATTTGGTAAAATTAAGCAGGGCGAAAGCGTTTCTTACAATTTTAAGTTTGTGAACACAGGCAAATCGCCATTAATTATTAAAGAGGCTTATGCTACTTGCGGTTGCACAGTGCCAGAAGTTTCCAAAGACCCAATTCAGCCCGGCGCATCAAGTGTTGTAAAAGTTACATTTAACAGTAAAGGCAAAGAGGGTTTGCAGGATAAAGTAGTTACCTTGGTAGGCAATACCATTCCTCAAAATACCGAGGTGCATTTAATTGGAGAAGTTATTAAGTAAATAAATTAGATAAGTATGTTAAATTTTGTTTTGTTACAAATCCCGAGTGAAGTCATGAATTTTTTGCCCATGATTTTGATAGTGGTTGTGTTTTATTTTTTCATGATTAGGCCACAGATGAAAAAAGCTAAAGACCACAAAAAGTTTATTGCCGAATTAAAAAAAGGCGACAAAATTATTACCACTGCAGGCATACACGGTAAAATTGCCGATATGAACGAAACTACCATTTTGGTAGAAACAGAGGGCGGCGGTAAAATTAGGTTTGATAAGGCTGCGGTTTCTTTAGATTCATCTAAAACGTTAAACGCTTAAGCGCTGTTTCAAAATATAGGAATGCCGTTTTTGAATAAAAGCGGCATTTTTTTTTATTTTTACTTTGACCGTCAGATTCTTTTTTTGGAGGTGAGCAATTAAAATGGGGCTAATTAAGTTAACAGCAGTTGAAAGACGAAAAATCAGCATTTTTTTAACCTGCTTATTTTTTGCGGTAATTACGTGGCTATTTTTCTCTTTATCAAACAAGTACGAGTATGAGGTTAAAACCGTGGTAAATTTTAAAAACTTACCCGTAAACAAAGCGTTTAACCCCCTACAATCTGATACAGTGGTGCTTACTGTACAAGGCACCGGTTGGCAGCTTTTGTTTACCCGTTTAAGAATTTATCCGCGAGACGTTCGGGTTGATTTAAGCACTTTAAGCAAAAGAAACTACGTTACTTTTACCGACCAAATGCGTTCCATAAACGCTTATTACTCTAGCGAGCAAAGGATTGTAAGCGTACAGCCAGATACTTTGTACTTTGATTTTACCACCCGAAAAGTTAAAAAAGTAGCGGTTAAACTGGTAAGTAAGCTAAGTTTTGTAAAGCAGTTTGGGCAGTCGGCACCAATTGAGCTAAAGCCAGATTCGGTAACCATTAGTGGCCCGTTAGAGGCTTTACAAAAGATAAGTCGTTGGGAAACAGATAGCTTTTCCAAATCCAACATCAGCAGCACCATTATTGATAAAGTATCGCTAAAAACGGCTGACGCACCAAATATCACTATTTATCCGCCTTTAACCGAAGTGAAAATTCCTGTTGAACAGTTTACAGAAAAGCAGCTTTTAGTACCTATAAAGGTGGTTAACAACAACCGCTACTATAATGTAAAATTGGTGCCCGATAGGGTAAAGATAACTTTTATGGTTTCTTTATCAGACTTTGAGAATACCAACGAAGACGATTTTGATGCGGTGGTTGATTTAAACGTTTGGAAAAATTTCGGCGCTGGTATGTTACCGGTAAAAATTGTAAAAAAGAAACCTTTTTCAAGGTTAAGATGGGTACAGCCGTCGCAGGTTAACTTTATGATCAAAAAATAATGTTAAAAATAGGCATTACCGGCGGTATAGGCAGCGGAAAAACAACAGTTTGCAAAATTTTTGGATTGTTGGGTATTCCTGTTTTTAATGCGGATGAAGTTGCCAAGAAGCTAATGGTTGCCGATGAACAATTGATTTCTGAAATCACGAATGCTTTTGGCGCAATTTCTTATTTTGAAGATGGCAGTTTGAACAGAAAGCATATAGCCGATTTAGTTTTTTCTAACCCCCGTAAGCTTGCTTTGTTAAACTCCTTTGTGCACCCTGCGGTATTTAAAGCGATGGCTATTTGGACAAACGAACAAAATAGCCCTTATGTTTTAAAGGAAGCCGCTCTACTTTTTGAAACTAAATCTTATTTGAACAACGATTTCAATATATTGGTAAGTGCAGATGAAGCGCTACGGATTGCCCGTGTAATGAAACGAGATCAAATAGATTTAGATAAGGTGAAAGAGCGTATCCAAAATCAAATGCCCGAGGCAGAAAAAAAGTCAAAAGCCGATTTCTTTATCGTAAACAATGAAACTGAGTTTTTAATTACCCAGGTGTTAGCTTTGCATCAGCTTTTGTTAGAAAAATCAAAAAACATTCTTGAAAAATGATAAAAGATGATTTTTTAATAAAAACGGCGCAAGGTTATTACTGCAAATACGGTGATTTTTTTCTTGATCCGCAGCTTCCAGTAAAAAAAGCGGTAATTTCTCATGCCCACGGAGACCATGCTAAACCAGAAAGCCAGTTGGTTTTTTGTACCTCTTTTACCCAACAGGTCATGCAGCTTCGTTACAAAAAAAAAGCCGCAACAACATTTGACACAAAACAATATGGAGCGCATTTTTACTTGGGCGATGTAAAACTCAGTTTTATCCCCGCTGGGCATATATTAGGTTCGGCAATGGTGAAAATGGAATATTTGGATATTACTTATCTTTTTACCGGCGATTTTAAACTACAAAAGGATAATAGTTGCGAAGCATTTGCGTTTTGCAAAGCAGATGTTTTAATCACCGAAACTACTTTTGCAAAGCCCGAAAACCGCCATCCAAATCCCGAAAAGGAGATTGAAAAATTAAACAACATCACTACAAACATACTTTTAGGAGCCTACGGCTTGGGTAAAGCCCAACGTTTAACCAAGATGATTAACGAAATTTGCCCGCAAAAAACCGTTCATCTGCATTACTCCATATTTCCGGTTCATCAACTTTACCTCAATAACGGCGTTGATTTAGGGCCTTTTATCCATTACGACAGAAAAAAGTTTAAACAAAACCCCAGAAACCAGGTTTATATAGTTCCGCCGCTAACTTTTAACAGCTACCATAAAGCAATGGGTGTGGTTAAGCTATTTGCATCTGGCTGGAAAAACTTACAATGCGGAAATGATGAAAGTTTGTATATTTCTGACCATGCAGATTGGGCCGATATTTTGCAAACGATTAAAGAAGTAGCGCCGCAGCAAGTTTGGACCATCCACGGAGATGGGCAACAACTGAAAAATTATTTTAAGGATTTGTTAACAGTGAAAATTCTTTAATGCCAAAAGAAAAAATTGATTATTATATCAACGAAGATGGTAATTTTGTATTTACAGAAAACTATCACTTAAACCGAGGATATTGCTGTAAAAATGTTTGCAAGCATTGTCCTTGGAAATTTAAAGGGAACAAAAAAGACAAACGTTGATGCTAATTTGATATACAATGAAAATTGAGAAAGAAATACAAAACACAAATTTTGTAAACGATTACCAAAAAGCGTCTGTAAACATTATTTACACCTATAATTGGCTTAACGGCTTAATAAAAACCGAGCTAAGCAAATCAAAAATTACCCACCAGCAGTTTAATATTTTGCGGATTTTAAGAGGGCAACACCCTAAACCGGCTACCATCAACATTATAAAAGAAAGAATGCTGGATAAAATGTCTGATGCATCCAGAATTGTTGAACGCTTGGTAAGTAAAAAATTGGTCACTCGCACCGTTTGCGAAAGCGACCGCAGAGCGGTTGATATTGTGATAAGCGAAAAAGGCTTGGCCTTGCTAGCTGCTATTAAACTGGAAGAAGCCATGACCAAAGAATTTGAAAAGAATATTTCTGAAGAACAGGCGAAACAACTGAGCGACTTGTTAGACGCTTTTAGAGGTTAATTAAAAGCGAATGTTAGCAAAATTAAAAGATATAAGCACCTTTATTTTTGATGTAGATGGGGTGCTAACCAACGGAAAAATTTTAGTTACCGAACATGGAGAGCAGCTACGTGAATTTAATATAAAGGATGGCTACGCCATGCAATTGGCGGTTAAAAAGGGCTTTCAAATGGCAGTAATTACCGGCGCCAAAACTAAGGCTGTTGAAATGCGAATGCAAGGTTTGGGTATAAAAAGCATTTACCTTAATGTTTCTTATAAACTGCCGGTGTTTTTAGAGTTTTTAAAACAAAATAATTTACAAGCAGGCGAAGTAATTTATGTTGGAGATGACTTGCCAGACAAAGAGATTATGGAAAGGGTTGGTTTTGCGGTAGCGCCGGCAGATGCAGCCGCAGAAATAAAGGAGCTGAGCGCTTATATATCGCCCTTTAATGGCGGCGAAGGTGTTGTAAGGGATATTATAGAAAAAGTATTAAAGGTGCAGGGCAAATGGTTTGATGTGCAACCAAATGCCAATGATGGCTCTTTAAAATAAAAAAAACCCGAAGTCAAATTTTTAACATCGGGGTTTTTCTGAAATAAAAAGGTAATTTAATCCTGATACTGCATTTTAAGCGTTTCAACTTTACTTAAAGCGCTAGCAATACCCTCTCTTTGTTTTGATAAAAGTGCGTAATGGTCGGCGTGGTCGCGGTAATCTGCCAGCACTTCGTCGTATTTAGCCAGCGCACTTTCTTCGCCGGTAACAATGGCATCCAAAATGGCACTGTCATCTTCAGACGTAAAGGCGTCTTTAATATCCAACCAAGCTCTGTGTAAAGCGCCTAAAACGCCACCTTCGTCGTTATCAGACGTTCCGCCGTGTTGCATAAGGTGTTCTTTTAATTCTTCTGCGTAAGCATAACGTTGATTGCTGAGCTCTAAAAAGATAGACTTCAGGTTTTCTGATTTTACATTACTAACGGCTTCTTTAAATCCAATTTTCCCATCGTTTAAGATGTTAATTAATCCTTTTAAATCGGATACGATTTCGCTTTGTTCTTTCATGATAAATGGTTTTTGTGAAAATTATAATTGTAATAAAATTTGTTTTGCAAATAGTTCCCATCTAAAGTATTCGAGGAATATTTTAGATTGATCAACAGTTTGTTGGCTCCTGATCTGGATATCCATACTAATGGTATTTATTAATCGGCGTAAGCGTAATTCGCATTTGCTTTTAAACTGATTGATAGCCGAGTTTGCCATCATTAAGCCAGGATTTTCAATTTCTCTGAGTGTAATACAAATAGACTCTTCGGAGAGGTCTATTTCTTTAGAGGCCTCAATCTCGTCTACTAAAAACCAAAAAAACCGCTTTCCATCAATCACACTGCTGGCCGCTATTTTTAAATGGTCTCCTTTTTCTAATGGCCTATTAAGCGCTAATCCACTTGCATCATGTGCGGTAATGGTATGCGCAAAACTGAGCAAACTCATATAGTTCCACTGTTGTACATTTTGCAAACGCGTTAAACAGTCTTGGTAAAAGCTACTGGCTTCGCAACTTTTATTTATTCTTTTAACCTGGTTAAACCTCGAGGGTAAAATTGCAGCAAACGGTTTGGTTTCTAATAAAGCAGACATGGGTATTGTATTTCTACCTTAACTTTGCACAACTGATACCAAACTCTGCGATTTGGCGCTAAAGATTTTTAATAAATTTGATGGATATATTTTTTCAAAAGCGAATTTAAATTTATCATTAAAGTATAATTGTTGCACTTTTGCTTGTCGTAAAAAAAGAACAGTGTCTATAAAAATATATTTAGCGTCTAAATCGCCACGCCGCCAAGAACTATTGGGCTTAATGGGTTTTACTTACCAGTTGTTGCTGAAAGACGTTGACGAAAGTTACCCCGAATATTTAAAATTAATGGATGTAGCGGCTTATATTTCTGAGGCTAAGGCCGATGCATTTGATGCGCCCACTGATGGCATATTAATTACAGCTGATACAGTAGTGATTTTAGGAGATGAATTGTTAGGTAAACCGCTGGATGCCGAAGATGCTTTTGCGATGCTGAAGAAATTGAATAATCAAACGCACACGGTTGTAACTGGTGTAACCTTAAAATCGGCGGCTAAAGTTTTTACTTTTTCGGAAGAAACCAACGTAACATTTAGCAATTTAACTAACGAGCAGCTATGGCATTATATCAATAACTTTCAACCGTTTGACAAAGCTGGATCTTACGGCATTCAGGATTGGATAGGCATGGTGGGCGTAAAATCCATTAGCGGCTCTTACACCAATGTAATGGGCTTACCTACAGAACGGTTGTATAAGGAGATAGGCAATTTTTAAGGGCAAGTTAATTTTGAAGGAGTGAAAAAATAATGAATGAATGATTGAAGGAGAGAAGGATTGAATGCCAATTGGGCACTATTACCTGTATTCTATCATTCAAACCTCAGTCCTTCAATCATTTTCCAGCGTTCACTCATCCAAAATTCAATCCTTCACTCATTAGCCAGCATCAAACCCTCTTTTAAAGAATAAGTACAGGTAATTACTTTTTTTATTTGCGACTTGTTGAGGATGAACCTGGTTAGAAGACTAGCCATTAAAATCATATCTACCCGCAAAGGGATTAATCCCGAAATTTCTGTTCGTTGCTGATGCGAGCTTGCGATGATCTCGTTTTGTAATTCGATAAATTCGGTAAAATTATGGTTAAAGCTTTTGGTTGTGTTGGCATCAAACGCTTGATTTTTACGTGTTGCTACAATGTTTGCGTACGAATCGAAAGAGCCTGCGGTGCCAATGAGTTGCGTTGGTTTTAGTTTTCCGATAGCGCTTAGTAAATCATCCAAAGTTATTTGAAACGCATCTTCCATTTTACTAATCGTATCTTCATCAATAGGGTTTTCATGATGATAATAATCTGCTAACAGCCTTGCAGCGCCCAGCAGGTAACTCTTTTTCCAGAAAATTTTGTTTTGATTGCAGAGGATAAATTCAACGCTTCCGCCTCCAATATCCATAATCAAAGCCGTTTCTTTATTTAAAACCTCAGCACCTTTTGCACCTACGTAAATGTATTCGGCTTCTTTTAAACCATCGATAATTTCGATTTTAATTTGTGCCTTTGCTAAGGCGTCGCCCATAAAAAGTTGACCATTACTTGCTCCGCGTACCGCTGCGGTTGCGGTAGCTTTTACTTCAGTTATCCCGTGGGCATCTAAAGCTTCTCTAAACAAAACCAAAGCATTGATACCACGCTGATAAGCTTCTGGAGTGATGAGCCCTTTGTTAACACCGCCTTCGCCTAGTTTTACTGGAATAGTATTTTTATAAATTACATGTATGTTTTGCGCTTCATCAACGGTAGCAATCAATAAATGAAAAGTATTGGTGCCTATATCAATTACTGCTTTTTTGTTGATCATTTTGCTAGTTGTTTAGGATTTAGGTTGTTAGTTGATTCGTCTTTTCTTTGGTGGATACTACGTTGATAATAATCCGATGTAACAACTTTGCTATCGAGGTGTTTTTCTATCGTTCAACATGACGGCGTGGGGAACAATATCGCAAGTTATTCCTTCCTTCTCTCATTCAATCCTTCAAAATTATCAAGCTTTCTCTCATTCACTCCTTCAAAATTATCAAACATTCACTCCTTATAAGTAAACCATTTCGCCAATTCCTTGTACGTAATCTTTTTTCCATGCATTAAAATCCCGACCCGGTATATTCTGGAAGCTACCCAGGTGGTAAATATAAAACCGCCAACCAGCAATACGATAGACAAAGCCAATTGCCAAGCCGGTACGCCAAATGGAATTCTAATCATCATCGCAATAGGAGAGGTGAACGGAATAATGGAGAGCCAAAAAGATAAATTGCTGTCGGGGTTGTTCACAATCACATTCATCCCTAAAATAAAAGTAAAAATGAGCGGCAAAGTGATAGGAAACATAAACTGTTGCGTTTCTGTTTCGTTGTCAACCGCAGAACCTACCGCAGCAAAAAGAGCGCTGTATAAAAGGTATCCTCCTAAAAAATAAAATAAAAATGTGCCAATGATGAAAGGGAAATTAATGGTATCTGCGGCTTTAAAAAATTGTTTAGCCACGCCACCTTTTTCGGGCGTAACTTCTATCTTGTTGTTGTTTTTGGTGTCTTTTTGTTCAATTTTAATTTCCCTTTGGTTCATAAAAGCATTAGCGCCAATGGTAGATATCCCCGTACTCAGGATAATCCAAAGCAAAAATTGCGTTAAACCGACAGCCCCAATTCCTAAAATTTTACCCAGCATTAATTGAAAAGGTTTTACAGAAGAAACAATAACCTCCACAATTCTGCTGGTTTTTTCTTCGATAATTCCACGCATTACTTGTGCGCCATAAATAAATAAAGAAAGGTAGATTAAAAAAGCACTCAAAAACCCTACAACATAGGTTGCGCCAATGCTAGCGTCTTTTTCTCCTTCATCAGTGAGTTGTTTAGCGTTTATGTTGATTTTAGCTTTTGCATTATTTAAAACAGCCGTATCAATACCAGCTGCCAGCAGTTTATCTGTTCGCTGTATGTCTTCCATTTGGTTTTCAATATCGCTTAAAAGCGAAATCCCCGGTTTTTTTTCTGCTATAACTTCCACATTTCCGGTCTGTTTAAAATCTTTTGCAATGTAAAGTATAAACAAATCTTTATGGTTTCGAGCGTCTTTTTTAGCAAGCTCGTAACTATCCTTGCTATAATTAAAGGTTACATTTGATTGGTTTTTAAACCGGCCTTCAAAAATCCCGCTTTCATCAATTACGTTAAATTTTTTGGCGGTATTGTCGCTGTTTTTGTAGATAAAAAATATAGCAGCATACATTCCAATAAATAGAGAAGGCACCAGAAAGGTAAGTATCAAAAACGATTTCTTTTTTACCCTGCTTAGGTATTCTCTTTGAATAATTAAAAAAACTTTGTTCATGGGTAATTACTCTTTTACGGTTTTAATAAAAATCTCGTTTATACTTGGGATAACTTCTTGCAGATAATTTAATTCTGTTAGCGGAATAAGTTCTTGCAACAGGGCATTTGCGCCATACCCATCCTTCAACTTAAGCGTGTGTGTTACGCCTTCATCATCATTTGTTTTGGTAGCTAATACGTCGGCGGTTTGCAGGTTAAACTGTTCAATACTTTGGTTTACACCGATGTGAAAAGTATTGTTTCTATAAGAGTTTTTGATGGATTTTACGCTGCCATCCAAAATTTTATGCGATTTATGGATGAGGGCGATATGCTTGCAAAGTTCTTCAACGGATTCCATCCGATGCGTAGAAAAAATGATTGTTGAGCCTTTTTGGTTAAGCTCTAGAATCTCATTTTTAATCACCTCAGCATTTACCGGGTCAAAACCAGAGAAAGGTTCATCTAAAATAATCAATTCGGGTTCATGCAAAACGGTAGCCACAAACTGTACTTTTTGCTGCATTCCTTTAGAGAGGTCTTCCACTTTCTTTTTCCACCAGCTTTGCATCTCCATTTTCTCAAACCAATATTTGATTCTCGCGGTTGCATCAGCCCTGCTTAAACCTTTTAACCGGGCTAGGTAAAGCATTTGCTCGCCAATCTCCATCTTTTTGTATAGGCCTCTTTCTTCTGGTAAGTAACCTATTTTACTGATGTGGTTTTGGTTTAATTTTTCGCCATTGAAGTAAATTTCTCCACTATCTGGCGCAGTAATTTGGTTGATGATTCTTATTAAAGAGGTTTTTCCGGCACCATTAGGGCCCAATAAGCCAAAAATGGTTCCGCGTTCAATTTCCATGCTTACATCATCCAAAGCCCGATGTTTTGCATATTCTTTTACGATATTTCTGATACTTAGCATTTCGCTTTTTGCTTGTTTGACTGTTTTGCGGAAGAAATATTACAGGTTAATATTGCGGAACTAGTTTATAAACACCTTCGCCCTCAACGGCCATGTATAAATAGCCATTTGGTGCTTGCCTTACATCTCTAACCCTGCCAATGTTTTTAAACAAAAGTTCTTCTTTAACTACCTTGCCATCTTTAATTACGCAGCGGTTTAAATATTGGAAACGTAACGAGCCTACCATTAAATTTCCTTGCCAGCCTTTGTAGATTTTACTGTTTACAAAAGCCATCCCGCTAGGTGCGATAGAGGGATTCCAATAAAATAGTGGGTCTTCAATCCCTTCTTTTTGGGTAAGTGTGGTAATTATTTTGCCATTGTAGTTGATGCCATACGAAACCACAGGCCAGCCATAATTGGCGCCTTTTTTAATGATGTTGATTTCATCGCCGCCTCGCGGACCATGTTCATGCTCCCAAATTTGGTTGTTAAACGGGTTTAAAGTTAAGCCTTGCGGATTTCTGTGTCCGTAACTATAAATCGTTTTATCAGCAGAATTGTTGTTGTAAAAAGGATTATCTGCCGGGATTTTTCCATCTGCGGTGATGCGATGAATTTTGCCCAAACCATTTTCAATATCCTGCGGGTTTTCTTTCTCGTTACCCCTTTCGCCAACAGAAAAATAAAGCATATTGTCTTTTCCAAACACCATTCTGCTGCCAAAGTGGTGTTTTGTTTTGCTATAGGGCTCGGCAATAAAAATATCTTTTCCGTTTTCAAGTCTGTTTCCATTAAGCGTTGCAGTATAAATTGCGGTGGTTTGCAAAGACTCGTCCGTTGGATTAGGTTTAGAATAGCTTAAATAAATCAATTTGTTTTTAGCAAAATCTGGATGTAAAATTACATCCATTAAACCGCCCTGTCCGCCCACTCTTACTTCGGGTACGCCGGTAATTTTCCTGCTTTCTCCATCAACGCCCAGTATAAATAACTCACCACCTCTATCTGTAACCAATATTTCTTGATTGGGTAAAAAAGCCATTCCCCAAACGGTTTTTGCTTTATCAAAAACTTTTACCAATTTAATCTTGCCCTCTTCGGTGTCAAAAACGTCGGATTTTGGCCTGTCGTTAAAAGCGTATCTATCTACGTTTTCAATACCTTTGATGATATAATTTGCCAATGCCTTGATTTCGCTGTCTGTAAATGTTTCTGCAAAAGCGGGCATTCCTCCATCTTTATAGCCAAATTTTATTGACTTAAACAAATCTTCTGGGTTTTTGCCATGTGCCCATTTTCTGTCTGCAAAGGCGTTCATTTTTGCACCGTGACAGCCCGAACAGTAAGAGGCATAATTTTCTGCCGGTGTGGCGCCGCTGGTAGCTGTTTTTCCGGGTTTATTTTGCAAACCTAAGGATAAATAGGCTACAGCCCCAATTGCTGTTATTAAGGTAAAAATTTTAGTGCTTTTCATAATTAAAAATGCTGAAACAAAATACTTAATTTTTTGAGATTACCGAATTTGATCATCAGTTTAACTGCCAAATTTTAGCTGTTTAGTTAATTTACCGATGGTTAAACCCTGTACTAAAATTGAAAAAGCTACTACAAAGTAGGTAAGAGATACCCATAAATCTTTATTTAAGTCATAGGTTAAAGATAAGGCAAGCGCTATGGAAATGCCGCCTCTTAACCCTCCCCAAGTTAAAACTAAAACAGTTTTTTTGTCAAACTTATCCGTAAACCTAATCATTAGTGAAGGAATAAAAACAGAGATGTATCTGATAAGCAGGATAACCGCAATCATTAACAATCCAATCCAAAGGTAACTTGCAATATCTTTGATTATTAAAAGCTCTAAGCCAATAAGTACAAATAAAAGTGCGTTTAGGATATCGTCTATCAGTTCCCAAAATTTAGAAATATACTCGCTGGTTTGGTTAGACATGGCGTATTTTTTACCGTGGTTACCTACTAAAATGCCTGCAACCACCATGGCCAGCGGGCCAGAAACATGAAGCATGCTGGCCAAAGTATAACCGCCCATCACCATTGCCAAGGTAATCATCACCTCAACCTTGTAATTATCAATGCTTCGCATTAATTTATAGCCCAGCCAGCCCACGGCAAAACCCAACAGTAGCCCACCTACGGCTTCTCTCAAAAATAACAGGCTAATCTCTGAAAAGGACGGAATTTCTGGTGATTTAGCGGCTTCCCAAATCGTGATAAAAATAACTACTGCAACGCCATCGTTAAATAAAGATTCGCCAGCTATTTTAGTTTCTAAAGACTTGGGAATGTTTGTTTCTTTCAAAATCCCCAAAACCGCAATTGGGTCCGTGGGTGATATTAAGGCACCAAAAAGTAAACAGTGAATGTAGGGAATACTCAGGTGGAACAAGGGTAGCAAATAAAAGCATAATGTACCTACTAAAAAGGTAGAAATCACCACGCTAAAGGTGCTAAACATCATTACCGGGAGCTTTTCTTTTTTTAAATCTTCTATGTTTACATGGATTGCACCTGCAAACAGCATAAAGCTTAGCATTGACCCCAGTAGCAGCTCAGAAAAATCAAAACTTTTTATCAGCAAGGTAGCATCATACAAAACCTCTGCATATAAATTACCTGTAATAAATAAGGCTACAGAGGTAATTAATGCGATAAGCATTAGCCCAATGGAAGGTGGTAGTTTTAAATACCTAAAGTTGAGGTACGCAAAAACTGCCGACAACACAATTAATATCGAAAACGTATGGTATAGGCTCATTTAAAAGTTTGTTTTAGAAACCAAAAAACCCGATTTTTTATCGGGTTTCTAACTTAATTATTTTCATGCTTGTAAAGATGCACATCTCTTTGTGGAAAGGGAATTGATATCCCTGCTTTATCAAAGGCTTTTTTAACGAGTTCTAATTTTGTTAAGTAAACATCCCAATAATCATCATTGCCTACCAAACCTCGCACCCTAATATTTACAGCGCTATCCCCTAAACTATCCACATAAATATATGGCGTTTCCCTGTCAATCACACGTTCGTCAGAAAAAATAACCTCTTGGATAATCGCTTTCGCTTTATCGATATCATCATTATAGCCTATACCAAAAATCCACTGCACTTTTCTTGCACTTTCGGTGCTGTAATTGATGATAATGTCATTATAAAGTTTTCCATTAGGTACAATAATCGTCTTATTATCAAAGCTTTTTAAAACCGTATGAAATATTTGGATTTCTGATACGGATGCGATAACGCCCTGCGCTTCAATTACATCGCCCACTTTAAATGGTTTTAAAATCAGGATTAAGATACCGCCTGCAAAATTTGCTAAACTACCTTGTAAAGCCAAGCCAATAGCTAAACCTGCCGCACCTAATATTGCGATAAAGGAAGTCATTTCTACACCTAGAGTTGATAGCACACTAAGTATCAGCAGTATTAACAAAATGTTTTTGACTAAACTACCTAGGAATACTCTTAACGATGGGTCAACATTTTTCTTCGCCATTAGGCCAACAAAGGCTTTAGATAAAAACTTTACAATTTGCCAGCCTATAAAAGCCACTAAACCTGCTTTTATGAGGGCAATGCCGAAATCTACACCTTTGGTTGCTATAAATAATTTTGCTTGTTCTAAATAATCCATATTAAATTTTTGTGTTATTGAATAATCGTTGTATCATAGGCAAGAAAGAACGTTGGTGATTGTTTTACACGCAAATTCAATTTCTTGTACGCTAATAGTTAAAGGGGGCGCAATCCGTAAAGCAGAATCGCAATGTAAAAACCAATCAATAATTACACCTTCTTCTAAACATCTTTTACTCACCTGCTCAACTTCATTAAAATTAGCCAGTTCTACCGCAATCATCAAGCCTAAACCTCTAATGTTTTTAATTTTTGGATGAATTAGCAATTGTTTAAACAGTTTTTCCCGCTCTGCAACTCCGTTAATCAAATTTTCATTGATGATGGTATTTAAACAAGCTAGTCCCGCGGCACAACTAACCGGATGACCACCAAAAGTGGTGATATGCCCTAAAATTGGATTTTCTTTTAACACATCCATAATGGGTTTAGAAGCTATAAAGGCACCAATTGGCATTCCTCCGCCCATACCTTTGGCTATCAACAAAATATCTGGAACGATACCATAATGCTCAAAGGCAAAAAGTTTACCTGTTCGGCCAAAGCCGGTCTGTATCTCGTCAAAAATCAACAATGCGCCCATTTCATCGCACTTTTTTCGTAAAGCATTAATGTATTTCACATCCGGAACACGGATACCTGCTTCGCCTTGCACTGCTTCTAATATTACGGCAGCCGTTTTTCTGCTGATTTGCGCTAAATCTGGCAGATGGTTTAGCTGGATAAATTTGATATCCGGCAACAGTGGGCGATAAGCCTGTTTATAATATTCGTTGCCCATTACACTTAATGCGCCATGTGTGCTGCCGTGGTAAGCACCATTAAAGGCAATAATTTCGGTGCGATTGGTGTATTTTTTCGCCAGTTTTAAAGCGCCTTCTGTTGCTTCTGCGCCAGAATTGGTAAAGTAAACCGAGGATAAGTTGGATGGTAGCAGCTCACTTAAGCGCTGCGCAAATTTAACCTGCGGCGACTGGATAAACTCTCCGTAAACGGTAACGTGTAAATATTTTTCGAGCTGTTGATGGATAGCTTTTATTACGTTTGGGTGGCGGTGACCAATGTTGCTTACTGCAAAACCCGATACCAAATCGAGGTATTTTTTTCCGGCAGGATCATAAAGGTAAGCGCCCTCTGCTTTTTCAACTTCTAAAAGGCGTGGAAAAGAAGATGTTTGAGCGGTATTTAACAAAAAAAGCTGTTTCTGACTTAACATAGCTGCAAAGATACGTTAAATAGTAAATCTGATTTTATTGCAGCTTAGAAAGTGGCGTTTTATAATACGTAGTTTCAGTTTTTTTATTTCTGTTAGCCAATTGTAGGAGAAGCATTTTTTACGAAAGGTAAAATTGAAATGCCTTTAAAGAATGAAAATCCTCGACCTAAAGTTAATCCCGGTTGGGCCGATTTTTCAGTTGCTTTATCAGCTCCTCGCGGAAGCTACGTTCTGCCTGATAGAGTTTTTTTACCTTTTCTGAGGGCAAAACTTTTCCAAACAATGACCGGTACTTTTTTCTTAAAGCCAACAAATTTTCATCAAACTCCAAATCAGCATCAACAAGTTTGTCGGGGTTATTTGCATTATCTATCCGGCTTTGTTTTTTTTGTTTGATCAATTGGTTCCAATCAGCCTGATATTGTTTGTACAAGGGCCAAAAGTTTTGTGATTCTTCGCTAGTTAAATCTAACTTACCAGATATATAGCCAAATTTGATAGATTCAATTTGCCTTGCTTTTCCACCGTTTTTTTGAGCCAGCGCTACACCGCTAAAGCCAAAGCAAACAAACACAGCGATTATAAATATTTTGATAAATTTCATAGGATTAATCTGTTTTTTCAACATCGAAGTTGTCAATATTGAGTTTTACGTCATCATCTAAATTTTCAATCAGCATCGGTAAATCATTAGCATCCGTATGCTGGTTTAAATAAGTCTCTATTTCTTTAGCGGGTATTTTGGCCAGTTGGTTAGTAATTTTTGTGTTGTATTGTACATTAAAATAAATACCCAGCGTGGTGGTTAATAAAATGCAAGCCGCGGCAGCGTAACGTACAAAGTGCAAGTTTACTATTTTTGCCTTTTTAGGAGTGCTGCTTACCTTAGATAAAATGTTGTTTTTTGACTCGGCAAAGTAAGTTGCCGGAACGTTAAAGCCTGGGTTATTTACGCCAGCAACCGTATTATTTATCGAAAGCTGTAACTGAATTTGCTCAGCCAGGTTTTCAAAATAGTTTTCGGGAACTCTAAAATCAGCCGTTTCACCACTTAATTCGGTTAATTTTGCCTGACTAAAAATTTTGGGGCTAAGTTCTTCAAAATACCTTTCCGGCGTTTTAAAAGGGTTTTTTTTGTTTATGGCTCCTAAATTTGGGGCTTCGTTTTCCAGTTCCATGTATTCATCCTCGCTTTTCATAAAATTGACTTTTTTTAGGTAAAAAGGTTTAATCTGTGGATAACAGGTAGTGTTCAATTTTTTTTACCGCTAAGTGGTACGATGCCTTTAACGCACCTACGCTTGTGCCTAACACCTCGGATATTTCTGTAAACTTCATATCGTCGTAGTATTTCATGTTGAAAACCAACTTCTGTTTTTCGGGCAGGGTAAGTAAAGCCTTTTGTAATTTTTTTTGAATAGCGTCGCCAGAGAAATAATTTTCTTCGCTTAAATTATCTGCAAGCTGTTCTGGCAATTCGTTAAGCGAAACATTGTTTTTTGCCTTTTTTTTGTTCAAAAAGGTAATGCACTCGTTACTTGCAATTCTGTATAACCAAGTATAAAGTTGCGCATCCTGCCTAAAGTTGATTAGGTTTTTCCAAACTTTTATAAACACATCCTGAACCAGATCATCTGCATCATCATGGTTAAGCACCATCCGCCTTACATGCCAATAAACCTTTTGCTGATATTTCTCGAGTAACATGGTAAAAGCCTCATGCCTGGTTTTCTCGTTTTCAAACTTCTGGAGGATTAGGGAATCTTCTATCGCCATTTGCTGCGAAATTAAAAAGCCGAAGGTAAAATACTTCGGCTTTGTTTAACGATTGTCGTTTAAAATTATTTTCTTTTGATTACCCTTTTAACTGCATCAATAATATTGCTGCTATCCAGTCCGTATTTTTTCATTAATTCTGCCGGTGTACCGCTTTCGCCGAAGCTATCATCAACGGCAACAAACTCCATAGGAGTTGGGTGGTTTGTTGATAGTAATTGGGCGATGCTTTCGCCTAAGCCACCATAACGGTTATGCTCTTCGCAAGTTACCACGCAACCGGTTTTCTTAGCAGATTTTAAAACTGCCTCTTCATCCAAAGGTTTAATGGTGTGGATGTTGATAATTTCTACATCAATTCCTTCTTCTGCCAATTTTTCGCCGGCTAAAATTGCTTCCCAAACCAAATGGCCGGTTGCAAAAATACTTACATCGGCACCTTCGTTAACCATCCAAGCTTTACCAATCTCAAACTTTTGATTTGGATCTGTAAAAACCGGAACTACTGGCCTGCCAAAACGTAGGTAAACGGGGCCGTGGAACTCGGCGATAGCTTCTGTTGCTGCTTTGGTTTGGTTGTAATCGCAAGGATTAATCACCGTCATCCCTGGCAACATTTTCATCATACCTATATCCTCTAAAATTTGGTGAGTTGCACCATCTTCTCCTAAAGTTAAGCCGGCGTGGGAAGCGCAGATTTTAACATTTTTATCAGAGTAAGCAATCGATTGGCGAATTTGGTCATAAACTCTCCCGGTAGAAAAGTTAGCGAAAGTTCCGGTAAAAGGAATTTTACCACCAATTGTCATACCTGCTGCAATACCCATCATGTTTGCTTCGGCAATACCCACCTGTACAAATCTTTCTGGAAAAGCTTTGATAAATTCCTGCATTTTTAAGGAACCCACCAAATCAGCACAAAGTGCAACAACCTGGTCATTCTTTTTACCAGCTTCTAAAAGTCCGGCTCCAAAACCAGAGCGGGTATCTTTACTTTCTGTATATGTATATTTTTTCATTTGTTTATATTTTCAGTATTCAGTTGCTTGACTTTATACTTTTCACTTTCTACTTTTAACTTACAACCTACTACTTTTAACTTTTACTTTAATAATCTCCGTAAGTTTCTTCCAATTGCCCTAAAGCATCTGCCAATTGCTCTTTGTTTGGTGCAACGCCATGCCATTTGTGTGAACCTTCCATAAAATCAACGCCAGAGCCCATTTCAGTTTTCATTAATATCATGATGGGTTTTCCGTTGCCAGTCTTAGATTTTGCAAGTTCCAATGTTTTCACTACTTTATCCATATTGTTACCGTCCATGTGCATTACATCCCAACCAAAAGCAACAAACTTTTCGTGTAAATCCAGTAAACCTAAAACTTTATCCGTTGGGCCATCAATTTGCTGTCCGTTAACATCGATAACAGAAATTAAGTTATCTACTTTGTTAAAAGGAGCAAACATGGCAGCTTCCCAGTTTTGGCCTTCTTGCAATTCGCCATCACCTTGTAAGGTATAAACAATGCCTTCGTCTTTGTTTAATTTTTTGGCCAAACAAGCGCCAATTGCAACAGATAAACCTTGCCCTAAAGAGCCAGAAGCTATCCTTACCCCAGGCAATCCTTCATGAGTAGTGGGGTGCCCTTGCACTCTTGAGTTTAGTTTTCTAAAAGTTTTTAACTCCTCAATATCAAAATATCCTGATCTGGCTAATACGCTGTAGAATACCGGAGAGATATGTCCGTTAGATAAAAAGAAAAGATCTTCGCCGATACCGTCCATGTTAAAAGAAGGATCGTGTTTCATGATCTTGAAATATAAGGCAACCAGGTAGTCTGTGCAGCCTAAAGAACCCCCTGGGTGACCAGATTGGCATTCATAAACCATACGTACGATATCTCTTCTTACCTGAGAGGCCATACGTTTTAAATCTTCGTTTTCTAGTGTCATAATCAATTTTGTAATAATCCAGCTAAAGTATAAAAAATACCCTTACCAGCATAAATTTATTACGGATAGGGATGTTAACAACATAATGTGGAAAACTTTTGCCTTTGAATACTTTTTTATAAATAATCTTTGTTTATTCGATAATTACGTACGATTATAGATATTAACACTGTTCATAACTCAACGTTGATAACTTTTTAATAAGATGAAAGAAACGCTACCCATTCTCAATTTCTTTAAAAAACCAAACTTATTGCATTTTGTTGTGTGCGCTTTTCTGGTTATAATGGGATGCACTCAAAACAGTTATTCGCAAGGTTCTGTGGGAATAGGTACCACCACACCCAATAGCAGCGCAGCTTTAGATATTGTTTCAACAACTAAGGGGATGTTAGTGCCCCGGATGACGAGCGGCCAAAGAGATGCGATAGCAAACGCTTCGGTAGGCTTGCTTATTTTTAACATTACCGATGCGAAATTTAATTACTGGAACGGTGCGAAATGGGTAGGCGTGGGAGACGAATTAACTTGGTTTACAGGACAAGGTCAGCCAAATCAAAACGCCGCGAAAGTGAACGATTTATATTTGGATGAGCAAACAGGTGATATTTATCAGCGTGTTTATGACTCTGTGAATCCACTTATTCTCACTTGGAATAGGTTTAATTTTAATAAAAGTAATAAAAAGCAGTTTTCGCTAACGGCAAAAAATGCGCCTTCAGGTTTTTCTAAACAAGACTTTATTTTTCAAGGGGCAAATTCAGTTAATGCGGTGATATGTTCACCGGCTTTTAATTTGCCCGATGGAGTAATTATTTCTCATGCGTGGGTAAGCGCTCCAAATACAATTTCAGTGAAGTTTTTCAACACAACAGGAGCCGCGATATCTTTAGATGGAAACTACCAAATCGCTATTTTTTAATTTTTCTTAATGAAGATTAAAAATAACATATTCTACTGCACATTCTTGCTAGCTACCGTAGCTATAATACCTGCGTACGCACAATTTGTGAACAACGGAAGTATTATCGGAATATCAGCCGGCACCATTTTGACTGTAAACGGGGATTTTACCAATCAAGTGGGGTCTATATTAAATTTTGGAGAGATTAATGTTGGCGGAAATTGGGCAAATAATGATGCGGCAGGAGCGTTTCAGCTAGGTTCTACTGGTAAAGTAAATTTAACGGGCGCCAACCAAACTATCGGAGGTACACAAAAAACCAGTTTCACCAATTTGGTGTTGAAAGGTAGTGGCGTAAAAACATTGTTGGCAAATGCAGACGTACGCTCAACCTTAAATATCAACGATATAGAGTTTGCGCTGGAAGATAAAAACCTCGAGATTTTAGGCAGTGCCGTCAGTTCCATTAGCCGCACCACAGGCTTTATCAGCACTAATCTTAAAGGCTATTTGTACCGAAATACCAACACCGCGGCAGACTATGAATTCCCTTTAGGCTCTAAACTTGGCGGTACTTTAATTTACCGCCCGGTAACTATCAAAACAAATGATAATTTAGATAATACAATAGGGCTAAGTTTTATAAACAAAGATCCATCAACTGAGGGTTTGGATAGAAGCCTGAAAAGGTTCGACGTTAACGAAATCAACTCGAAATACTTTTACCTGGCCGACCAAAAATCAGGAAGCAGCTCGCTCGAATATCAATTTACATTTGATAAAACTATTGATGGCGATTTTAATCAATTGGTTAAATGGATAAACTTTGGTTTGTGGGAAAAAGCTGGTGTTTCAAACGTTCGGCCTGTTTCCACCGCACAGCCCGATGCTAAATTGGTTACGCTTACCACGCTAACTCCAATTAAAAAATTGCCCTTAACCATGTCGTTCATTACGCCAACCAACGATCCAATTACCATTTTTAATGGTTTCTC
>DASVGY010000159.1:0-34684 GCA_036379295.1 Pelobium sp.
TTTACCCAGTAATGAGTTAGAAATTTCGTTAACAACGTAGGCAGCATTACCGCCCTGACTTTGCATTACCTCGTTTAATCCTCCAACGCCTTTATAAAACGACATTCCAATTGCTGCCCAAATTAAAGCCACAATACCTTCAGTAACCATTGCACCAAAAAATACTGGTCGTCCTTGCTTTTCATTAGTAATACACCTAGCCATCAAAGGCGATTGCGTAGCATGGAAACCCGATATGGCGCCGCAAGCTATCGTCACAAACACGAAAGGAAAAATCGGGAACTCATCTGGGTTGGTATGGAAATTTTTAAGGTTACTAAAAGTTACCTCCGGAACTTTGATATCGTTGACAAACATCATCACAAAAATACCCACCGCCATAAAAAGCAGCGCTACACCAAACACCGGATAAATTTTTCCGATAATCTGGTCGATAGGTAAAATGGTAGAAAGTATGTAGTAAATAAAAATTACAACCACCCAAAATGTAATACCCCCAAAGCCATCGCTTATACCGATTAACAATTTTGCTGGACCCATGATAAATACGGTGCCTACCATTATTAGTAAAACAACAGAAAACACCCGCATAAACTGCTTTACGTTGTTTCCTAGATAATAACCCGAAATTTCTGTAATGCTTTCTCCTTTATGTTTCACAGATAACATTCCCGAAAAATAATCATGTACGCCCCCAGCGAAAAGGCTGCCCAAAACAATCCAAAGAAAGGCAACCGGCCCCCACATTGCACCAGCAACCGCTCCAAAGATTGGCCCTAAACCTGCAATGTTTAAAAACTGAATTAAGAAAATTTTCCATAGCGGAAGCGCCACAAAATCAACTCCATCTGCCTGTGTAATTGCGGGTGTCTTGCGGTTTTCATCTATACCGAAAATACGTTCAGAAATTTTTGACAACACAAAATAGCCTACAATTAAAGCAATAATGGAAACGATAAATGATATCATACGTTTAGTTTAAAATTGATGTTAAATTTAGGTTTTCCAGAAAATACGACGATTGGTAAAAAACACCGTTATCAGCGCTACTGTCCCTGTAAAAATTAGGCCTCTGATAAAACCGAGCCACGGGTTTTGGTTTAAAAGATTTAGCGTAATTTCTAAATTGGCAATTCTTAACAAAGGCAATAGCAATAAGTTGCCTGCGGTATAAGCTATCATCGGGTTTTGCCCTGCTTTTGCCATCCACTTAAAAGCCGAGCGGCAATAGCCACCTGCCTCTATTAATAGCAAGCTAAAAAGCGTAATTAGCGCCATTCCGCCACAAACAAAATAATAACTGTAAGTTGATGGATCTTTTTTAATACCGCCCTCGTAAGGTTCAAAAAACAAACCTAAAGCTAGTAAAAATAAACCGAGCTGCACAAATTTATGATATACAGGCGCTAAGCCACTTTTACGCAATAAAAACAGAATTAGTATGGCTAAATAGGCTGTTAAAATTAAGTTAGTTGTAATTTGCCTTGAAAACAAGAATCCTGTATTAAAGCCTACTAACAACATACACAACAAAGCGATAGAGAGTGTTATTTTAGAAGATTTGATTACCAAGTTTGAATTTTTAGCGCTCAACAACCAGTCGCCGGCAAAGGTACCGGGGATAACAATAAAAAGATATTTTAGGTAATAAAAAGTATAAGCCCAGGGCAATGGCGACCAATTAAATAAATCAGAAGTCCAACTGTTTTGCACTTTGCCAGATAGAAAAACACCCATCACTAAAGGCAGTACCGCTACCCTAAACCAAGGCCTATTTTTGGTAAAAATCCAGATAACAGCACCAAACAAAGCCATGTTTGCCAATACCACAATAATGATATCACTGTTATTCATATTAAATCCATCTTTTGAAAACGGATAGAAACAAAGAAAACTTAGCGCTAAGGCAAAAGCGATAATTTGCCTGAACATTGCCAACTTAGCGCTTTCGAATGTAGTTTTGGAGAGCATTAAAAACAGCAGTACAAAACAAGCTATTGATAACAAATTTTCAACTGCCCCTGCATTGGCATCCATTACCCAGGCCCTGCTATGATAAGTGAAAATGGCAAAAAATAAGAGTAAAATGTATCTTTTAATTACCTGTAAAAGCGTAGAAAATGTTCCGTTTTGCACCAATTTTTTACCAAGTGCCAGCGGAAATGCAGCACCCATGGCAAATAAAAAAAATGGAAACACTAAATCTACCCAAGTAATACCCGGAATGGCTGGGTTAAAGGTATGCAACGGTGGCGGAACTTGCGCATGGTACATCCACGCCGGCATTACATCTCCAAAGGCAATGCTGCCAGATAAAACCATCAGCAAAATAGCTAAACCCCTTAATACATCTAAAGAAAGTAAACGCTGCTGATTGGTTTTTGAAGTTGAGCCCACGGTAAAAGTGCTTAAAACGAGATTTTTGGAAAACAAACTTTCTCCGGATAGAGCTGTTTAAAGCTTCGTTTAATTCCCTCATCATTTAAGGCTTCGTTATAAAAAAACACTTCGCCATTAATGCCTAAATCTCTATTGATGCGAATTTGTTGCTGAAGTAAGTCTGCCTGCATTTTAATTTTTCCACCTTCCATTAAAATAATTCCTGGTACAAAAAGTTGCTTTTTATCGGCTTTTTTAACGTAGGATAACGCCTCTGAAACGGTACTCTTGTATGCTTCTGCGCTATAACGATAGCACTGAACCGCAAGCAAATCGCAATGCCCATTGGCCACCCAAGAAGGCCAATCTTGCATTAAATTCTCTTTACTCCAAGGATAGGGATTTGGGGCAAAACTCACAATAATATCTTTTTTAACAGCGTGTGCAGCTTTGTATAACCTTGCCCCAAAGTTATTTAAAATATTGATGCGCCAATTTACCCACGCTTCGTTATTATAATCTTGCGGAGGTAAATTACCTCTATGCGCTTTCTTATACCTTGAAACCGTCAGTTCATCGTAACCAGAGTTTTTTGGCATTGCCGGCAAGCGGTCATCGCCCTGTATGCCATCTACTTCCGGATAAAGTTTTATACCCTCGGTTACCAGCTCAATCATATAATCCTGCACTTTTGGGTCATAAGCGTTAAAGTAAAAATCTTTGTCGTGGTAAGCTGCAGGCGTTCCGTTATTAGCAACACCTAACCAATCGGGGTTGCTGGCCAATAATTTATTTTGTGCGGTTATTGGCTTGGTATCACCCATAAATCCGTACTCGTACCAAAAGAAAACTTTGATGCCTTTTTTGTGAGCCAAACTGATTAAATCTGCAATAGGGTCGGCAGGCTTTGCATCAAGCGGTGTATAAGTTTTTAAATAAGGACTTAATAAACTGGTTTCTTCAACAGTTTTTGCCTTAGTGTATTTTTGAAGCACCTTGCTTGGATAGATGGTTTTGGTTTCTGCATAGCTCACCAGAAATATCGCGTTAAAATTCAAACTATCTAACAGCTTAACAAAATTATTTACGTTTTGATAAGTATGTAAAACGTTGGTGAAGCGTGGCGCCGGCACCCAAACACCCCTAACAGCACCCTTATCATTACTGAAAGAAAAAGCTTTAAAGCCGAGGCCAATGAGTACAAATAAAAGAATATTTTTTAGCATGATTTAGCAAAGAAAAACCCCGAGCTATTTAAGCCCAGGGCTGATTTAAAGATGATAAGCTTACTTTTTGTTGTAAACCTGAAAATAAGCCGGGAACTTTTTTAAGCCTTCAAAAAACCAAAAACTTTCGCCCGCTACCCCGTTAAGTCTGTTTTCGTTAACCATTTGGGTTAAAAATTCTTCTGAAGGATTTACGCCTCCGTTTTGGATTAATACGCCTGGATAAAACTTCGCTTTGTCTTTACCTTTTAAAAAACTAAGCTGCTGCGCCAAAGTTGATTTGTACGATGCAAAATTATCACGATAATGCTGTGGTAAAACCAAATCAATATAACCTTTATCCAACCATGATGGCCAATCTTGTAGGTACTCATCTTTTCCCCACGGATGTACGCTTGGCGCACTAGAAACGATTACGCTTGGTTTTTTTGCTTTAACCTGTTGGTACAAGCGACCTTGAAAATCAGTTAGTAAATTTGTTCGCCAGTTTATCCAGTCTGCATCTCTGTAATTTGTCGGAGGCGCCGAGCCATTGTGCTGCGCTTTGTATAAATTAACCGTATAATCGTCATAACCTCCTGTTGATGGTAAAGCTGGCATTCTATCGTCGCCTTGTACGCCGTCCACATCATATTTATTAACCACCTCCATCACCAAAGAAATCATAAAGTCTTGCACTTCTGGCATAAAAGCATTCATCCACTCAAAACCACCTTTGTTTAATAGCTTCCCTTCAATATCTTTGGCTGCCCAAGATGGCTTTTTCTGAATAATTAATCCTCCATTTTGGTTGTACGAGCATGCAAAACCGTACTCGAACCAGGCGTGTACTTTAATATTTTCTTTGTGTGCTTCTTCAATCATTTCTTGAAGCGGGTCTCTGCCAATATATTTTGTTGCGATTTTTTCGCCAAAGGTGTTTTGCATAATATCGCTAGGGTATAGCGTACGACCTTGGTTCCAAACTACTACAAAAATATTATTGATACCGCTTTGCTTGCAGGTGGCTACTGTTTTAGCTATGTTAGCTCTGCTATCTAAAGCATCACTAGCCACACTGGTTACCCAAGTGCCGGCAAAATGAATTTCTTTATCAACTTTATTAGGCTTTACCCTAACCACCTCTTTTTTACAAGCGCAACTGCCCAATACAATTGCAAAAACCATGGACAAAATGTAATATTTCATAGTTATAAATTTAATAGCCGGCGCCGTTTATATTTATGGTTTCGGCACCTTTTTTTAGTTCTTCTGGCGTAGCAGAAATTGAAAAATTTGATTTAGACGGGCAACGCATATCTGTTAATCTGCCGCTATGTGCAGGCACCTTTATTACCTCGCCGTTATACTTTCTAAACAGATAAGTTTCTTTCCAAACAGCGTTTTCAACTTTAGTTTTGGTGGCTTCAACAGGCTTTCCTTCGCGGCCAACTTGGTCGATAGCATTTACACGCTTAAACTCTCCAACGCCCTCCAAAGTATATCCCACTGCATCAAAATCGGTTTCGTAGCGCTTACCGGCACCTTCAACAATAAATTTAAGCTTTCCGTTAGAAACTACTTGGATTGACATTTCAATCTCTTCGCCCGGATACCAATAATAATCCGCTGTTGCCGGCGCATTAATAAAGTTAGGTGTTTGTTGCGTTCTGCGCAAGAAAGGTCTAAATGCCTTGCGGTCCGGACTAACGTTGCCGTTTGCGTCTTTAATCACCTCCCAAGCCATTCCAATATCAGTTTCCTGACCACCCATGTTGCCGCCTAAATAAATAGATGGATTATCTAAATACTGCCCAGGTTTTGCCGGGTTGGTTCTATCAGGGTCAAAAGTAAAGGTAGGCAAGGTAACCTTGCCCCCTATACCCAACCAATAATCTTTACTTGTTACCATTTTACGATAGTAAGCCCCCGGATAGCAATTTTGAGTTAAGGCGGGTTTAACTTCGCCTTTGAAAAAATTATTTATCGGGTCGGTAATAACCGGCACTTTCACGGTATTTTTATTGTCTTTGCTGCATGATGTTGCAATTGCAATAAAGCAAAGTATCATCCCCATTTTTAGTGTGCTCACTCTCATCTAATCGCTTTTAAAGATTATTGCTCTAATTTAAATAACTGCATACCAATATTTGTACAAGCAAAAACTGCATGTAGCTTTCCGTTTATTACTGCCATATCTGCATCCATCGTTACGTTTCCATTACCTTGTGATGATTTCATTAACACATTCATAATCGGGTTTTGGATAGCTGCTAACTGGTTATCTGTAATATCAGCAATTCTAAAGTAAGTACCTACCGTATTCTGGAAAACAGTAAACGCTAAATAAACGCGACCATTATATTTGATGATTTTGCCATCCGTGGCGGAAATGCTATTTACTTTTGAAACTTCGCCTAACGTACTGGTTAAACTGGCAATCCCGTTTAAACTTGTACCAGAAATTAACGCCACGTAACCCGGTGTACCAATTGGCATAGGCTCTAAGCTCCAATAGTAACCTGTTGAAGGGTAAGGATGCGTTAACTTGGTTGGCGTTGGATTTAAGATCCCGCCTGTAACTGTCCAAACAAAAACGTCAGCTTTTTGCGCCTGCCCTACGGTAATAATTGCATCGCCATCTAAACTACCTTGAATATTGATACCTGCACCTCTGAATGCCGTGGTACCGTAACCAAGCGAAGCAGAAGAATAAGTGATATACGGTGTTGGCGTAGCTGTTACATTATCCCACTTGTAAATAATCTGGTTATTGGTGGTAATACCTAAAGACATGCCCAAAATAACTCCCTTACTATCAGATGCTATTTTACGGAAACCGTACGGAGCGGTTAAGCCAGCGGTATTTAATGGCGTTTCTTTTACCCCAGTTAAATCGTAACTCTGAATGGCGGCTGATGCAGTATAATTAGAAACGGCTATGTGGTTGCCACTAAACGCAACACTAGTTAAATCATTTGCAGCAAAGCCTAAATCTGCGTACTCTTTGGTAAATATAGGTTTGATAGATAGCTGAGGTACACCGATGGTAAATTCTACCTGAATACCATCTGTACCCGTAATTTTAACCTTAGTGTTTCCTAAAAGCATGTTGATATTTGTACCTGTAAAAGCAGGATCTACTTTGTTACCAAAACCTGCAGCAATAGTAACGGTTGATTTTGAAAAATCTGTTAATCCCTTAACATAAGGTATCAATGTATTATTTGCCGCAACTACAACAGAATCTGTTCCAATGCCATTGATAGTCATTGAACGTACAGATGCCGGGCCAACCTTTTCTGTGGTAATGATAAAATCATAGTTATAAACCGTTGTTTCATCTACACCTTTAATACTAAACGTTTTTGCGTTAGTATAATCCATGGCGGTTCCGTTTGTAAAACCTTGTAAAGTACCGTTGACGTAAGACATGGTTACTTTTAGGTTAGTTAAGTTGGTACCAACCGGCACTTGCACAATTAAAGAAGTTGCACCAAAATATATATCTGATTTTGGCACATTTAGCCCTTCGATAATTAAATTAGAAAGCGACGGAGGCGAAACCACTTTTAGCGTTAAGTCTTTGCTTTCGCCGTTTTCTCCGTTTAGTGTTAAAGGAACAGGCTTCCTAACGTCCATAATTTGATCGTTATCAAAGTTTTGCAAAGTTCCGTTAGCTACCAATACCTGCACCTTTACTTTTGACAGATCTTTACCTGCCGGCAGTGTAATGTTTACATCGTTGTTGGTGTAAGTGGGCAAATAAAGTTCGCCGTTAACCTTTACTCCAACAACTTTAGCGCCCTCGTACATGCGGTCTAGCTCATCCTGCTTGCTGCAGCCGCTAAATATCACCACCGTTAACATTAGTATTGCGGTAAGTGTTCTAGTTAAAGAATTTATCTTTTTCATGTCTTTATTAATTTAGTCTTATATCGAACTATTTACTGACCGTAGCCATCGTTTTGACCTAAAGTAGGCTGTTTGTTAAGTTCTGTTTGCGGGATTGGCCACAGGTAAAACTTATCGTCCCAGGTACGGTCTTTATCACGTTTACGTAGTTTACTGCCGTAAGCAGCATAACTTGGAATATCGTTTAAATCACGTTCTGAACCAGCACCACCGTAAGACGGAACCATGTCTGGTGTAACCTGTGTGTAACCGTCTGGGTAAGTGTTTGTTGTTGCATCAACACCGATAGCAAGTGGATAACCATAAGTAGGTTCTGCGTTTTGCAAAGCTCCTAACCTCCAACGGCGCATATCAAAGAAATAAAGTGATTCTTTTATCAGCTCAACTTTACGTTCCCTGCGCACAATCTGGCGCATTTTATCCTGATTTCCTGCCCTTGATGGATCTGCGGTTAAAATGCCTGGCATACCTACCCTTGCTCGTACCTGGTCAATTGCGTTTACCACTGTTGCATCTAACTCGCCTAATTCAATTTTTGCTTCGGCGTAGGTCAACAAAATCTCGGCATAACGCATCAGCAAAATGTTGTACGTAGGTTCAGAGGTTACTTCATCATCAAAATTATTATACTTTTTCCAAAGATAACCTACCCCACTTTGTACATATCCGTATTGCGCAACTGACCCTTTATAATCCAGATTATCAACAACTTTTGGATTGTTTTGCTCATCATAAGAGATGGTAGTCGGTTTATAAAGTTCCATTAAAAATTTAAGCTTTCTACCGCCGGTATTACCAATGATAATATCATGGTGCGTATAAACGGTGCTTTTTAATCTTGGGTCTCTATCCACAAAAGGATTCTTTGGATCGTAGCCCGAACCAACCTCATCAATACGTTTTCCGTTTTTGGTTTCGTAAGTATCAACCAATTGTTGCGTTGGAAATCTTCCGCTTTGCGCAAACATTCTGGATTGTTCTCCAAAACTTTGGTAATGATAGTTTTTATCGCCAAAATCAGAAAACATCATAAACATCATGGTTTCTTTTTTGGTATCGGGTTTTAGCTGGCCAACACGGGTAAATAGATCATCAAAATTGGTAGCCAAACCACGGCCGCTTTCATCCATCACCTTTTTAGCGGCATCTGCTGCAATTCTAAAATAGGCTGTTGCTTTCGCCTGATCTTTGACAGCGTCTTTTCCGAAACCAAATTTATTCCAAGAAGCAGCGTATAATGCTATTCTGGCTTTTAAACCATAAGCTACCGACTTATCTACCCTGCCATATTCTGTAGCAATCCAAGGAAGATTTGTGGTTGCAACATCTAAATCCTTAATTACAGAATCAACCGCAATTTTCCAAGGTGTACGTGTAAGCGTATCTAGTTGAGCTGGGGTAACTGGCGCCTCAAAATAAGGGATATCGCCAAATAAACTAACCAAAAGGATATTAAAGTGCGCTCTTAATACCCGAACCTCGCTTAAATATTGCTTGGCCTTATCGCTTAAATCATTTTGGTAAGGTGCTGCTCCGCTTAAAACCGAGTTACAGCGAGCGACTGCGGTGTATAAATTGGCGTAGGTTGACTCAACTGCATAGTTGCTTCTTAAGTCAACGCTTCCTACACCAATAGAACTATTATCTGCCCGTTCTATCCCGAAAGGGGTGTACATATCCCATAATACCGAGAGTGGGATTGAGCTGGTATTATAGTGGTTCAATTTTAGCATTTGGTAACAACCATTTGCGCCCTGCTTAATTGCGCCTTCGTTATTATAGAAGTTAGAGGATAGGTAATCACTAAGCGGTTGTCTATCTAAATAATCTTTCTGACAGCTTGAAGAAACCGTCAACAGTGCTACCAAAATGGCTGCGAAACTGCTTTTAAATACTTTATTTTTCATGTTCTTTAGCTATTAAGGTTAAAAGTTAACGTTTAAACCGAAGGAGTAGGTTTGCATAATTGGATAAAATTCTCCACCAACAAGTCCGTCGGAAGAACTTGGTTTTGCATAACCGACTTCCGGATCATAACCTTTATAAAAATCACTCAGCGTAAACAGGTTTTGCCCGCTAATGTATAACCGAACATTTGCCAGTTTTAGTTTCTCTACATATCGTTTAGGAATGGTATATCCCAGTACTACGTTTTTTAACCTGCTGTAATAAGCATTTCTTACCCACTTATCAGACCTTACATAATTGGTAGATGCATTTGCCTCTGGAACCAAAATTGGATATTCAGCATTCGGATTATCTGGCGTCCATGAATCTAACTGATGACGGAATAAATTAGCACCGTTAGCAAATGGCGTTAAACCTACCCCACTTAAAAATGCCGAACGCTGCCCTATACCCTGGATAAATACTGCCAAATCAAAGTTTTTGTAACCTGCTGTTAGGTTAACTCCGTACTCGTAATGGGGAAAGGGATCTCCTAGGTAAACCTGATCTCTTGAATCTATCAATAAAGGATCAACTCCGGGGCCTTCAAAAATCTTCTTGTACTTAACAAAACCCGGACGAGCTGCGGCACTTAGTTTTGGAGAAGCGGCAACATCTGCTAAATCTTGGTAATAACCATCTGACAGATAACCCCATATACCACCGTTTGGATAACCTACCACCTGCGTTTTATCCTGAGAATTTAATCCGTTTAAATCAGTGATTTTATTACGATTATCATTTAATGATACCTGAATGCCATAGGTAAAATCTTTAATTCGGTCTTTGTAACCAATGGCAACTTCCCATCCTTTATTTTCCATATCCCCGGCGTTGGTAAAGGCTGGTTGTTGGCCGGCATAATAAGGCAATGGGAATTTCAACAACATATTGTCGATTTTCTTGATGTAATAATCAGCAGTTAAGTTTAACTTATCCTTAAACATTGCTAAATCCACCCCCACATCAAATTGTTTTGACCTTTCCCAAGTAATGTCGCTGTTTGAAAGCGCAACTTGTGCAACCCCATCTGATAGTGCTTTATCATCGCCCAAATAATATCCGTAACCAGTATTAATAGTAGCGGTGTAAGGGTAGTTACCAATATCCTGGTTTCCTAATACTCCGTAAGAAACTCTAAATTTTAATAAATCAAGATAGTTTCTGGTGCTTTCCATAAAGTTCTCCTGAGAAATTATCCACCCTGCAGAGGCAGACGGGAAAAATCCCCAACGGTTATCGCCCACGGTAAACCTGGATGAACCGTCATACCTGCCACTAAATTCGAGCAAGTACTTTTCATCAAAATTATAGTTGATACGACCGTAAACACCCCTCATTGCCCACTCACTAGCGCCTCCACCCGATGTTGCCGTTTTACCCTCGCCGTTATCTAAATAGTAACGACCTAAAGTGAAATTATTTTTAGCTCCAAAAAACGAAGAGTTAGCATTATCTTCTTGTTGGACACCTAATAAAATTTTTGCGTAGTGCTTGCTTATCGTTTTTTCGTACGAGGTTTGTAAACGATAAAAGTTTCTTACTGTTTGGCTCCAGCTTTCGGTTAAACCGTCTTGCGCAGGATAGCTACCTAAAACATTTCCTCTTAAAGATACGGTATAAGGTGTAATTAAGCTTCTGTCTCTGCCGGTAACGGTTCTTAAAGAATATTGCCCCAAAGCCTCGAAACCGGTAAAAGGGGTAACCGTTAACATACCGCTAACCACAGATTCCGCACCTTTAGAAATATTTTCGCCACTTGCATTTGCAGCTGCTGCCGGGTTGTCGCCGTTTTTACCATAACCCCAATTGCCGTCTAGTTCTTTAGCCGCCGATAAAGTTGGCAAAAGATAAAGTGATTTGTTAATGATGCTCTTTGGAGACCCAACACCCGGCCTTAACTCGTTTGATTGCCTTAAAGAAGTGTTTAAAGAGAACTTTGCCCACGGCAAAATTTTAGCATCGGCATTAAATAATAGGTTTGTACGGTTGTAGTTGTTGTTTGGGATTAAACCGTCCTGACCTAAATACGTACCTGACCCGTAAAAAGATAATTTATCACTTCCGCCGCTGATACTTACGTTATGGCTCTGCATTAAAGCAACATCTTTCATGGTAGCATCACGCCAATCAGTATCGTAACGATTCCAATTATCTGGCTTCAAAGTTCGCTGTTCTTCAATCAACTGTTCTTGTTGTTGTCTTTCTGATGGCGAAACCGTTATGCCCGCATTGTCTTTTGCGTTTAACTCTGCCTGTAGATATTCGTAAGCGCTCACCACCTCTGGCATATTTGTAGGTCTTTGCAAGGTAGAGTAACCGTTGTAGGTAGTGGTAATTGTACCCGCTTTTCCTCTTTTTGTGGTAATCAAAATCACCCCGTTTGATGCTCTTGAACCGTAAATAGAAGCAGAAGCTGCATCTTTTAACACAGAAATAGATTCCACATTATTCATATCCACTTGGTTGATATTGGTTTCGATACCATCAACCAAAACCAATGGAAAAGTGGTAGAGTTGATTGACCCAATACCCCTGATTCTGATATTTGAGCCATCTGCGCCTGGTTGACCCGATGTTTGTTGAACGGTAACCCCTGGCAATTTACCCTGTAAAGCTGTTGATAAAGAAGCAACACTACGTGTGTTTAATTCTGAGCCGCTAATAGCTGCCACTGAACCTGTTAAGGTTGCCTTTTTTTGCGTAGCATAACCTACCACAACTGTTTCGTTTAAAGAAACAGAAATAGATTTTAAAATGATTTTAATGTCTTGCTGTCCGGCGTATTTAATGGTTTGTGGCTCAAACCCTACGGCCGAAAATTTAACAGATTGTCCGTTGGTAACTGTTAACTGGAAATTTCCGTTTTGGTCAGTCATGGTGCCGTTTTGGCTACCTTCAACCATTACAGAAACCCCCGGTAAAACACCTATATTATCAGACACTGTTCCTTTTAAGATGCTTTGCGCATACAAATACGCCGAGCTAGCCAAAAAGAATAAAACTAAGGTTAATGTTCTTTTCATTTGGTGTTACATTTAGTTTGATTAAAATTTAAGTGGTTATAGTGCATATAATTGGTAATAATATTAAGGGTTAGAAACTGGGTAATCTGACGGAGATGCTCCAAATTGCTGGTTTGGCTTACTGCCCATCGTGTACTCTAAGGAACCGCCATCCATAATATCCGAGTAGTTGATGTAAGATTTTGAATAGGTTTTTCCGTTGAGCTTTACAGCCTGAATGTATTTATTGGTGGCACTGTTGTTTATGGTGCTTATAGAGAATTTTTTTCCATTGTTTAGATGAATAGCTACTTTATCTGCAATTGGTGAACCGAATACAAATAATCCGTTTACGGGATTTACAGGATAAAAACCCAGTGAAGAGAAGATGTACCAGGCTGACATTTGCCCACAGTCTTCATTTCCGATTAAACCGTCTGGCGTAGCTTTATAAAATTTATTAAAAACCTCTCGTACTTTTTCTGCGGTTTTCCATTGTTGCCCAACAAAAGGATAAAGGTACAGTATATGGTGGCTGGGTTCATTGCCGTGGGCGTATTGCCCTATCATGCCGGTAATATCAATAGATGCGCCTTTGTTTAATTCGGACTTTGCCGTAAAAAGACTATCCAGTTTATTGGAAAACTTGCTTTTTCCTCCAAACAAACCAATTAAACCTTCCACATCATGCGGCACCAGCCAGGTATATTGCCATGCGTTGCCTTCCACATAATCATCTTCCATGTGTAAACTAAAAGAAGGATTGAAATTGCTTCGCCAAGTGCCGTTAGCCAATTTGCCACGCATAAAACCAGTGGTTTTATCAAAATAATTTTTGTAATTTTTTGATGCTTTTAAATAAGAATTGAAGGCATCTGCTTTACCAGTTTTTTCTGCAAACTTTGCAATGGAGTAGCTATCAATAGCGTACTCTAAACCTTTAGCTACTGACCACGGCTCTTTATCAGCAGAAATATAACCTTGTTCTCTTGTTTCTTTTAAACCTAAATCATTATAGTTTTGAAACTCTTTAATGGCGTTCCACACTCTACTTTGGTCTATTTTAAATCCTTTCAAATACGCATCTACTACCACCGGTATAGAATGATAACCTACCATAGTGCCGGTTTCATTACCTACCAAATGCCAAACCGGCATGGTGCCTTGCTGTTCTTCAATTGCCAGTAAACTATTTGCGTAATCTGCTACGTTACGGTCTGTTAACGCGTAAAGTGGGTGCGTGGCCCTATAAGTATCCCATAAAGAAAAAACGGTATAAGGCGTAAAACCTTTGGCCTTGTAAATTTTACCATCAGCGCCCCGGTAATCTCCGTTTACATCATCAAAAACTGATGGTGCAATTTGGGTATGGTACAATGCGGTGTAAAATTGGGTAACCGCTGCCGAATCTTTTGCGCTATAATCAAATGCAGAAAGTGACTTGTTCCAGCTATTTATTGCCGCTTGCTTTGTAGCTTCAAAATCCCAACCTATTAGTTCTTCTTTTAAATTAGCCGCTGCGCCAGCTTCTGAAACATAAGAAATACCTGTTTTTACCAATAAAGGCTTGCCATTATTTACAAAGCTAAAAATTGCATTTAACTGCGTTCCGGTAGCTTGGTTGCCCTTTACCTGTTTTGCACCTAAGGTTATTTGGTGTTTTAATATAGGTCTGGAAAAAACAGCTGTAAAATAAACACGATGGTCTTTAGCCCATTCATCCGAAATTCGGAAACCAGAAATGGTGGAATCATTTAAAATTTTAATACCAGAATTGAGGGTACCTTTTCTGGACATGATTGACTGTACATTTTCTTCCAAATTGACAATCACATTAGCTTCGCTGTTTGCCGGAAAATCGTATTTCTGAAATCCAACTCTTGGGGTGGCGGTAAGCTCAGCTGTTATATTATATCTTTCTAGCTGAACGCGATAATAACCCGGCATCACTTTTTCGGTGCGCTTGTTAAACTTTGAAAAATAAGTTTTGGCAAAGCTTGCCGTATCATTTGCCGGGCGAGCAGGAATTTTACCTGCTGGCATAAAAATAATATCTCCTAAATCGGCAATTCCGGTCCCGCTGAGGTGTGTTTGCGCAAAACCGATAATTGTAGGATCCGAATCATGGTAACCAGAACACCAATCCCAGCCCTTACTTAAATTGTTGGGGCCTAACTGAACCATTCCATGCGGAACAGAAGCGCCTACAAAAACATGCCCATGTCCGCCGCTCCCAATCAAGGGATCAACAAATTTTACATAATCTGTTTGCTCTGCGCCGGATTTCGTGGTTTTACACGAAAAAACATATAGCGAGAGAAACGCGAGCGGTAAAAGAAGTTTTTGTGCGTTAGACATTTTATTATCCTTTTTCTGACAATCGTTTTTTAATTGCTTACTTAATAAAAATTACAATTAAGAGGGCTTATTTATTGGCTCACCTAGCAAATCACAAACTAAGCTTAGGCTAAGTTATTATTTTTTTTTAATAAATAGAAATACTTTTATATTTATTTTAAAAGATAAAATTCAGAAATTTTTTTAAAGGTTAGCTTATTTCACAAACTCAAAAGAAGCTTTGGGCGCCAAGGTTTT
Source organism: Pelobium sp. (assembly GCA_036379295.1). GTDB lineage: Bacteria > Bacteroidota > Bacteroidia > Sphingobacteriales > Sphingobacteriaceae > Pseudopedobacter. Next base: position 15,047 of record DASVGY010000159.1, read on the forward strand.
ATAAACCTGCAGCATGGCTCGCGGCACATGAAAACAACCCTTCCATTTACCGCCCTTAAGGTTCAACAACACCTCTCCCCTCCTGTTTAAATAGCCAAACCACTCGCCGTGTTCTTCATCGCGAAAATTATTCCACGAATAATGGTGAATTTTCTCAAACCAGTATTTGGCCCTTTCGTTTCCGGTAAGGCTCCAAGCTTTCGCCATGCACACCAGCGCCTCTAGGTGTACCCACCAAAGTTTTTGATCCCATTCTAACTGTTGAGGCGGATATCCTTTAAAATCCAGAAAATATAAAATACCGCCAAACTCTTTATCCCAACCGTATTCAATTGATTTTATGGCAATATCTATGGCCTTGTTAATTAAACTTTGATCTTTCAAGCGGATGCCCAAATCCATCATAAACCACATTGCTTCAATGGTATGTCCCGGGTTTAATAAACGCCCGTCAAACGTATCAGAAAAAGAACCGTCTTTATTTACGTTTTCAAAGATGATTCCGTGTTGTGGTTGGTAAAATACGTTCATCACTTCATTTACCACGTCTGCTATTAAATCATCCACCAAAGTTTTATCAAGCAGATGCTCTATTTCAATAGAGAGGTTACTTAAAATCATGGGCAAGGCAAAATTCTTAAGTTCTCTTGTACCCGGCACTAGCTTATTGTATTTGCCTTTTGTATTATTGCGGCGGTGCAAAATACTTTCAAATGTTTTTTTAGCAATTTCTGCATACTCATCATTCCCGGTAGCAGTATAAAGCGCTCCAAAGCCCATAGAGGCAAAGCAATCAGAAAAAATATTGTAGGGTTGCACCAACGGTTTTCCGGTCTGGTTAAGCGAAAAATACCAATTTCCTTCGGCATCACGTCCGTGTTTTTTCATAAAAGCTGCGCCATGTTCGGCCATTTCCAAATACTCTGGCTTTGCTTGCAGTTGGTTAAAAAGGGTTGCGAAGGTCCACACCTGCCTACCCTGTAACCACATAAATTTATCGGTGTCAAAAACATCACCATACCTATCCAAACAAGTAAAGTAACCGCCATATTTTTCATCCTTAGAGTGTTTCATCCAAAACGGAATAATGTTTTCTGTTAGCTCTTGCTTATATAATTCACTGTAATTGTTCATGGTTGCTTGGTAGTTACTTAATTTGTTGTAAATATTCTTGATAACGATTGTACAAGTGCCCCGCCTGTAAATACGCTGATTGTGGACTCATAAAGTGAGAAAACTCGAAAGTGATGGCTTTATCATAACCTGCCGCCGCAGCTGCCTCTAATTTCATACGCATTTTATCAAACTTGATGGGTAAAAATTTAATAGGCATATCCCTGTCAAAAGATTCAACATTGGTCCAGCACTGCAAGCCAAACCTATCGGCAAGTTTTTTATTTACTTCAAAAAATGCTGGCAATTCGTGGTAATCTACATGTCCATCTTGGAAAGCTACGGCATCAATTGCACCCGAAATTCCTTCAAAAATTTCTCCCCATTCCTCTTCATGTTCTTTAACAGAGACTGCATCGGCTTTGCTCAAACCTGAGGTATGGGCCATAACTGCCTTTTTACCATCAATGTAAGGAGAAATTAAAGTGGGCAAACCGTTGCTATTTGCTTTACACTGCTTGCCCAATGTTTTTAATGCCGCAATGGAACCTTTTGTTTTCCGGCTAATTTCTGTACTTACGTACCAGCCCCCAAAGCTTTTGTGATGGCCGTACTTAGTCCAAACTTCATCCACTACGTAGCGGTTGGCATCAATTTCTACCTGTAAATTGCCTGTGTCCCAAAAAATCCCACTGTCGTACAGGCCAAAGTAAAACTTCATGCTGTACTTATCTGCTAGCATTAAAAACAATTCAACCAAATCCATCGAAGGCCTGTAGCAGCCATAATTTTTCATTAAGTAAGCAGATGGATAGGTGATAAATTTACGATAGCCGCTACGAATCATAATCACTGTATCAATCCCGATGGATTTCATGTGTATAAAGTCTTGTTCCCACTCTTTTTCGCCCCAGTTTTGGTGAGGGATGTCATGAGAAATTTCGTCTATAAACGTTCCTGTTATTTGCATTTTAAATATTTTCTATTTGATGTAGTCTAAAGATTTTAAGTAATCAGCCCAAATGGTGTAGGCTTCTGGCTGCAAATGCAAACCATCTGTTGAATATGCTTTAATCAACTGTCCATCAGTCCCTTTTAATTTTGATTGATGCAGATCCACATACGTGGCACCATATTTTTGCGCCAGTATTTTAAGCTTTTGATTAACTTTTGTTATCCTTTGGTTGGTAATTTTAGCATAAATGGCAGCCAACATAGATTCGTTAACGGGCAAAACGCTCTCCACATAAAGCTTTGTTTTGGGAGATTTTGTTCTGATTAATTTAATTATACGCTCTTGATTATCAGAGACCTCATCTACAGAAGCGCCTCGTTTAATATCATTTACACCGATGGCTAAAAAGATTTTTTTAGGTTTTTGCGATAAAATAAAAGGCAAGCGGTTTAATACACCGTACGTTACATCGCCACTTATTCCTCTGTTAATGATGTTTTTATCCAAAAAAAGTTCTGACCACTCGCCCACTTCGGTAATGCTGTTGCCCAAAAAAACCGTGGCTTTCTTTTTAACCGGTAGTGCTTCAAAATAAGCCTCCCGCTTTAAAAAATAAGGTCCTGCAAAGCTAGTGTCCACACTCTGGGCATATCCAATATTTGCCGAAAGGCAAAAAATAAGTGCCCATAAAATCTGATATTTCTTCATGCTAATGTTCATCAATTAGAAGGATTTCTTCTGTTTCTTCAACCTTTTTTAAGGGTACAAACCAGGTAACTAAAAAGGCGGGTATGGTAGCAATCATCACCCAAATAAAAAACTCTTTGTAGCCTAAATAGTCGCTTACAAAGCCGCTCACCATAGACGGAATCATGAACCCTAAATTCATTAATCCGCTACCAAATGCGTAATGTGCCATTTTATATTTGCCTGGGGCGATGTTTTGCATCATAAATAAAATGAGCCCCACAAAGCCAAAGCCGTACCCGAAATATTCGATAGCCACTGCGGCGCCAATAATTAGCTGGCTGGTTGGAAGGGTTATTGCCAAAAAGGCATAGGCTACAAAAGGGAGGTTAAAAAAAGCGCATAGAATCATCAACGTTTTTTTGGTTAAGCCTTTGTTTGAAACAAAGTAACCTGCTGCTAAGGAGCCCAAAACAAACGCTATTGCGCCAAAAACTCCGTATAAAATTCCTATTTGCGATGTACTTAAACCTAGCCCACCTTCGGTTCTGGCTGATTTAAAAAATAGGGGCGTAATTTTGATGGCCTGCCCTTCGGCAAATCGGTAAAACACAATAAAAGCGAGGCTGAACCAGATGTTTTTCTTTTGGAAAAAAGTAACAATTACATCTTTAAGCGTGGCTAAAACTTCACTTGTTGAACCTACAGAATTGTTTTTTTCCTCGTTAGGGAGCGCTTTCATATTGTACAAGCCCAACAACAACATGATGATACCGTAGGCAAACATAACCACCATCCATGCGCTGGCGATACCCAATTTTTTCTCCAGTTCGCCCGCAAGGTAAACCAACACCCCGCCCGAAAAAACCTTTGCCAAGTTATAAAAAGCGCCTTGCCAACCCACAAATTTTGCTTGCGTTTTTGCGCTGAGTTCGTTTAAATAAACACCATCTGCGGCAATATCATGCGTTGATGCACTTAAAGCGATGATAGACATCACTGCAATAGATACTGCGAAAAAATGATTCAGTTGTAAGGATAAAGCCACCAAACCAAACAATAAGCCGGTTAAAATTTGGGTGGCGTAAACAAAAAACTTTCTTGTTTTGTACATCTCTAAAAACGGCCCCCACAAAGGCTTTAAAGTCCAGGGAAGCATGATTAAGGAGGTCCAAAAAGCAATTTGCGAGTCGGAAATACCCATATTTTTGTACATGATGGCACTTGACGCTGCGAGTGCCACAAAGGGCAAGCCCATGGCAAACCATGTAGTTGGTATCCAATAAATCGGATTTTTTTGCGTCGCTTTTTTTTGAGCCATAAATTTTTACAAAAATTGTGTAGTTAATACATTAAGCCTAAGGCTATTTTAAATTGCCAAACCAATCAATCTGTTTTTCAAAAGGATTTAAATATTTATCCAGCAAAACAGCTACCTCACTCCTTTTCATCACTTCATTTTTAGAAAGTTTTGCATAGCTTTCTGTTAGCTCTTGCGCTGTTGTTGAGGGTTTTATAAAACGGATGAGTTGAACAAAATCTGTAATTGTTAAGTCGGCGCCCCCTAGCTGGTATGCTACCAATGCCGGATAATAAGTTTTTAAGCCGGCCACCAAATCAAAACCACTGATGGCGTGGTTAGGATAAAACCAGGTTTGGTTGGCCCATTTGTAAGGATTGCCTTTACCCTTTAAAATACCTGTTGCTCCAATTTTTTGTACGGCCTCAAAATAAGAATCTGTGGGCTTAACATCCAAGTAAGGCATCAAATAAACGTTAGCTTTTAAAAGGTTAGCCTGTACATGCCTTATGTTTATATCTTTTATAGCCTCACCTTCATTAATAGCAGTAGCCGCCAAAGCACCTGCCGCCTGGCCAATCTCTAACACCACAGGTTGTAGGCGGGTAGCACCGCTTACAATATTTGAAACCGCAATGCTTTTTTCGGCTACGATAAAATTAGCTACGGATTTTGGCACTAACGAGCCCAATGGCACATTGTAAGATGGTATTTTAATGTCAATGAAATCGATTTTTGGCGCATCCGGATTTTTTAAGTGATGGTGGTCGATGGTATAATCGCCCACGGCAATTCCGGTTCTGTAAAGTGGCCATTCTTGGTCATAAGGATTCATCAGGTAAGGGACCGACAAATTAACCAAACCGTTTAAACGGCGAGATTCGCGGTGATAAGGTATTTTTGGAAGCTTATCTGCCGTACCAAATTCATCAGACAAACCTAAATTTTTAAAACCTAATGCTGTCTGTAAATAATATACAAACCTAAGGGTATGTAATTTAGCTTGTTTTAGTGCTATTTCTCGCTCTGCGGGGGTTTTAGCAATAATGTTCAAATAAATATCGTTTCCGTTTTTAGGCCAGTTGATCATATATTTACCGTTAGGCAACTTGCCATAAGTGATCATTTTATCACAATCTAAAACCGCAGACTTATCAACCGCTGCCGGATCGGCTACGTTACAAGCGTGTTCAAATTCTTCTGGGTTGTAACCCGGAGGTTTAGGGATGGTTTTATCGGCGCCCTTTCCATAATATTTTAAAACAGCAACATAGGTAAGGTCCTGAATAATATTGTTTGCCTTTTCTGGCGCAAAAATCTCGCCTGTTCTGGCCCTGCTATCCATACCCACATAAAAATCTGCACCCACTGCCGCCATAATATCCCCTAATTCGGTGCAGTCAATTACAATATTAGCATGAATCAGGTATTCTTTTTTTCCTTTAGTAACGTTAACATCCCAACCAAAATCCGTTTTTTTAATTTTTAAAAATCGGCTACCAAACCAAACACTTAGATTAGGAGTGCTGGCGGTCATTTGTTTTAAAATCTGGTTTCCTACCGAGGGCTCAAACAAAGTGTTGCTCACCCATCCGGTCTCTACACTGTCCGGACCGCCGTAATAATCGTAAAGTTTTTGACGAAACTCTCCCCATAAGCCAGATGGAAGTTGGTGGTTGCCATCAATAGCGGATACACCGGCCGATGTAAGCATACCGCCCAGCCAGTCACTTTCTTCTACAATAATTGTTTTTACCCCCAACCTTGCTGATTGCATGCCTGCGGTAACGCCGCTAGCGCCACCGCCAATTACTAAAACCGGTATTTTTATTTCTTCAACTTTTTTTGCGTAAAGCGAGTTGCCAATTAATAAAGCCAAGAAAACAAGGGTAAAGAAAGGTTTAAGTTTCATACAACGAATATAAATTTATTTTACAATGAAAACAATAGTTATTAATTTTTTTTAATAATTATTTTGCCTTTGGCTAATTTTTGAAGATTGGTAAACCTATTTCTACCCTTTAACTGGTTAAATTAATAGCTACGTCATACAATTTGTTGGTTTATTTCGCAAACTTTACGTTAACTTATTCTATTTTTGCTACTGTATAATTAATATTTTTAAGCAACCAATATGACATTTTTTGAAGAGTTGAACGATGAGAGTACCTCTGGCGTAGCATTAAAAAATATCCATTTAAAAAAAAATATTATCAGCTTTTTGTGTAAAAACGGAAGCTACACAATTGCCGATATTTGTAAAGAGGTAAACTTAAGTGTGCCCAAGGTTACCAATTTGATTGGTGAGTTGATTAACGATGGACTGGTTGAAGATTTAGGGAAAGTAGAGTCAACCGGTGGCAGAAAGCCAAACCTTTATGGCATGGTAGGTAATTCTGTATTTTTTTTAGGGGTTGACATTAAGCAAAACCACATCAACATTGGCCTTACAGATCTTCAAAAAAACCTGATAGAAATTAAAGAACATATTCCGTACAAACTAAGCAATTCGCAAGAATCACTGGTAGATTTAATAGTCATTATTAAAAATTTCATTAAAAACTTACCCGTAAGTAAAGAAAAAATACTGGGTTTGGGGGTTAACCTTTCTGGACGAATTAACCATTCTACCGGCTATAGCTACAGTTTTTTCAATTTTAACGAAGAACCATTGTCTAAATCTTTAGAGAAAGAACTTAATATCAAAACATTTTTAGAAAACGATTCGCGGGCTATGGCTTACGGCGAGTTTAATGCAGGTTTGGTGAAAGATGAAAAAAATGTGTTGTACTTAAACCTTGACCACGGTTTGGGAATGGGCGTAATGATTAACAGTCAGTTGTATTACGGAAAATCTGGCTTTGCCGGAGAGTTTGGGCATATCCCATTATTTAATAACAATATAATTTGCCAGTGCGGCAAAAAAGGCTGCCTTGAAACCGAAGGTTCGGGCTGGGCCTTGACCCGTAATTTTAAAGAAAAAATTGCTGCTGGTACCTCCAGTATCCTAATCGAAAGAAAGGTTAAACCGCTTTCAGTAGATCAGATTGATATGGACAGCATTATTGAAGCCGCAAACAATGACGATGTATTAGCGATTGATTTAATTGCTGGTTTAGGCGATAAACTTGGACGAGGGATAGCCTTGTTAATTAACCTTTTTAACCCCGAGCTGGTGATTGTAGGAGGCAGTTTGGCCAAAACCGGCGAATATCTAATGCTGCCTATCAAAAGCGCCATTAACAAATATTCGCTTAGCCTTGTAAATAGCGACACCATCATCAAAACATCTGTACTCGGCGAAAAATCTGGCGTTATTGGCGCCTGCCTATTGGCCAGAAACAGATTATTAAATTTAGACTAAAATTCTCCGTTGCCGGATATGCTAAGCGTTTCGGCTCCGGTAGCTAAATCTTGAGCGCTGTGTTTTACCTTAAAAAACTTTGGCGAAGGACACATCATTTCTGTATAACGTCCGCTATGAAACGGCACAACGATTGTATTTTTAGCTACCAGTCTGTATAGGTTGGTGTTTTTCCAAACCGCATTCATCACCTGCGTTTTAGTATCGGTTACCGCTCTACCCTCATTCCCCACTTGGTCTATTGCGTTTACCCTTTTGTATTCGGCCTTACCGCCCAAAGTAAAACCATTACAGGCAAAATCGCGTTCAAATTTTTTGCCAGCTCCTGCTACGGTAAACCTAAGGGTTTTATCGGCCACCAACTTAACAGACATTTTCACTTCTTCGCCTGGGTACCAATAAAATTCTGGTTTTGCTGGTGCATTCTCAAAAACCGCGGGCTGGCCATCTTTGTACTCGTTTCTCCGAAGAAATGGTCTAAAAGCTCTTCTGTCTTTTGTAACATTTCCTTTTTCATCTTTAATAACTTCCCAGGTTAAACCAATATCGGTTTCCTGTTCATCCATGTTTCCTCCAAAATAAACAGATGGATTATCCATATACTGCATCGCTTTTGTCGGGTGCTTTCTGTTTTCGTCAAATTTGATGTAAGGTAAAACAACTACGCCCTCAATCCCAAGCCAATCATCTGTACTGGAAACCAACTTTCGATAATAGGCGCCAGCAAAGCAAGGTTTACTGGCGGCAGGTTTAACCTCACCAGCAAAAAATGTTGCCTTTGCATTTTCCAGGTCTTTTGCAATTTCTACATCTGGCTTAAGCTTTGGTGCGCAAGCTGCAAGTACAAGCAAAATAAGGCTTAAAGCCAATTTAACGTTCATTTTATCGCAAATCAATGGGTACAAAAATTAATGGAGTTGGTAAACACGATGCGCCCGGCGGCGAATAAGTAAACTTTAAAGTTTGAATTTCTTTGCTTGTATCGGGCTTAAAAATCTGAATTACAACGCTTTCTGGCGCTCCTTTGGTGCTCAATTGCATACTGGGTATATCAACAATTTCATTTGGGCTATCGCTATTTTTAACCAAAATGGCATTTGCCATAGCGCTACACCATTTACTGTCTGATCGGGCGTTCCAGGTTAGCAATGCCAGGCCTTTGCCTCCGGTACTTTTCCAGTTCAGCTCCACGTTATACATCACCCCATAATTTCCCGCCAACTTAGCTTCCATACCCGAAACGCCTTCTTTTCCTACAACCCAATGGTCATCAATTCCATCGGCAACAACAATTTGAGATGCCGGCTTATCTGTACTCAAAATACTATCACTTTTTATCCAATAATTGCTCACGCCAAACAAACCTCGACCGGCATTTTTATGACCGAAAGGGATAATGTTAGTGATAGTTTCGTAGGCCTTTGGACCCGATTTTTCTGGCGAAGTTTGTAAAACGGCAATCTCCGCGGGCTGGTCTATCACAAACTCATATAAACCATGGGTCAACTCGTCAAAATTTACTTTATTTTTTTCTAGTTGTGGGTCTATTGCAACCGTTTGCCCTGGTTTTACTTTCATTATTTTTTGGGATTCTTTAGCGGCGAAAAAATCATGCAAACCTTGCTTGCCAACTAAAAAATAATTACCGCTAGGCTTTTGCGAAGCGTATTTAAGCATCCTAAAATGCAAAGTGCTTTCTCCAATATTTTTGATAACTGCCGTGATTTTTCGGGTCATTTTTTGAGGTTCTTTTACACCATTTACATTGTAAACGTATAACCTAACACTGCCTGGTTGTACCGTTTCCTTTAAGGCAATTGCCTCTGGCACTCTAATATATTCCGGATCATCAGAAATGATGAACTGTGGACCCGGCAACACCACTTTTTTGTACGGAATTTTTTCAAAATCCTTATCAATGAAACCCGGTAACTGTACAACTTCACCTGGTTTTGCCGTTTTTAATTTTTCTAAAACTGTTGTGGGGATGCCTTGCGAAAATGTTTTATGCGTAAGGGCTAATAAGCATATAAAGAAAAGCTTTTTCACGATTTATGTTTTTTTGTTTACGATGTTATTTGTTTTTCGTTTGATCTTGCTTCAACAAGCTATCAAAAAATTGCAGGTGCGCTAGGATGGTTTTTGACCAATAGCCGCCTGTGTGTTTGCCCGGTTGTGCGGTGTAAGTAGCAGCAACTTTGTAAAAATCACAGGAATCTCTTAAAGCTTTGTTTGCTTTATACAGGTAATCTTCGGTTCCGCAATCGAATATTATGGGTTTCCCAGATTTTGCCAAAAGCTTTACGTTATTTGTGATGGAGTAGCTATCAAAATTTTTATTTTCTTGGGAGTAAGCGCCCAAATGTTCGGCTAGAGTTGAGGCCTTAAAGCCCGAATGTCTTAAGTTTACCGTTCCGGATGTGCTGCCTGCGCTTCTAAAATAATCGCTATGGTGCATAAACAGCCAAAGCGACCCATAACCGCCCATACTTGCACCGGTAATAAAAATCTTTTTAGGGTCGATGTTATAGTTTTGATGAATAAATGGCCGCAACTCATCAAAGAAAAAGCTTTCGTATTGCGAGCTATCGCGAAGCGGAGAATTGATGTACCAGCTTTTTTTTAATCCATCTGGACATACAATCAACATTTGGTAGTGGTTGGCTAAAGATTGCAAATCTGCCAGCTTGCTCCAACTCCTAAAATTTGCAGAATGGCCGTGTAATAAATAAAGCAAAGCGTATTGCGTTTTTGAGCTATAATTTGTGGGCTTAAATACAAATAAAGAATCTGTGGTTTTTAAATGCCCAGACTCAATAACTTTAATTTCCTGAGCTGTTGCCCAAAAACTAATCATTATTACTAAAATTATTGTAGTTAAAATACGCTTCACCATTTTTAGCCTCCTATTTTTAATTTAAAATTGAACGTAGCCAAAAGCAAAACACCCCAACCACGTTCAATTTTTAGAACTTATTTTTAATTTTAGTAAAATAGCTTTTTGCTTTGCGTGTCGCCATCCGCAACCAACTCTGCAATTATCATTTTAGCATTGCTATTTAGGTTAAACCCGAAGCTGTTGCTTCCTGGTTGTAGCTTAATATTTTTACTAATTATCTTTTTACCGGCTAAATCATAAATAGAAAAAACCGCTGATTTGGCTTTATCACTATAAACGTTTAAGGCTAAAGTTCCGTTATTTGCATCTGTGTAAACACTAAAGTCTGCCCGCTCAATATCAAACTGTGTGCTAACGATGATTGATTTTTTTGAGCTTCCGTCTAAATCTACCATGTTCAATTGGTAATAGTTGGCGCCTTTAATTGGGTTTACATCTTTAAAGTTGTAATTAACTTTTTGATTTGAATTGTTGGCCGCCCGCACAATACCAATCGCCGTAAAATTTTTACCATCTGAGGATTTTAATACCTCAAAATAATCTGAGTTTGCCTCAGAAACAGTGCTCCATATTACGTTTACTGTATTTGCCTCTCTTTTTGATTTAAAAGAAGAAAGCGTAACTGGTAAAATAGAAGTGGTATAGGCTCTTAACTTGGCTATAAAAGCCATATTCGAGGTTCCGTAACCATTACCAAATGTAGCAGCGTTGGTAGCTATCGGGGTAAAGGCCACTGCGCCGCCGTTAACATCTTGCAAAAGTTGCAACGAATCAACTTTTTGGGCAAACGCACTGTTAACCAGTACAATTAATAAAATTGCGCTTATATATTTTCTCATGATTAAAATGCTAATTTTTCGATTTAACTAAAACAACTGCTGGCATAGGTCTTTCCGTACCATCAGACGGAGATATGAGTGGTTGCCCCCCAACCCTCAACACACTGGAGCCGCCACCATCTAAATTGATTGCGCCCTTACATCCGGCATCTTTAAGGTAGTTGGCCAGCTCTTCCAGCGTAAAACCATCAGCAACTGCAGAATTCCCTTCAACGGAAAACAATATTATTTTGCCTGTAGCAGTATATCCTATTGCTGTTCTTGCCCGGGGCGAGTTGTTATCGATAACTATTAACTCTTCATCTGCGGTAAGGTTAATCACATCATCTTTAATTAACATCGGCGAACCGCCAATAGCAGTTACTGTATTCCAAGGTGAACCCGTTGCCCTTTGCGGAACAGGTTGTGGCGCCAGGTTTACATCGTTTGGTGAGGGTGTGCTGTAAGCATAAACCTCTGCGGGAGCTGCCGGACTTGCCACCGCGGCTTGCGGATAAACCCAAGCAACGTCTGGCTTAAGATCTGGACTTAAACCAAAAGCCGCCCTAGTGGGGTAATAACTGTTTGTCTGGTTATTATAAACGTTTCTGGTTACCGCCGCAATATTATTTGCCAAGTTTGCACCATTATACCGTACCATGCTGTACGCCGCACCGCCACCAAAAAAACCGCCATTTATGCAGGCTAAAACGGTTCCTGGCTCATCCGCGACATATTCTTCTGGAGTTTTAGCGGCTGAAGAAGTAGGTTTAAAATCCACGTACTTTGGATCAATTACCACCGCAAAGGCCTTAACCTTCCGCACCGGACTTGATGGGTTAAGCTGGTAATTTGTCAAAGAGCGGTATATTTCAATGCCGTATGGCATACCGCTAGTGAGCGCCGACTGTTTCTCCCAGTAAGAAGGCAAGCTTACCAAGGGGTTGCTCTTTGTTAATGGCGTAGTATAAGTCGCAACGTTAGGATTGGTTAGCGTAACCATCCCAATAGTGCCGTTACCAACATAATTAGTGGTGTTATAAGGACCGTTGCTAAAAATTGCCTTTGGGCTTTTAACAGCATTAAATGTTGAAACATTATAGAAATCGCCATAGGCAAGCGCATGTACAGCTTTATTTGCGCCGTTCAAAAAATTAAGTCTATCGGTGTCTGGCGTTGCTTTAACAGGTACATCGTCCACATCTGCCCTAATCAACACCATTTCATGAGGGGTAACGTTAAAGGCTTTATCTGGATAAATATCTGTCATGTAGTTTGTGTCATTTATGTCTACATCAATGATAAAGTCGCTAGCATCAACATCAGGAACATAGGCCGGAGTAAAATTAGCCAAAGTAGCGGAAGTGGCTGTTCGCTTACGAAGTACAATTACGGTTCCGGATCTTAAGTCTTTCCAAAGAGGAACGTCATTGAATCTGATTTTCCCGCCACCTTCGTCCAGCCTGCTCGGCACCGTGGCGGTACCGTTTCCATAATCTTTAATAAACCACTTCCTGATATCTAAGTGATCAGTGACTACAAGCAACTCTACCACGTCGCCTGTTCCGTCTGCAGTTGCGCTGTTGAAATACCTGTTGACAACCATACCCTGAGCATATACTGCAGCAGTGCAAGTTGACATGAGGAGAATAAGTAATAATTTTCTCATACCGCTTAATTAATATAATTTAGTTAATGAGCTAAAGTTATTAAATATTTTTAATTAATAAGGGATGAGAAATATTTTTTTTTTGTAAAGGCATTTAGTATTGCCTTTTGAGGGTGTTAAATCGTGTTGACTTTAAAAAAGGATTTACTCCTTAGCTATTTTCGTTTTTTGCTTGCTCGCATCAATGGCCACTAAAGTAAATTCTCCGCTTACGGCCTTTTCGCGGTGTACGGAGTACATCTGCTCTATAAATATCTCTACCCTAACTTTTATACTCGTATTTCCTACGCTGGATACTCTGCCTACCAACTCTACAATTGTACCAGCAGGGATAGGCTTTTTGAAGTCGATTTTATCGCTACTCACTGTTACTAAGCGTTGCCTGCAAAAACGGGTTGCCGTAATAAAAGCAACTTCATCCATCAAGGCCATTGCCGTTCCGCCAAAAAGGGTATCATAATGATTGGTGCTGCTCGGAAACACTGCTTTAAATATTCGGGTTTCTGATTCCTGAATTTTTTCCTCTATCGTCATGTCTATTTTTACAATTAAAAAATCTGAATTTTATAAAGATAAATGTATCAGCTATTGTTTTGCACAGCCTAAAATGTTTTAGTGTGTTTAAAGCGATTTTTAAAGCTTAAAAGGATAGAAAAAAGGTATGATTAACGCCAAAACCACCATCATAATTAAAGTTAAAATGCCACCAACTTTTACAAAATCAAAAAACCGATACTTACCGGGGCCGTAAACTAAAATACAAGAAGGCTCAAAAGGTGTTAACATAGAAACAGAGGCCGAAAGCATGATAGCAATAGCAAATGTTAAGGGATTGGCATGTAACTGGTGGGCAGTTTGCAAACCAATTGGAAGCACTACTAAAGCAGCCGCTGCGTTACTTAGGGGTTGCGTTAATATTACGGTTAATACTATAAAACCGGCTAAAATACCGTATAACCCTAAAGGTTCAAAAACAGCTATCACGTAATTTGCCACAAACTCATCGGCGCCGGTCTTGGTCATTGCAATGCCGAAAGCACTCATACCGCCAATCAAAATAAGCAGGCGCCAGTCAATATCGTCATACACCTCATCTGGGTTAATGCATCGGAATGCTACTGTTAGCAATGCACCAATTAAAAAGCCCACCGAAAGTGGAACAATGCCCGTTGTACCTAGTATGATAGACAGCACAAAGAAAATTAGGGTAAAAATCCCTTTTCTTTTGAGGTGCAAGTTAGGCTTGTAATCTTCTAATATAATGAAATCATTATCCCGGTTGCGTATTAAATCGATGCTTTCCTTTTCGCCCTGTACCAATAACAAATCGCCCACTTTCAATTGCATTTTGCCAATTTTCTCTCGCATTGTTTTCCCTTTCCGATGCACCGCTAAAATACTTAAACCATACCTAGCCCTAAAATTAATGCGCTCAACAGTTGCTTTAAGTGTTGCAGAGCCACCGGTTACCATCAGCTCTGCCAAATGAACATCTGCTTCTTCGTTGTTTAGGTCTAGCAAATCGGCCTTAATATCAACCCCGTTTAAATCTTTAATTTTTAACAAGTCGTCCACATTGCCTTTAATCAAAATTTCATCGCCGGCGGCTAATTTGGTAAAGCTGGTAGGGATAAAATTGTACTTGTTTCTGATGATAGAAACGATTGTAAATCCCTGCTTCGATATATCCGAATCAACCACCTTTTGCCCAATCAAATCAGAATCTTCGGCAATTACGGCCTCGCTTAAATATTTACGGACAGCATAATCTTCGGCCAAATTTTCTTTTGGGTGTTTGGGCAACAATGCCTGTCCAATGGTCATCATGTATAAAATCCCTAAACCTAAAAGAATAAGACCTATCGGTAAAAAATCAAACATACCAATCCGGGGTAATCCCTGGCTCACCAAATAACCACTTACGGCTACATTGGTTGATGTACCTATCAAAGTACAGGTTCCTCCTAAAATTGAAGCAAAAGCCAAGGGCATCAAAATTCGTGATGGGGCCATCCCAGATGCCTTGGAAAGACCAATTGTTGGGTTTAACATTAAGGCCGTTATGGTGGTATTGTTCATAAAACCAGATGTTAATGCAGAAATCATCATCACGCCGAACAAAATTATTTTTGGCGGCTGCTTTTTAATGTTGACCACTCTAGAAATAAAGGTATCTATTACGCCGGTTTTTTTTAATGCCCCCACCATTATAAAAATTGCTGCCAGAATAATGATAAAATCGTTCGAAAAACCATCAAAAGCTTCTTTTGGTGTGATGATGTTAGTCAAAATTAACACTATCAAAATGAGTACGGTTACTACATCTACCGAAAGCTTTTCTGTTGCAAAAAGAATGATTGCTAAAATTAGTAATCCCAATACAATGGCTATGCTCATATATTTATTAAGAACTTGAAAAATTTCTTGAGTTTTTTGTATTCAATTTAATAACCACAAAAAGCGGCATCCAAAAAAATTTCCCTAACCTACTGATTATAAATTTATTAATTATAATTTGAGCTATTTTTAAGCCTTTTACAAGATTCATCATTAAAAAATTTTACAGCAAAGTGTAGTAAATAAAAGATTATACGGATGCCATGGGTGCTCCAAAAAATGAAATATGCCTACATTTGAGCAAAAAATAAGTTATGGCAACCTCAAAAATTTTATACAAAGGCGACTTAAGAACAAGCGCAACGCATTTACAATCGTCCACAACAATTATTACCGATGCACCGCTGGATAACCATGGTAAGGGAGAGGCTTTTTCGCCGACAGATTTGTTGGCTACTTCTTTGGCTAGTTGTATGTTTACCATTATGGGAATTACGGCACAAACCCATCAAATTGACATTGAGAATGCTGTTGCAGAAGTCACAAAAATTATGGGCACCGAGCCACGTAGAGTAACCGAAATTCATATTGAATTCACTTTTCCCGCTAAGGATAACTATAGCGATAAACAAAGGAAAATACTTGAACACGCAGCATTAAACTGCCCGGTTTACCACAGTTTGCATCCGGATATTAAAAAGCAAGTAAATTTCGGCTGGTAATTAAAAAGCTCCCCATTTTAGACTGAACCCCAAATAGTGTTCAACCTTTGGGGTTCAGTCTATTTTTTTAAAGAGCTTTTTATTTTTGACCCTAAGGGGTAGTAAATTTATAAATAGAGCTGGATTTATAGGTATCCCCTGGTTTTAATTCTGTAGAAGGGAAGCTTGGATGGTTTGGCGAATCTGGATAATGCTGGGTTTCTAAACAAAATGCAGTTCTAAAATCATCTTTTGCCCCTCCTTTAAAGGTGTTTTTACTATCCATAAAGTTTCCGCTATAAAACTGTAAACCCGGCTCTTCCGTGTAAACATCCATTATAATTCCTGATTTATCTCCACTCACTTGGGCAGCGTGGTTCATGCCCATACCTTTTGTTCCATTGAGGATATAGTTATGATCATAACCGCCGGCGTTTTTAAGCTGCTGGTTTTCTGTATTTATTCGCTCGCCAATTTTAGTGGGCTTTGTGAAATCAAGCGGTGTACCGGCCAACTTCTCCACTCCGGTTGGAATCAAGTTTGAATCCACAGGCGTATATTCGTCGCCAAAAATCTGTAGCGTATGGTTTAAGATGGTTCCGCTCCCTTCGCCGTTGAGGTTAAAATAGGCATGGTTGGTTAGATTTAAAACGGTTTTTTTATCGGTTGTAGCTTCGTAATCAATTTTAAGCGCATTATCGTCTGTTAGGCTGTAAGTTACTTTTACGCTTAAATTTCCGGGGAAACCTTCTTCGCCATCTTTCGATAAATATTGCAACACAAGCGTATGATTGTTAGGCTGGGTAGCATCCCAAACCTGATATTGGAAACCATTTTTACCGCCGTGTAACATATTAGACCCGTTATTTAAGGATGATTGGTATTCTTTCCCATCGATAGTGAATTTACCTTTTGCAATGCGGTTGCCATAACGCCCAATAGTTGCGCCAAAATAAGGATCTGTAGATTTTTGATAATCTTGGGCGCTACCATAACCCACCACAACATCTGTTAACCTACCGGCGCTATCGGGCACCAGTAAACTAATAATGCGGCCACCCAGATTTGTAAAAACCGCCTTCATGTTGTTTTTGTTAGTTAGCGTGTACATTTTAACAGCCTTGCCGTTAATGGTAGTGTCAAACTTTGTGCTATCAATATTTACCAATGCAAGCGAATCTGTAGCAGAAGACGATACAGTTTTACTGTTGTTGCATGCACTGAACATGAAGACCGCTGCCAATGAAGCCAGACAAACATTTTTCAAGTTAAAACTCATTTAATAAGATTTTAGATAATGGTATTGGTTACAAAATGTGGTTAATTTACAAGCACAAAATATCAACAAAGTTTTAATGGTAATAGCATTAATGTGTTAAAAACTATCATTAATGTGCACCTTCGGCCTCTATCTCACTTACATCAAAGCCTTGCTTCTTAAGCTCCTTACCTACTTTCCAAGCAAAAAACAAAAGGTATGCAAAACAAATTACCGGTATAACGTAAGAGAAATGGATGCCGCTGCCATCGGCTAATATACCTTGTACCGGCGGAATAATTGCACCTCCTAAAATCATCATAATTAAAAAAGAAGAACCTTGGCTGGTATATTTCCCTAATCCGGTTATGGCTAGCGAAAATATGGACGGCCACATAATAGAGCAGCAAAGTCCGCCGCTGATAAATGCATAAGTTGCAACTTTACCATCTGTTAACAAACCGATAAGCATAGCCAACACACCCAAAGTTGCAAAAACCGCTAAGGTTCTTGCTGGCTTTTCTTGGCTAAAAAAGAATCCTGCAATAAGTATAGCAATACAAATTACGTAGATATACATTTGCGAAATATCTGTTCCGGTAACGTGGTTAAAAAATAATATTACCGCAAAAGCGATAAAGGGCACTACTACCGTTAAAATTCTTTTTACATTTTTTGAGAGGTTAAACGCACTTACCGCCCCTGTCCAACGCCCAATCATTAAACTTCCCCAGTACAAAGAGATAAAAGGAGAAATAGCAGACTCGCTGTAAGCACCGAAATTAGGTAGCTGTAATAATGCGCCCATGTTACTTTGAATGGTAACCTCTACCCCAACATAAGTAAATATCGCGAGCATTCCCAAAACCAATTGTGGGTATTTCATAGCGCCCCAACCATCTGGAGACTTGCTTGCCGATTTTGATGCGAACACCAAAGTAAGCACAATAATTGCCAAAGAAAGGTACACAAAAATCGCTTTTGAAACACCTGTTACATCTGCCAAAACATCTGATGCAAGAATCATCAAAAACGCTATAAACATTACAAACAAAGGCAAATTAGTTTTTTTGCTTGATTCTATCTGCTCATCGCTGGTGACTTTAGGAAGATTTGAAACAGCAAAGAAAATAGCTACCGCGATGAATAATCCCGCTAAAATATAATAGAGATTATTTATAGATGCGATTTCAACCGATTTAGGAGACGCCCCGGCTGCGCTCCCGAAAAGGATAACGCTTACGATGATAGGCCCCAAAATAGAGCCGAAGTTGTTAACGCCTCCGGCCAAATTTAGTCTATCGGCACCGGTTTCTGGCGTACCTAACGCAACAGCAAAAGGGTTTGCAGCCGTTTGCTGTAAAGAAAAACCAATGGCAATTACAAAAAATGCTATCAAAATAAAGCTGAACGAACCCGAATTAACGGCAGGAATCATCAAAAGTGCGCCCAAAGCCGAAATGATTAAGCCGTAAATAATACCGTTTTTAAAGCCAATTTTGTTTAAGATATCAACTTTAAAAATTTGGGAAGCGTAGTATAGCGCTAAGGAACCAATAAAATATCCGCCATAAAAAGTAAAATCTATCAGTTGCGATTCAAACTGTGTTAGGTTGAAATGTGTTTTACAAAATGGGATAAAAATACCGTTACTGGCGGCAACAAATCCCCAAAAAAAGAAAACAGTAATTAAGGTGTAGAGTGCAGAACTATAACTCTTTTGTTCGGTCATTTTTTTTTGCTAAGGTTTATAATTGGATAATAAAGATGTATTAAAACATTTTAAAATATTTTGCAAAGTATGAAAAATTCGTTTTAAGCCACAAATATTCTAGAAAGAGAATTTTTGATGAAGCATCGCTGAATAACGAAAAAAAATTCACTTTTATTTTTTACTGAAACTATCAAATTTTTCCCAAAACCCATCTTGGGGTAGTGGCGCAAAAATTTTAACGGGTTCTTTTTTTACGGGGTGTATAAATTCTAAATATCTGGCGTGTAGGCAAATAGATTTTTTACGACTTCCTCTAGGATACCCGTATTTGTTATCGCCCACAATTGGGCTGCCTAAACTAGCTAGCTGCACCCTAATTTGATGCGGACGACCGGTAATTGGATCCACTTCTACCAAGTAATAATCATTTAAAAAACCCAATACCCTAAAATTTAATTCGGCCCTCTGACTGCCACTTACCTCTGTTTTATGAGCTGTAGTGATATTTTTTTTAGGATTTTTAACCAAAAAATGCACTAAATTACCCTCCATCATGCTGGGCTTTTGCCTTACTACCGCCCAATAAGTTTTGTGCATTTCTCGCTCTTTAAACATTTTATTGATGCGATCTAAGGCCTTAGATGTTTTTGCAAAAAGAATTACACCGCTAACCGGCCTGTCTAGACGGTGCACTACCCCTAAAAAAGCACCATTAGGCTTTTTGTATTTTTGAGCAATATAAGTTTTCACCATCTCATCTAAAGAAGGGTCGTTGGTATCATCCACCTGAACAATCCAACCTGCTTTTTTATAAACGGCAATT